>DASYZH010000293.1:0-2030 GCA_035946435.1 Puia sp. | reverse complement strand
TACGAGAACCAGCAGGTCAGCCTCGAGCTGGAGCGGACCAAGGTAGACAACCTGGAGGCGCAATACGAGCTGTTGAAACAGCAGGTGAACCCGCATTTTTTGTTCAACAGTCTTACGACCCTGAAGGCGATGGTGGAGAGTGAGGATTCGCATACGGCGGATTTTGTTCAAAAGCTGGCGGAGTTCTACCGGTTCACGCTGGAAAGCCGCAAGCGGGATCTGATCCATGTGTCGGAGGAAATGCGGATCGTCTCCGCCTATCTCTTTTTGTTGAAGCAGCGGTTCGAAGAGGGAATTACATTTACGGATACGCTTGACGAAGGCGTCCTGCGTACACTGATCCCCCCTTTTACCCTGCAACTGCTGATCGAGAACTGTATAAAACACAATGTGGTCTCACTGGAACGGCCGCTGCATATCCGGCTTTATTCACACGGAGACCAATTGATCCTGGAAAACCAGCGGCAGCCCAAACGAACGGAAGAAACATCGCTGGGGGTGGGGCTCAAGAATATCGACATGCGTTATCGTCATCTGCTCAACAAGAAGATCGAGATCATCACGAGCGATACTACCTTTATTATCAAACTCCCGATCGTTCATGAATATCATCATCATTGAGGACGAAGTCAAGACGGCCAGGTTGCTGGAGGGTATGATCGCGACGGTACGGCCCGGCGTTTCGGTGGTCGCCAGACTACAGAGTATCGAGGCTTCGGTGCAGTATCTTTCCGCCAACCCTGCGCCCGACCTGATCTTTATGGATATCCAACTTTCCGACGGGCTTTGTTTCGAGATCTTCGGGGGAGTGAAGGTCGATTGTCCCGTGGTCTTTTGTACGGCATTCGATCATTATTCGCTGGAGGCTTTCAAGGCCAATGGGATCGCTTATATCGTCAAACCTTTTACGAAAGAAGATGTTGCCCTTGTGTTTAAAAAGATCGATGAGCTGAGCCGTTTCTTTGCACCGGATGTCTCCGGGCTCCTGGCGCGGATCGTGCCGCCGGCAGGCGGCAAGAAAAGTTTTCTTGTCTTCAAAGAACAAAAATATCTCACTGTCGCTACGGACCGCATCGCCTTTTTTTATATCCGGCATGGGTCGACGACCATTCGTACTTTCGAGCAGCAGGATTATGCCCTCCAGCAATCGCTGGATCAGGTCGCGGGGCTGGTTTCGGCTACGCAGTTCTTTCGGCTGAACCGGCAGTACCTGATCAACTTCAGCGCCATCAGGGAGGTGGAGCATTACTTTATGCGGAAGCTGATCGTGCATCTCGTGGTCCCGGCGCCTGATACGCTACTGATCAATAAGGAGCGGTCGCAGAGTTTTCTGCAGTGGATGGAGGACCGGTAGCGGCGCCGCGGCTGCGCACTGATAAAGGCGAAAAATAAAAATCTGGGCCTGTTTTTAACCGAATTTTTGTGGGAGGTTTACTGTATGAATGCTACCACCCTACTCCAGGATGCTATGTTCCGGGAGATAACCGACAAGGCGGTTTTTGAACAGGCGCAAACGAATGGCCTGGCCTATCTCGATGCCGTGTTTGAACGGAATGTTTTTCCTACGGAAGCTGCCCTGCAGGAGCTGCAACATTTTGAAGAGCCGCTGCCGGCGGGTTCCTGCAGCGCCGCCGAGGTGATCGGGCTGCTCCATCGTTATGGTGCGCCGGCCACTGTCGCGCAGCTGGGCGGCCGGTATTTCGGGTTTGTGAACGGCAGCGCGGTGCCGGCAGGGCTCGCGGCCCGGCAGCTTGCCGGCTTCTGGGATCAGAATGCTGCCATGAACGTAATGTCGCCCGTCGCCGGGCAACTGGAGACCGTGGTCGAAGGGTGGTTGGGGACCCTCTTCGGGCTTCCCGCCCCTACCGTCGCCAGCTATGTAAGCGGTACGTCGATGGCTAATTTCTGCGGGCTGGCAGCGGCTCGATACCGGCTTTTGCAGCGACTGGGATGGGATATCAACGAGAAGGGCATGGCGCAGGCGCCGCGTTTGCGGATCATCGCGGGTGCGCAGGCACATACGGCGATTA
>DASYZH010000292.1:0-9007 GCA_035946435.1 Puia sp. | reverse complement strand
AAGGAAAAAGTAAAGCCATGGACAACAGACCGACCACTCAAACCGATATCGCCTTCGAATTCCGGGAACTCACAGTCGAGGACAGCTCCGCCATCGTTCCCCTCGCCAATAAGCTGCATCCAGAAATGGACCCGGAAATCTTCCGCGGACACCTGGAAGAGATGTTCAGGTTCCCGACCTACCATTGCCTGAGCCTATGGCAGGAGGGAAAGCTGGTCGCCGTGACCAACGGCTGGATCACCGTACGCTTCTATTCGGGAAAGCAGCTGGAAGTCGACAATGTCATCGTCGACCCCGACCTGCGCTCGAAAGGCGTGGGAAAGTATTTTTTTGCCTGTATCGATCAGTGGGCCCGCCGGCACGACTGCAACACCATCGAGCTGAATACCTACGTTCAAAACAGCAAATCACATAAATTCTATTTCAACGAAGGCTACGCCATTCTGGGTTTTCATTTCCAAAAAGTCCTGTAAGCGCCTTTCCCTAATGCACGATCAGCAGCGGCTTACCCGACACCGTTTTCCCATCGCTCAATTCCACCTCATAATTCCCTGCCTTCAGGCTGCTCACGGGAATGGTGAAGCTATTCCCCGTCTTCCTCGACGTATAGCGCACTACCCCGGAGCCATCGACTACCCTGATAGTATAGGTCGCCGGGGATGCGGACGGCGCAACAGCAACAGCAGCAGCCCCCGTGGACGCGGCCGCACCCGGGGTCACATTCACCGTTACCTGGCTGCTCGCCGGATTGGGGAACAAGGCATAGGAATAGCCGCCGGAGGTCACATTGAGGGCCTGATAGTTTGACGTCGACCCACAGGTATTGCTGGCATTTATCGTCATGGTGGCGGCGCCGGTGCCGGAAAATCCGCCCTGCGTATACCGATACCCGGCGCTGAGTGCAGGATTTTGGGTGTAGGTCAGGCCGGAGCAGGTCCAGTTATAACTGCTGGCCCCATGCGAATCGAGATTCCCGTTAGGCGGCACCACATCGCCCGTGTTAAAGGGCCAGCCGTATAGTTCGGTATTCGACTGGTTCACTGTAATGGCCATATATCCCGGGCCGCCCGCTGTCCATTGGGAGGTAGAGATGGAGCTCACATAAGCCGGAACACCCGACCAGACAAAACTTCTCGTCACGGTGTCCGTCGAGCCATCCGGGAAGGTGATGGTAGCCTTTACCCATTCACCAGGGCCGTTGGCGGCGGAATTCACGGTAACGGGATAGGCACTGGCACTTGGCGAGAAGCTGATATTCGAGCTACCCGTCCAGTTCACGCTAAACCCGGTGGGCAGGGAACTAATGGGGTTGTTCCCGGTAGCGCTCATGAGCTCGAAGGAGGCGCCGGAGCCACTTCGGCACACGATGTTCGGTCCCAGGATAGCGAATAGGGACCCCTTGTACTCGATATAGTTAGTGCCCGATTCCCCATTTTTCTTATAGTAGGTGACCTGGGAAATATAAAAAGGACAGCTCGTCAATGTGTGGATCGCCAAAGGCCCCCCATCCCATTTAGAGATCCACCAACCCGCGTATTGCGGATACTCGCTTAAATACTTCCGGGCAAAGGCGTTGCTGGAGGCCGTTGCATTGGTCAGGTGGAGCGCAGAATGAACGGGATAATTAGTGGCATCCCCATATACAACGATCTCCGCATCGCTTGCCGAACTCGTTTCATAAATGGGAAATTGACTATAATAGATCTGCGGGGCGACATTCGTCCCGGGGGGAGATGTCTGGATCCAGATATCCGTCCTATTGGCCCAGGCAAAGGCATGACAGTCATAGGTGCCGTTGTCCACACCACCGTCAATCCGCAGTGCAGTCGTGGGATGGCTGGCAAAATACGAGTCGAAAGAAGTATTGGGTGAATTGGCCGGAGCGGCGTTAGACACCGTGTAGTTCACACCTTGATAGTTGACGATCACCGGCGGCGGCGTCTGCGCGTTGGCGCCCGAAAAGGTGATCAGGCCCAGGAACACACCCAGGCACAAGCAGTTAGCATAGTGCTTCATAGAAAGAGTTTAATGTTATTAATGGCAGCAAATTTTCGCTGTCACAAATAAAATCGCACCCCCTTAACGCGCGCTATAATTAACCCTTAATTTTCGATTAATTACCCCAACCCCAATTTTTTTCCAAAATCCCGGCCATTTTACATCGCCCATTCGTCCAAGATATAAACACACGAAATGGAGATCTTAAAAAACAAAGTGGCCGTAGTATTCGCAGCATCGGGAGAGATCGCCGGCGCAGTCGCCCGGTCGTTCGCCCGGCACGGCGCAAGAGTCTATGTCACAGGCTGTAATCTTGCCACGGTAAAGGCCCTCGCCGAGGAGATCGTCGCGGCCGGCGGCCAGGCCGAAGCGGGAAAAGTGGACGCACTCGACGAGCCCGAGATCGACGCCTATCTACAGGAGATCGTCAAACACACCGGAAGATTGGACATTGTATTCAACGGCATCGGGAGCTACTACAAGGATGCAGGCAGCGGCACACCCACGACAGTAGCCAGCTTCGAGCAATTCCTGAATCCCCTGCAACGCATCTGCGGCTCGCAGTTCCTCACTTCGCGGGTTGCCGCAAGACATATGATCCAAACCGGGTCCCAGGGCACGCTCCTGCTGTTCAATGCCTCTATGGCGCGGACCAAGACCCCTAACATGGCCGGGTTCGCCGCCGCCTGCGCCGCGATCGAAGGGCTGACGCGGGTCCTGGCTGCCGAGTTTGGCAAGCATGGCATCAAAGCGATCTGTCTCTGCTCCGGCGCCATTTACGATTCACACAAGATCCAGGGAATGATCAATGACTTCTCGCAGCAATTAGGCATTTCCCGGGAAGAGATGACGGCCCAATACAAAAGACACGACCTTCTTGCAACATCGCCGACATTAAAACAGCTGGGCGAGGCCGCGAGCTTCCTGGTCTCTGAAAATGGAGTTATATTCAACAGTCATATTGTTGACGTGGATTGCGGAAAAATCAACTTGTTATAAATGGAAAAAGAAGACATCCTTAAAAAGGCGCTAGGGGGCGATATCAATGCGTTCCAGACCCTGTTTGCCGAATTTCAAACCCCGTTGAGATCGTACCTCTATCGTCTCGTCACCGATCGCAATGATGTGCATGATCTCACGCATGATACCTTCATCAGGGCGTTTGACAAAATATCCACCTTCAACCAGGACTCCTCGCTCAAGACCTGGGTGTTCAGAATTGCGACTAACCTGGCCTATGATCATCTGCGAAAATCAAAGCGATGGCCGGCCGACGCCCAGGACCAGGGCGCGTATTTGGCGATCAACACCCAGGAGATCGGCCAGGCCTTCCGGATCGTTCACCAGACTTCCAGCGCCGGCGCCTACGAAATGAAGGAACACATCGATTTTTGTTTCACCTGTATCTCCAAGACCCTGCCTATCGAGAACCAGGTAGCGCTGATCTTAAAAGACATCTATGATTTTCCGGTCAAAGAGATTGGCCTCATCCTCGATAAGACTCCGGGGGTAGTCAAACACCTCCTGGAGGACGCCAGGGCAACCATGACGACTATTTTCGACAACAGGTGTGCCCTGATAAACAAAAACGGCCCGTGCGACCAATGCAGTCAGCTCAACGGCATATTCAATCCCAAACAAGACGAGCAAGAACAGCGGATGAAGCTGGAACTGGTAAAAGGATCGACAAAATTCGATCGGGCGGAGCTCTTTAAACTAAGGACCACCCTTGTAAAAGCCATTGATCCTTTGCAAAGTTCCGGAACCGACCTGCATGATATTATTTTCCGCTGTACCAAAACGGCAATCGGCGAAGTAAGCAACTTCTTCGACCCGCCCCGGCAAAAAGCCAACTAATAAAATTATGAAAAAGATTATTTTCTCAGCCCTCATCTGTGTCCTGGCATTTCATCAACAACTATCTGCCCAGGGCTTGAAATCAGAATTATTATTTGACCTGGAGCTCGCCACCAATCCGCCGCAGGCGATCGGCCCCCTGCCGAAAGGGATGCGACTAATTTTCCCTTTCAAAACCGGCACTGCCAAAGGCGATAAGATCAACGGCCAGCTGGCCCAGGGAGGCGGCGACTGGGGCCTTATCCTCGACTCCACCACATTTAAAATAGACGGCCGCGCCACTATCCGCACGGATGACGGCGCGCTGATCTACATGACCTACTCCGGCTATGATTATGCCGACCCCAAAACCTTTGCGTTGATCAGCGCCGGAAAAGCCGGGGACCTCTCTCCCGCCGACTATTATTTCCGGACAAGCGTCTCATTCGAAGCCAGCTCCCCCAAATATGTCTGGCTTAATCATACCGTCGCCATTGGCGAAGGTCGTTTTACGACGTCCGGCACCGTCGTATACCGGATTTATGCGATAGAGTAGGGACGAGTATGCCCCCTTTTCTCCCGCCGAGGCAATCAAACTTGTCGATGTGTATGGTTTTTAGCATTTTTACACATCAAAATACATTCAGCGGCGAACCTGGCGATGAAAAATAATTGATCCCGCGCCCCATCAATCCTCCACCGCCCTAAACCCCAAATGCTCCATGCCCGAATCCTCGGTGGATTTCATCCTGCGCGAAACCCGATACCCGGTACAGTACGACTCATTGCATAAAAAGCTCCCACCGCGAATAACACGTTTCTTCGCATAAGGCTCATCGGGATCATAGGAGGTCGCCGGCCCACGTGGGTCTACAATGACACCGCCGGCCACGGTTTTATAGTAGTCGCTACGATAATAATCAGCACACCATTCCCACACATTCCCCGCCATATCGACCAGCCCATACCCATTTGGCGCAAAGCTGCCCACCGGCGCGGAATAGTAGTAGCCATCCGTAGTAGTATTGTTATCGGGGAAATGACCGGTCCAAAAGTTCCCATGCGTCGGCCCGGAACCCACCGGCTCATTGCCCCAGGGATACACGGCATCTTTCAAGCCGCCGCGCGCCGCAAACTCCCATTCGGCTTCTGTCGGCAGCCGCTTGTGCGCCCATTTGCAATAGGCGACGGCATCATACCAGGAGATATGCACTACGGGATAGCTCTCCTTGCCGGCGATCGAGCTCCCCGGTCCATGCGGATGCCGCCAGCTGGCACCTTTTTTCCAGGCCCACCATTGCGAATAGTCGTTGAGGTCCACGGGATGATTCGGCGGATCGAAAACCAGCGAGGCCGGTACCAGCAGCGAAACATCCGGCTTTGGCGTGCCCGGCGGTAATTGTTTCTTGAGCGCATTCCAATCTGGCTTCCGTTCGGCAGTAGTAACATACCCTGTCGCGTGAACAAAAACGGCAAATTCCGCATTCGTCACCTCCGTCCGGTCCATCCAGAAACCCGAAACCGTCACTGTATGCTTGGGATATTCATCCGCCGAAGCCTGGTCATTGTCCGCTCCCATCCTGAACGTCCCACCCGGGATCCATACCATCCCCGAATGTGCCGCCCGTGCCGCGGCATCAGGATAACCGGTAGCACGCCCGCCGGCCGCAGCAGCGCCATCCGCCGAAGCCGCACCCCCAGCCGCCGAACTCCCGGCGAAACCAGCCGTAGCCCCAGCACCAGGAGCCGCCCCCGAAGCAGAAGCCGTCGCCACCGCCCCAAACCGCGAAGGAATATTCTTCTCACAACAAATGGCGCCTTTCGTCAAGGACGTCACCACCGTAGTATCACGGCGGCCCGCCGTCTCCCCAGCACCCGCCTTCCTTCTAGCCTCATGACAACTCAGCCCCAAGCCTAGCACCAACACCAGCAATATCTTGTCTTTCATTTTCATTTGTTCTCAATTGTAAATTGGTCGCGTGCCCACCATCGGCCCACCCCGGGCCAGCTCACTCCCCGCCTTCCGACTCTTAAAGATAGGCCAAAGAAGCTGCGCATACCACTCCTCCTGCCTATAATGCCAGAGACCAAAGCTGGCCGGATACCGCCGCGTAATGATCCCCGGCCCAAAAAGCAGATCCCAAAGCGTCGAGATCAGCCGCTCCAACACCCACCCTCTTCTGGCCCAGCAGCAACAAAGGCAACACGAGCAGCCACCCCAAGCGTCAACGCCGGCAGGCTCCAGGTATTCAGGTTCTTCAGAAACGGACCGAGAAACGTCAACACCGGCTTCGCAGGCCCATGCTCCCAGAGCCGGTCGCCAGGGCGTTGACGGCCGCCCCGTGGTCGCGCCGGAATTCACCAGCCCATTGTTATTATAGACGATAAACCCGTCGATCACATAAAGCGGATCGTTACTAGGGGATCACCCGTTTTTTCATCCACGACCCGGCCGGTCAATTCTACGTTTTTCGTTTGCGCCTGCCCATGGCCCGCCCAAAAGACGGCCAAAAGCAGTGTTAAGAAAGTTAGTCGAACACGCCGCTGCTCCAGCATCATCATTCAATTTTTTTGGTGATGATCTGGCTAAAAATGGTTAGAAAGAGAAACAATAAAAAGATGGCAAAAATCCGATCCCGGTCTCGGTCGCGGAAGTTCCAATCCCGTTCACGAAAAATCCGATCCCGGTCTCGACCGCGGAAGTTCCAATCCCGTTCACGAAAACCCCGATCCTGGTCTCGGTCGCGGAACATCTGGTCTCGGCCGCGGAAGCTCCCGGTCGCGCAAGGTGGTGGTGGGCTGCGCGCAAAACAAAGATGCAAACAATTTATTAGTCTACTCAATTAGTAGATAAATAATTTTGTAACTTCGTTGCATGCCACAGCAAGCCACCGCCAGCGAATCCAAGATCCGCATCACCGCCTTCTTCGCCCTCGTCCTCATCGTCGCCTATCTCATCACGGGCTTCGGCGTTTTCCCTCTGATATTGCTGGCCGACTTCGCCCTCCGCGCCTTCGGTGGAGCCGCCTACAGTCCGTTAGCCTTTCTCGCCGGCCGGACCGCCGCCGCCTTAAAGCTGCCGGCGAAACCCGTCTACATGCCGCCCAAACGCTTCGCCGCCCGCGTAGGCTTCGTTTTCTGCCTGGCCATCACCATCCTGCATTATATCGACATGGAGATCTCCGCAAGCCTGCTCGGTTTCGTCATCGGCGCCTTCGCGGCCCTCGAATCCCTCGCCGGGTTCTGCGCAGGCTGCTATGTCTACAACGCCTGGGCACGGCTACGCGCCCGCTAAACATTCATGCCCCCGGCTGCGGGCTCCTTAAAATTGTTTAATTTCGATTATGCGGAAACTACATTACATCATGCACATCTCCCTCGACGGCTACTACGCCGACGCGGCTAACAATATGCACTGGGTCCATATGGACGATTTCATTGGCGACTGGGTCGATAAGGTGATCGAAACCTGCGACACCGCCCTCTATGGCCGTATAACCTATGAGATGATGGCCGAATTCTGGCCCAACGCGGAATCCTTGCCCATGGCGAAAGCCGCCAGGCACATCGGTCAGCATGCCCGCTGGGTCAACCCCGCGAAAAAGATCGTGGTCACCCGAACGCTGCACAATCCTACCTGGCAAAATACCCAGGTGATCAAAGGAGATGTGGTAAATGCCCTCAAGTCCCTCAAAGAAGAACAAGGCAAGGACATCGTCATGCTCGGAAGCGCCACCCTCGCACAGCTCCTCATGAGTCACAACCTCATCGATGATTATTGGCTGACGATCAACCCCGTCACCCTCGGTGCCGGCCAGTCGCTATTCCGCCAGCCGCTCAAATTAAAATTGCTCGACCCAGACACCCGGCTGTTCCCCAACGGCTCCATCGGCGTCCATTACGTGCCGGCCTAACCCGCTTCGCCCCAGTTCTGCCGCCGCCGGCTTCTTCGCCCGACCCGGCCCCATCCGACGCGCCCCCGTCACGCCACAAAAGTCCCGGCTCCGCAGCTCCCAAGCTCTGTCCCCGCAGGCTTCCCCAAGCCCCGGCCCTGCCCGACGCAAGCTCCCAAGCTCTGCCCCCGCAGGCTCCGCGCCCGACCCGCCCCGGCCCCCCTCACGCGCCGGCAACCCGCGAAACCCTCCTGACATAGGGTTGTCACCAGCCACCCCGATCTTTGAGGAAAGAAAAACAATGACAACTCAAGAGCTCGCCACCCGTTATCGCGAATTAATGACCGAAAGGAAATTCCTCGAGATCCAGGACACCTTCTATGCCGAAGACGTCGTCTGCCAGGAAATGGAGAAAGCAACGGCAATGGGTCTGGCCGTAATTACCCACGGCCTGGAAGCGATCAAGGCCAAAGGCATCGCCCGCCGCGCAACCATCGAAACGATCCATAGCTACTATTGCAGCGAACCGCTCGTCGCCGGCGATTTTTTCAGCGTCGTCCTGCGGCAAGACCTCACATTCAAAGGCAGGCCACGAACCACAGTCGAAGAGATCGCAATCTTCCAGACAAAGGATGGCAAAGTCGTAAAAGAACAGTTTTTTTACTAAAATCCCGCCGCAAGCCCAGCCGCCGCAGGCTCAGTCGCCGCAAGCTCAGCCGCCGGCCGCCCACAGCGCCTCACGCGCCAGCCGCATTCACCGCCTTCCGGAGGAGGCACACCGCCTCCTCCATTTCCTTCTCGTTAAGCGAAGCAAACCCCAGCCGCACAGCATTGATGCGGTTCGCGGGCACATGCCAGTAGTCATGCCCATTGGTAAGACCCAGCCCCAGCTTCGCAGCTGCAGCAGAGATCGAAGTCATCGAACGATCCCCAAACCGCGCCCACACGGCAAACCCGCCGGCCGGCACGTCGAATTGAACCATCCCCCCGAGTTCCGAAGTCAACAAAGAACAAAGCAGGTCCCGCCGTTCATGATAGATCTTATTCGCCTTCTTCAGGTGTCTGTCGATATCTCCATTGCGCAAAAGGTTCGCCATCGCCTCCTCCATCAGCTGCTCGCCCTGCCGGTCGACCATCTTGCGCAGCCAGGTAGCCTGCTCCACGAGATTCACCGGCGCTACCAGGAACCCGATGCGGATCGCCGGCGCCATCGTCTTGGCAAAGGAACCCACATAGATCACATTACCACAGAAATCCACGCTCGCGAGCGGAAGGATCGG
>DASYZH010000291.1:0-10909 GCA_035946435.1 Puia sp. | reverse complement strand
GCTGTCATCGAATGCCTGCGCCGCATCCACATCATAGACAAAATGTGCGTTGCCCAGGCTCCAGTGTACCTTCTTGCCATCGGCTTCCCAGCAGGGAAACTCCCCACCCAGCTCCGTGAGCTTCCGCGCCGGGAACTGCGCATTGCCGGCATCGGCCACCGAGATCGTCACCATCTTCCCGGTCTCGGGGATCGTAGCCATATAGATCTCGTTATTGATCTGCGCAATGACCCTTTTCCCCGTAGGCGACATAAAGATCGTACCAGCGGGACTAGGCTGGGTCATCTCTGTTGCCTCCGCCTCCTTTTCACTCAACATACAATTATCGCCCATATCGGGACGCCCATGTTTGTAGATGCTGATGCCATACGTGGTAATACCCGTAATATGCGCGATGGTCTTTTCATCAGTGCCCAGCCAATTGATGGAAAGCAGATCGCCGTTGCCATTATTGAGATAGATCCGGTCCTCGCCCTTGACAAAATGGGGATTGGCACGCCCATCCGCCTTACAGATCAATTTGATCTCACCGCCCGCGGCCGGCATCCAGCAAAGCTCCTCCTGGCCGTCGTCATAACCCGACTCGTCTGCTTCCTTGTATTTCTGCGCCTGGCTCCGCAAAAACACGATCCTGTTGCCGTCATTGTCGAACACGGGATCCTGGTACAACGCCGTTGCCTTCGTCAGCTGCTGCACAGGCCCGCCCACGGCAGCCACCTTATATATCTGCCCACCCTGCGACGTCCAGCTGATAAAGAGGATCGACTTTCCATCCCGGCTCCACGACGGCTGCGCCTCCACAAAGTCATGCGCAGTCAGCCGCCTGGGCGCCCCATTTGGATAATCCATCACATACAACCGGTCCAATACGGTAAACGCAAGTTTCTTTCCGTCGGGTGAAGGGATAGCATCCCGGATCTGCGTAGCCAGTCCATAGGCCGAATCGCTCACCGGATATTTAAAGGCCAGTCGCGGCCCCATCTCCAATTCCAGGTCTACACGGAAAGGGATCTCGGTAGGCACACTGCCATCCACGGGTATCCGATGGATCTTGCCGCCATAAGAAGCGATCACCGCCTTGCTGTCCGGCGTAAACGCCATACCCGGCAATACTCCCATGGTAGCGATAGACTCCTGGTCATCCCGTTGTACCGGATAGGCCAGCCAGTGCTCATCACCGGTAGCCAGATTACGGATCACCAACCCCGTTTTATCCTCGAAACGGCTGCCATAGACCAGCCATTGGCCGTCCTTACTCAACACCGGCGTAAAACAGGACCCATATCGCTCGGTGATCCGCTGCACCTTGCCTGTCTCGCGGTCATACACACCCAGCTGATACTGCGGCAACGCTGCATTGTAGCTCCAGGGGCCGGTACGCCCCGAAAAATAGATATACCGGCCATCCGGGCTCACCGCCGGATCGATGGTCTTGTACGTCGCCGGCGTCGAGATCAGCTGCGTCCCCCCGCCTCCATTCTTATGTACCAGGTACAGCTGTACCTGCATCTTCCCTTTAGAATAAACGATATAATCCCCATCCGGCGTCCAGGTGGCGCTGGGAAAATTCTGGTCATGCTCCTTGGTCACCTGGAACGTATCTTTCTTTTCCAGATCGATCCACCAGATATTCTCCGCCCCGCTGCGGTCGCTGGAGAACAGGATCTTCTTCCCATCCGGACTCCACCGTGGATGCGAATCGAAGGCAAGCCCCCTGGTGAGATTCGTGGCCTTGCCCCCCGTTACAGGCACCGTGAACAGATCCCCCATCATATCGAATACGATGGTCTTCCCGTCCGGGCTGATATCCAGCGAAGTCCACGTCCCCTCCGTAGTGGTGAAGCTCACCTTCCGCTGCGGCTTCAGCGGCAGATCCTTATAAGCCGTAAATTTCACGGAGTCCTGAGCGTATGCGCTCCCGGCAGCCAATCCCAGCAGGACTGTAGCAAACGTTTTGGTTACAAAGTGCATGACGAAGAATTGTAGTCGGGAAAATTAGCTATTTTTAAACAAACACACTGCACATGAGAATAAAATACCAGATTACCGCATTCGCGGCGACCCTGCTGCTGACAATAGCACGATCCCAACCCCCCAACCCCATCCCAACGCCCGCAGCGTATTTCGGCTTCAACATCGGCGATAATTACATGTTAGCCAACTACACACAAACCGAAGCCTATCTTAAAAAGCTCGCCGCCGCTTCAGACCGCTGCAAATACACCGTCATTGGCAAAACGGAGGAAGGCCGGGACGAACTCATGCTCATCATTTCCTCGCCGGAAAATCTCAAAAACCTCGATCACTATAAATCCATCTCCCAGCAGCTGGCCCATGCCGAAAACCTCACCGACGCGCAGGCTCACGCCCTCGCCGCCGAAGGCAAAACGGTCGTTTGGATTGACGGCGGCCTCCACGCCACCGAAGTTGTAGCGACCCAACAGCTCATCGAGATCGCCTACCAGCTCCTCAGCCGCAACGACGCCGAGACGACCAATATCCTCGACAAGGTCATCATCCTCCTGACCCACGTAAATCCGGATGGGATGGAACTGGTATCCAATTGGTATATGCGCAATCCCATTCCCGAAAACCGCTCCCTTGAACACGTACCCCGGCTGTACGAGAAGTATGCCGGTCACGACAACAACCGCGACTTCTACATGCTCAACCTTAAAGAAACACAGAATATCTGCCGCCAGCTCTTCGTGGAATGGATCCCGCAGATCATGTACAATCACCATCAGGCCGGTCCCCCCGGTTCCATCCTCGCCGGCCCGCCCTACCGCGATCCTTTTAACTATGTCTTCGATCCCCTGGTCATGACCAGCCTCGATGCCCTCGGCGCCGCGATGAGCAGCCGGCTCAACGCCGAGAACAAACCCGGCTATACCGAACGAGGGGGTTCCGTCTATTCGACCTGGTACAACGGCGGCCTCCGTACGACCACCTATTTCCATAATATGGTCGGCCTCCTCACCGAGATCATCGGCGGTCCCAACCCCACCGACGTCCCCCTGGTGCCTCACCGGCTTATACCCAGTGGAAATACCACCAATCCCATTCCCCCGCAAAAATGGCTCTTCCGCCAGTCCATCGACTACTCCGTCTCCCTCAATTACGCCGTGCTCGATTACGCGATGCGCTACCACGACGAGCTCTTATACAACATCTACCACATGGGCCGCAACTCCATCGAACGAGGCTCCCATGACCATTGGACCCTTTCCCCCAAACGCATCGACGCCATCGACACCCTGGCCGCCCATGCCGCACCCCCCACCGGCGCCCACCGCCGTAGCGTCGACACCCTGCCTGCCCGCTTCTACGACAGCGTGCTGAAAAACCCGGCACTTCGTGACGCCCGTGGTTATATCATCCGGTCCGACCAACCCGATTTCCCTACAGCGGTAAGATTCATCAACGCCCTCATCGGCGATGGCATCGCCGTAGACAAAGCCACGGCCGCCTTCACCGTGGCCGGCAAGGCTTACCCCGCCGGCTCCTACGTCGTAAAATGCGACCAGGCCTTCCGCCCCCATGTCCTCGACCTCTTCGAACCGCAGGATCATCCTAACGACTTCGCCTATCCCGGCGGGCCGCCTATCCCGCCCTATGACGCCGCAGGCTGGACCCTCGCCTATACCATGGGCATCCGCTTCGACCGCGTCCTCGATGGCTTTGACGGTCCCTTCCAACGGATCCCCTATGGTGAGCTGCAACCAGCGCCGGGATGGCCCCCATCGGACCGGCAGCACCCGTCCGATCTCCACCTCGATGCCCGCAGCAACGCCTCCTACGCCACCGTCAACGACCTGCTGAAAGCAGGCAGATCCGTCTATCGCGATGGCCGCACCGGTAACTTCTACACCACCGCCCACGGCCCGGGCCTGGAAAAGATCCACCCCGCCCGTATCGCGCTTTGCGACGTCTACGGCGGCTCCATCCCCGCCGGCTGGGTCCGCTTTATCCTCGAACAATATCATTTCCCCGCAGATATCATCTATCCGCCAACCATCGATGCCGGCAACCTCAACGAGAAATACGATGTCATCATTTTTGTCACCGGGATCATCCCCTCCCCGGGTGACGAAGGCAATCGCTTCAACCGCACCGAGCCCATCGCCGATAGCCTCCCTGCCGAATTCCGCTCGCATCTCGGCCACATCACCCTACAACACTCGGTCCCGCAGCTAAAAAAATTCCCGGAGGCAGGCGGCCATATCGTGACCATCGGCAGCAGCACCGCCCTGGCCTACCAACTCGGTCTTCCCGTCCACGATGCCCTGGTGGAAATGGTTAACGGCAAGGCCAGAAAACTGCCCAACGAAAAATTCTATATCCCCGGCAGCGTGCTCCGGATGAACCTGGATACTTCCATACAGCCCACCTGGGGGATGGATTCCGTCGCCGACGTCTATTTCGATCAAAGCCCCGTTTTCCACATCGACCCGCAGGCGACGATCAGCGGCAGCGTCCGCCCCATCGCCTGGTTCGCCTCCGACGCGCCGTTACGCAGCGGCTGGGCCTGGGGCCAGGCCTATCTCCAGGACGGGGTGGCCGCCTTCGAAGCCACGGTCGGCAAAGGTAAACTCTACGCCTTCGGGCCGGAGATCACCTTCCGCGCCCAAACGCACGGAACATTCAAGCTCCTTTTTAACCAGCTATACCATTAGAAAAAATGAAGCCGCCCCTGAAAAGGGGCGGCCAACTTTTGCCGTCGTCGTCTTCTTTATTGATTGATCCCAAAAGTTTCCCACCCCTGCGCTATGGGCCGGTTACAAGTCATGAACTTCGCCCCATTCTCAGAGGAGACATATAAGTCGTTCGTGCCGCGTAAGGTAACCCCACCGCTCTGCGGTATCCAGTCGAATTCTTCCCAGGTGCTATAAATGGTACGGTTACACGTAATGGGGTTCTGCCCATCTTCCGACGAGACATAATGCCCCATCGCCTGCAGGGCCACCTTGCCATAACCGGCATCGACCACCGTAAACTCCTCCCAGGCCTGCGGCACAGGCCGGTTACAGGCCATCGGCGAATCGGCATCGTTACTGGTAACATAAAGGCCATTGTTGCCCTTGAAGGTAACGGTTGTGCCCACCGGCGCATTCGTCGGGACGGCACCGCCCGCCTGCACCACGGAGTTGATAGCCGAAAGCAGCGAATTGGCACCCGTAGCATCACCGGACAGCTCCCAGATACCGATCCCGCCAGCATTGGCCATGGCATAGCTGGTCTTGCTCTTCATCGTCAATATCCCATTGTACCCAAAGGTGCCGTAGGCATCCAGCTGCGGATTGCCCCCATCGGCCAAAATGGTATTGTACTCCACCTCCGCGGAGCCGGAGTTGGGGTCCTGCGACGAATCATGCCCATAGAACGGTACACCCAGGATGGCCTCCGAAGCAGGACATCCCCGGCCCAGCCAGTACGCCAGACACTGCGTACCCAGTTCATAGGTGCTGTGCAGGTAATTGTTGTCGTCATACGCCATGATCATCACCATATCGACAACATTGAACATCCCGCTCTGGATATAGTCGTTGTCATCCTCCCCGATCACGGCCACGCTCAGCACACGGCCGCTATTGTGCAGTGCCGAAGACAGCTGGGTCATCATCGTGAGGAAATTGCCGGCCTGGGTACCCGGGCTGGGATATTCCCAATCGATATCCACGCCATCCAGCCCATACTGGTTACAGAAAGCGATCATGTTGTTGACAAAATTGGCCCGGTTCGTCGAATTCGCGACGATACCGGCAAATCCGCCACCACCACCGCCACCGCCTACACTTATCAGGGCCTTGACCCCGGCGGCATGCGCCGCGCTGACCATGCTCGACAGCTTGGAAGCATTGTCGATCGTCTGCAGGCTCCCGTCACTGTTGGGGATCAGGAAAGCATAGTTGATGTGCGTAAGCTGGCTAAAGGAGATCGAGCCGACGCTGCCCGACCAGCTGGGCAGATAGCCGACCACCTTAAAAGAGGAGGTTACCGCGCGGGGTGTCGTTTTACCACCGGCGGCACTGGGGCTAATGTCTTTACGACAGGAAAAGACAAAAAGCGAAAGGACCGATATGCCGGCCCATGCGAGGAAAGGTTTTCTTTTCATGGTAGAAAAAGGTTTTTACAAATGACAGCCATTCCCGGCAATTATACCCTGGTGTGAAAAACTTATTCTTCGAAATCGTTTGCGGAATTTATTTACATTTGTATGGTCATGGAGCATAACATCTTCTATCCCATTGTCATGCAACGGTATCCGACCCAGCCGCTGCAAGCCGGCGAACACAAAGATTTCATTGCAGCCCTCCTTAGGGTCTTTGAAGAAAAGGTCTTCAACGCAAGAGAATTCGATGCGTTTCCGATCCCTCTCATCGTGGACTATATCCAACGGACACATATCTATTACCTGGAAAAGAAGCTCCCCGAGATCGAACAAAGCATCGTCCTGCTCTCGGGGCACTACGAGTCGCAACATCCTATCCTCGTCGCCCTGCGGAATTTCTTCCATCATTATGTCAAGGATCTCTCCGAACACATCCATGCAGAAGAAACAACCCTTCTGCCCTATCTCAATCTCCTCCGGGAAGCAGGCGACAACGCCGCCGGCTTCTCTCGCTTCCTCCTGACACGCGGCGAATACTCCGTCGACCGCTTTCTCAGCGAACACCACGACACCGAAGACGAGCTGAAAGACATCCGCCAGACCATCCGCCTCTACGAACCGCCGGCCACTAACGAATCGCTGTACCGCATCCTGTTCTCCCAGTTGCAGACCTTCGAACAGGATCTTTGCGTACACGCACACATCGAAGAGGAGGTCCTGATCCCCAAAGCCCAGGCCATGGAGAAAGCCCTCGACTCCCATCTCCTCACCATCGCGCCAAACAACTGATTTTTTTCCTCCGAAGGATAATAGACTTGCTAATTTTGCACTCCTCAATGTGCCAAAATGAGCAATTATCCTTATACCTATAATACGATAGCCGGTGCCATCGAACATGGGATTCAATTTTTATTTGTAAGCAGGGGAAAGGTCAACATCATAAAAGCTGTGAGATATGTCTATGCGCTCGATCTCAAAGGCAAGCCGGTTTACAACCTGGCATTCGGAGATTACGATCTTCGAACAGATACCTTTATTGATGATCAGATTTCCAACAACGGCGACACATATCGCGTATTCCATACTGTTCTCTCTACCATCCCTCACTTTTTCTCCGTACATCCCGATGCCATGATGATGGTATGGGGCAGCGACAGTACAAAAAGTTACCAGGAGAACTGCCATCTTTCCTGCAAAACATTAGCTACCTTCACATTAAATAATATCATCATGAAAATCAAAGGTTTTGAAAACGACCCAAAGATATCCAAGATGTCCGAAGAGGAAATCCTGGCTTTGGCCATGAAACAAATTAATGGCAGAGACCTTGCACCCCATAGGACCGCGCAAGGACGAGAGATATTAAAGAATATCAAATTAGTCCCTTGGAAAAAATAATCAGAACTCCCCTGGCGACAACACATTCCCATCAGGATCCTTGAACTACGCCACCTGCGTGCCATCCGGTGATAATTTCGTAATTTATCCCAAATTATGAAAAAGCGCACCTTTCTAAAGACACTCACGATGGGCGGGCTCGGCATGGCAGCCGCTCCAGCTAACCTCGTGGCTAACACAACGCATCGCGAAAACCCAGCAACGAAAGTCCCCGGCGAAACGCCCACCCGCTCTTACAACAGTCCCTATACCGGCGAATACCTCAACCGTATCGCCTTCCCCATCGGCGGCCTCGGTGCCGGCATGTTCTGTCTCGAAGGCACCGGCGCCATCTCCCATCTCAGCGTCCGCAACCGGCCCGAGATCTACAACGAACCAGCCCTCTTCGCTGCCCTATACATCAAAGATCTGCCCAACGGCGCCAAAGTCCTCGAAGGCCCCGTCCCTTCCTGGAAATATTTCGGCCCCCACGGCACCGGCAACGGCGAGGCAGGAGCGACCTTCGGGCTTCCCCGTTTTGCCGATGCCACCTTCACCGCCACCTTCCCCTTTGCGGCCATCGATCTCCACGACGCCGACATCCCGTTACAAGTCGGGATCACCGGCTGGAGCCCCTTTATTCCCACCGACCAGGACAACTCCAGCCTTCCGGTAGGTGCGCTGGAATATACCTTCACTAACAAAGGGTCCTCGGCTGTCGACGCCATCTTCTCGTTCAATAGCAAAAACTTTCTGGCGACCGGGGGCGGCCAGTCTTCGAACAGCATCGGCCCTATTAAAAATGGCTTTGTCCTCCGCCAGCAAGCGGGCAGCTTCGCCTTCTGCTGCGACGACACCGCCACCATCATCGACCACTGCTGGTTCCGCGGCGGCTGGTGGGACCCGTTTACCATGGCATGGAATACCGTAAAAGAAGGCCGGACACGAGACACCGCCCCCGTCGACAAAGAGGCCCCCGGCGCCTCCCTTTTCGTTCCCTTTCATCTCGGCCCCGGCGCCACCAAAACCATCCGCGTCTATACGGCCTGGTATGTCCCGGATTCGAAACTCCACATGGGCGAAAGCCTGCCGGAATCCGACACCTATAAACCCTGGTACAGCAGCCGCTTCGCAAACATAGAGGCCGTGTCAAAATACTGGCAGGAAAATTACAATGACCTCCATCATAAGACCACGCTCTTCAAAGATGCCTTCTACGCCAGCACACTGCCACCCGAGGTCATGGAGGCCGTAGCCGCCAACCTTACGATCCTTAAATCGCCCACTACGCTGCGACAAACCGACGGCCGCTTCTGGGGCTGGGAGGGTTGCGGTGACGACGAGGGTTGCTGCGAAGGGTCCTGTACCCACGTATGGAACTACGCCCAGGCCATGTCCCATCTCTTCCCCGTCCTCGAACGCACGATGCGCAACACCGAATACGGTGAAGACCAAAACGCGCAGGGCCACCAACGCTTCCGCGCCAACCTGCCCATCAGCCCCGTTAAACACGATTTCCATGCCGCAGCCGACGGACAACTCGGCGGGATGATGAAGGTCTATCGCGACTGGCGTATCAGCGGCGACGACGCCTGGCTCAAAGGACTCTATCCCCGCGTCAGACAAAGCATGGACTACTGCATCCAAACCTGGGACCCGCGCGGAAAAGGCGTCGTCGAAGAACCGCACCACAATACCTATGACATCGAATTCTGGGGGGCGGACGGGATGTGCACGAGCTTCTACCTGGGAGCGCTCAAAGCCATCATCGAAATGGGCACCTGGCTCCACCAACCCGTCGACACCTACCGGTCCCTCTACGAAAAAGGCCGCCAATACCTCGAGACCAATCTCTACGACGGAGAATATTTCTTCCAGGAGATCGAATACAAAAACCTCAATGCTCCCGACCCCGCCAAGGCCCAATCTTACGGTGGCGACTATTCGCCGGAAGCCATCGCCCTCCTGCAAAAAGAAGGGCCGAAATACCAGTATGGCAAAGGTTGCCTGAGCGACGGGGTACTGGGTGCCTGGATCGGCAAAATGTGCGGGCTGGAGGATTTCGTCGACCCGCAAAAAATTACCAGCCACCTGCTGGCGATACACAAATACAACCTGCACAAAGACCTCCACGAACACGCCAACCCGCAACGCCCAGCCTATGCCCTCGGCCACGAAGGGGGCCTTCTACTCTGCACCTGGCCAAAAGGCGGCCGTCTCTCCCTGCCCTTCGTCTACAGCGATGAGGTATGGACCGGTATCGAGTACCAGGTAGCCTCCCACCTCATGTCCATGGGCAAGGTACCCCAAGGGCTCGAGATCGTCCGCCTGTGCCGCAACCGCTACGACGGTCGCATTCGCAACCCCTTCAACGAATACGAATGTGGCCACTGGTACGCGAGGGCCATGTCGAGCTATGGTCTCCTCCAGGGACTCACGGGCCTGCGCTACGACGCCGTCGACAAAACACTCCACATCGGGTCGAACATCGGCGACTTCACCTGCTTCCTGTCTACTGCCACAGGTTTCGGTACCGTCACGCTCACGCAGGGAAAAGCCTCCGTAAACGTAGTCTATGGCTCGATCCCTGTCGAAAAGATCAAGATCGCATGATCCGGGAAAATGTCCTCGTCACCATCCGCTATAACATGAAGGATAGCCGCGGAGAAGTGCTGGAGAACCGCTCCGTCACCTATCGGCACGGCTCGCCGTCGATCTCCCGGGTCTTGCAATCCCAATTACACGGCCTCGAAGTCGGCGACCAAAAACAGGTATTGCTCCGAAAAGGCGAAGAAGACGCCGACGACGATTTCACCTTCGACATCACCGTCGAAGCCATCACTGAAGCGCCCCCACCGGAACGCGGCGCCCCTGGTACGTCGGTGAAGCTCCACCTGCTCAGCGGCTTCCTCGGCAGCGGCAAGACCACCGCCATCCGCGAAGCAGCGAAATACCTCGAAAAACAAAACATCTCCGTCGCCGTCATCACCAACGACCAGGGCTCCCACCTCGTCGACGGCAACCTCTTCACGTACCTCGGCATCCCGTCCGGCCAGGTCACAGGCGGCTGCTTCTGCTGCAATTACAACGACCTCACCCTCGCGATCCGGCATTTAGTGACCCATAACACCCCAAGCGTCGTCTTCGCAGAATCCGTAGGCTCCTGCACCGACCTCGTTGCCACGGTATTAAAGCCATTGCTGCAACAACACCCCGAATGGCAACCCACTATGACCGTCTTCGCCGACGCCCGGCTCCTAAGCAAAGAGACCACTCCCTTCGAGGGAACCGTCAATTACATTTACAATAAACAATTGGAAGAAGCGCAGGTGATCGTCGTCAGTAAGATCGATCAGCTCAAAGACCCCGCGAAAATAAAAAAAACGTTGCAAGCCCGCTACCCGGGCAAAACCATCATCT
>DASYZH010000290.1:0-6848 GCA_035946435.1 Puia sp. | reverse complement strand
TGATATTACCTTGCAAAAAACCCGTTGTACAAGCAGACCAGGCCAAGATCTCAATTCCTGAATTACCATGTAAAAATTCTGTTTCCGGAAAGACCTCCTTTTTTTATCCCCGCGTTACGAGATTGGCCTTCGGCCGAACTGACCGGGGCCGGTCTAGGCCCTCCCGGTGTTTAAAAACCGGGAGGGTTTTTTGATGGGCCGGAGGCTCCATCAGCCCGAAAGGCAGACATTAGCGTTCGTTTGTCTTATACGGTCATTTCCGGGTCCGGACGATCTTATAAATACGTATCGCACTCATCAGTAATACCACAAAACACACCAGCCCGAGCAATCCCCACGCCCAGCTCATATTCTGTTTCACTGTCGCCAGCATCACAATAGCCACCAGGAAAATGGTCGCCACCTCATTCCAGATCCGCAGCTGCTGGGACGAGAAGCGGAAGACACCTCTCATCTGCTGCCGGTATATCGCCTGCAAGGAAAAATGATACCCATAAAGTCCTACGACAAAACCGAGTTTTATCGCCAGCCAGGTGGGCACTCCACCCAGCAGGATCATCATCCAGGGACCAAAGATCAGCGTCAGGATCGCAGAAGGCCAGGTGATCCCCAGCCAAAGCCGCCGGATCATCAGCCTGAACTGCTGCTGCAAAATGCTTTTTTCCGGCTCCGGCCGACCATTCGCCTCCGTGTGATAAACGAATAGCCTGACCATATAAAAAAGCCCGCTGAACCAGGTCACGATAAAAATAATGTGCAGCGCCTTGATGTAGGTATACATAGGAAGATATTAGTCCAATAGCATGGTAGTATCACCGGCGGCGTAGTCTTTGATCCATCCGGCCATTGCTTGTATCCATAGCGGCCCGGCATTGAGACAGGGGATCATCGTATAAGCCTCACCTCCTGCGTCTACAAAACTTTCCTTACCCCGGATGGCAATCTCCTCCAACGTCTCGAGACAATCGCTGACAAAGGCCGGGCAGAGGATGAGCAATTTCCTGATCCCTTCCCCCGGCATCTGCTCCAACCGGATATCCGTGAACGGCTCCAGCCAGCCTTTACCCAATCTAGACTGGAAAGAATTACTATACTTTCCCGCGGGGATCCCCAATAAACGCACCATCGCCTTTGTCGTCTCAAAGCATTGATGCCGGTAACAGGTAGCATGTGCCTCCGAAGCCACGTCACAACAATCGGCGGAGCACAGGCAGTGGTTGCCGGTAGGATCCGCTTTTTTGAGATGTCGCGCGGGTACGCCATGATAGCTGAACAGAATATGGTCATAGTCCGCCTGCAGATAGGGGCGGATCTGCTCGCTCAGGGCATGCAGATAACGCGATTCATTATAGAACGGCTTGATGAATTTCAAGGCAAATTTGTACTTCTTCCGCTTATGGATCGCTTGCGCATATTCGACTGCCGTTTCATACGACGCCATAGCATAATGCGGATAAAGCGGAATAGCCAATACCTCTTCCAGCTGCGGCATCCGCTTTAACAAACGCTCGTAAGCCTCTTCCATGGACGGATGCCCATACCGCATCGCAATCTCCACCGGCTCATCCACCAGCCGCTGTAAGGCAGCCTGCTGTTCCCGGGTCAGTACGATCAGCGGCGATCCTTCCTTAGTCCAAATGGTCGAATAAGCTTCGGCCGATTTCGCGGCCCGGAACGGTACGATGAGCCCACCCACCAGGATCTGCCGGAACAGCCACGGGTAGTCGATGACCCGCTTGTCCATCAAAAATTCCATTAAATAGGTGCGAACGTCCCGGGTAGAGGTGGAATCGGGCGAACCCAGGTTCATCAGGAGTATGGCGCGTTTGCCTGGTTGGTTCATCATGTTGAGTTGCAAAATTAGCTCCTTAAAGGACTCCCGGACGCTAAAAAATGTGTCCGCAGCAGATTGTCATCTAAAATGACAGTCTAATGACATTGAAAAATACGTAATCGGAACCGCTGAAAGTACTTTTGCGTTTATTACTGAAAACGCGGAACCAAAGATGGGCAATTCGACCTCTGATATTTCAGCCTTTTACATCGTAGGGATCAATTACAAAAAAACGGATGCGGCTATCCGCGGCCAGTACGCCATCAGCAACGAACAATACGAAAAGCTGCTTTCTCTCGCTCCCGCTCATCATCTCGCCGAATTATTCATTCTCTCCACCTGCAACCGCACGGAGATCTACGGTTTCGCCGACAATGCCCGGCAGCTCGCAGACCTGCTCTGCTCGGCGACCACCGGGAACCGCGGAGACTTCCTGGACATGGCCTACATAAAAAGAGGCGCCGAAGCCATCGAACACCTGTTCCTGGTAGCTGCCGGTATCGACTCGCAGATCCTGGGCGACTACGAGATCGTTGGTCAGATCAAGCAGGCCGTAAAATTTGCCCGCGAACACGATTTCGTCGGACCTTTCCTGGAGCGTCTTGTCAATTGCGTCCTCCAAAGTTCCAAAAGCGTCAAGAACCAAACCGAGCTGAGCGGCGGTACCGTATCGGTATCCTTTGCCGCCATCCAGTATATCCGCGAACGGTACACCGATCTCACCAATAAAAAGATGCTGCTCATCGGCATCGGGAAAATAGGCCGCAATACCTGCAGGAACATGGTGGACTATCTGGACACCAGGAACATCACCCTAATGAACCGAACGGAACAAAGGGCCGCAGAACTCGCCGCCGAGACCGGCGTCGGCCATGCGTCACTGGACCGGCTTGCCGAATATGCCGGCAACGCGGACATCATCCTCGTCGCTACCAACGCCGAACACCCCACCCTGCTGCGTAAGCACCTGGAAGGGTCCGGAGCGAAACTGGTGATCGACCTTTCGATCCCCTGCAACGTAGAGGAAACCGTAGCCGCACTTCCCGGAGTCACCCTGATCAACGTCGACGAGCTGTCGAAGATCAAGGACGAGACCCTGCAAAAACGGGAGGCAGAAATTCCGAAGGCAAAGGCCATCATCGCCGAACATATTGCCGAGCTGATGGAATGGCATGCGATGCGCAAACACGTCCCGGTGCTGAAAGCGGTAAAAACAAAATTGAAGGAGTTACACAACAGCGAACTATTTATCCGGCTCCACGGTGCAACCACCCCATCTATAGATGAAGCGGACGAGCAGATCCAACGTGTCATCAACGGCATGGCCAGCCGGATGCGTCAACACAATCGGGGAGGCTGCCACTATATTCAGGCGATAAACGAATATATCGGTACTGACGCCAATGTGGCCGATGTGGCTAATTAAGGGGAGGGTAAAAATGGACATATCACCAATAAGGATAGGCACACGCGAAAGCAATCTAGCCATCTGGCAGGCCACACAGGTAAAAGAGCTGCTGGAGCGGGAAGGCAATGCTGCCGTACTGGTGCCTATTAAAAGCGAAGGCGACATCGACCTGAAAACGCCGCTATATGAAATGGGTGTGCAAGGCGTTTTTACCCGCAGCCTGGATATTGCCTTACTGAATTACAAGATCGATATAGCAGTTCACTCGATGAAGGATGTGCCCACGCAGTTGCCGGAAGGGCTCGGGCAGGCCGCCGTGTTGAGACGCGGTCCCGTACGCGATCTGCTGGTCTATAAGCACGATACGGACTTTCTGGCGCACCGCGATTCCATTGCCCGGATCGCCACGAGCAGCATCCGGCGTATCGCGCAATGGCTGAACAAATATCCAAAACACGAGCTGCATAATCTTCGCGGCAATGTGAATACACGGCTCAGGAAATTATCGGAAGAGTCGTGGGATGCGGCCATTTTTGCGCAAGCCGGTCTGGAACGCATCGGCCTGCGTCCTGAAAAAAGCATCGTGTTGGACTGGATGTTGCCGGCCCCCGCGCAAGGCGCCATTGTGATCGTAGCCCGCAGCGAAGATGGCCGAACCCTGGGATGCTGCGAACCCCTGAACGATCCCGAAACGGCCCTCTGTACAAAGATCGAACGGGATTTTCTGCGAACCTTGCTCGGTGGCTGTTCCACCCCGATAAGCGCGCTGGCAGAAGTCGAAGATGGCGATCTCTATTTCCGCGGTCAGCTGCTTTCGCTCGACGGCCGGCAAAAAGCAGAGATAGAAAAGATCTTACCGCTGGACAGGGCCGATGGCCTTGGCAGGTCAGCCGCGGAAGAGCTCCTGGAGAACGGCGGGCAGGCTATTGCGGACAGCATCCGCGCCACGGGAACGGCCGCCGCGAAAACGCCCCAGGCATAACCGACATGTCCGCTTCAATTGCATATGTACTGTCCACCCGTGCGCTACCCGCAGCCCTCATCGAAGAAGCCGCGACAAAAGGCATCACCATCGATGCCGTACCCTTTATCGCCACGGCAAAGCTGCAGGATGATACATTGACCAAACGGCTCGCGGACTTGGTGGATCGGCCGCTGACGGCCATTTTCACGAGCACCAATGCGGTGACGGCCATAGAGAAGGCCATGTCGCCGGGTTGGAAGATCTTTTGCCTCAATGGGGCCACCCGCCGCGCAGCGGCGGAGCGGTTCGGCGAGAACGCGATCGCGGGTACGGCCGATTCGGCTGCGGAACTCGCGGAGGTGATCATCAGCCGCGGATCGTTCGGGGAAAGCGAGACGCGGGACGAATGCTGGTTCTTTTGCGGCGACAAACGACGGGACGAACTGCCGGACAGGCTTAATGCCGCCGGATGGCAGGTGCACGAGGTGGTGGTGTATCAAACCATCCTCACCCCGCAACGCATCGACAAAACCTATGACGTGATCGTTTTTTTTAGTCCAAGCGCCGTGGAAAGTTTTTTTTCTATGAACACCATGGGACCGCAGGTCAGGCTTTTTGCGATCGGCAGGACAACCGCCGCAGCGATCCGCGCCAAATGCCCTAACCCGGTATCGATGAGCGAAAAGCCGGATGAGCAGATATTGATACGACAAATCCTTGAGCGGCTGGACGCCGCGCGTCCGAAAGACAAACATTAAATATTACACATGACCGAACTGAAGAATGATCTTTTGTTACGCACCTTGCGGGGTGAGAGGACGGAACGCACACCGGTATGGATGATGCGACAGGCCGGCAGGTATCTACCCGATTATCTCAAGCTCAAAGAAAAATATTCTTTTTTCGAGCGCTGCAAGAACCCCGAACTCGCTTCGGAGATCACCATCCAACCGGTGGAACAGGTAGGCGTGGATGCGGCGATCATCTTCTCCGATATTCTCGTGGTGCCGCAGGCGATGGGCATGGAAGTACAGATGGTGGAGCACCAGGGTCCCCTGCTGCCCGATCCCATCAAACAATTCTCCGATCTGGATAAACTTGTCGTACCGGATGTACACGAGCACCTGGGATATGTATTCGATGCGCTGAAGCTCACCAAACAACGCCTGGAAGGAAGAGTGCCGTTGATCGGTTTTGCAGGCGCACCCTGGACATTGCTGTGCTATATGGTGCAGGGCAAAGGATCCAAGACCTTCGACGAAGCAAAGGTCTTTTGTTATACCCAACCGGAAACCGCGCACCGCTTATTGCAACTGATAACGGACACGACTATCGCCTATTTACAGGGTCAGGCGGCAGCAGGCGCCGATGTGGTGCAGATCTTCGACAGCTGGGGTGGACTACTGGGTCCGGAAGATTTCGAAAACCTCAGCATGCAGTATATCCGCCAGATCGTAGCCGCCCTCAAAAACAAGGCGCTTACGATCATCTTTGCCAAAGGCGCCTGGCATTCGCTGGACAGCATGGCCGCTACCGGCGCTCATGGTCTTGGCATCGACTGGTGTATCCGCCCGCAGCTGGCGCGCCAGCTGGCTGGTCCGCGGGTAGCCCTGCACGGGAATTTCGATCCGGCGAAGCTGTTGTCGCCGATACCCGTGATCCGCAAAGAAGTAAAAGCCATGCTCGATGCTTTCAGTGGCTATCCGCATATCGCCAACCTGGGTCATGGCATCCTGCCCAACGTGCCCGTAGATCACGCCAAAGCCTTTGTGGAAACGGTAAAAACTTATCAGTATGAGCCAGCCTGAGCCCCTTTATAAAACGGAAACGCATGCCTTCCGCGACCGGTGGATCGGGTTTATCTACGACCTGCAGGACCGCATCTGCGCGGCGCTCGAGGATCTCGATGGCAGGGCTACTTTTATCACCGACGAATGGGAACGCGAAAAAGGCGGGGGTGGCGGTAGGACCAGGGTCATCTCGAATGGCCGCGTCTTCGAAAAGGGCGGCGTAAATACCAGCGTTGTATGGGGCAGGGTCACCGACATCATGCGGACACAGCTGAAGATCGAAGGCGACAAATGGTTTGCCTGCGGCCTTTCCCTCGTGATCCATCCGCTGAACCCTTATGTCCCCACAACCCATGCCAACTGGCGCTACTTCGAACTTTATGACGAAGCGGGAAACGTCTGTGACCGCTGGTTTGGCGGCGGCTCGGATCTCACTCCATACTATCTTTTTGAAGCCGATGCCCGCGCTTTTCACAGGAGCTTTAAAACCGCGATGGATCAATTTGGCACCGACTATTACCCGCGGTTCAAAAAGTGGTGCGACGAATATTTCGTGAACAAACATCGCGGGGATGAGATGCGCGGGATCGGCGGCGTATTCTACGACCATCTGCGGCCCGCGGACAACGCCGATGCCGAAAGGCTATTTGATTTTCAGCGGGCGAATGGAAACGCTTTTCTTCCGGCCTATGTGCCCATCGTGGAGCGCCGTATGAACACACCCTATGGTGAGAACGAGCGGGAATGGCAGGAGATCCGCCGGGGCCGTTATGTGGAATTCAACCTGATACACGACCGGGGTACGCTCTTTGGCCTTAAGACCAATGGCCGCACCGAATCCATCCTGATGAG
>DASYZH010000289.1:0-17283 GCA_035946435.1 Puia sp. | reverse complement strand
GTCACAATTCAATGCGCCGATAATGATGGCTTCTTCCGCCAGCAGTTTTTCGACGGCCGTAGCGTTATAAATGGAGGTATAGTTCTCGAGGATGCGCGACGCGGCCGTGAGCCCATGTCCTTTGTAAGCGATCACATCTTTGATGCCGATGACGACGCCATGCAATTTCCCCATGGGTTCGCCGGCTTTGCGTCGCCGGTCAAGTGCTCGCGCTTCGTCCAGCGCTTCGGCGTCATAGACCCGCAGGAAGGCATTGAGATCCTTTTGCTGCCCGATGGCAGCAAGATAGTGGGTCACGGCTTGCTCACAACTCACTGTTCCCGTCTTCAGGGCAACATGATAGGCTTCGATGGATTGAAAGTTTAATCCCATTGGGCTTCCTCCTTGGCTTGTTTCTTTTCTACTTTTACGCAGAGCAGGATGCTTATCTCATATAAAATGATCAGGGGAACAGAAGCGACGATCGTACTTAGCATATCCGGGGGAGTGATGATGCTGGCCACGATCACTATGATCAGGATGGCGTATTTGCGGACCCTTCGCAGGTATGCCGCACTCACGACGCCGATCTTCGCCAGGAAATACATGACCAGCGGAAGCTGGAAAGCCAGGCCCGCACCCAGGATCAGCTGGGAGATCGTAGTGAAATAGCTGCCGATCGTCCAGATGTTCTCGATATTGGTGTCCAGGGAGAAATTGGCGAAGAAGCTAATGGTATAGGGCGCGATGACGAAATAACCGAAGAGTACACCCAGGAAGAAAAGCACGGAGACCCAAAAGATCACGCCGCGGGTGTTCCGGAGCTCTTTTTCCTTCAGGGCCGGTTTCGTGAATTTCCAGAACTGCCAGAAGACATAGGGAAATGCGAGGATGAAACCGCCGATGAGGATGATATTGAAATAGGTATCGAACTGTCCTGCCACGGCATTGCTTTGCATCCTCAGATGGATCTCCGCCATGCACAATTTGTTGCCGAACCCCCATTTCTGGCCCAGCTCGCACAATGTCCTATAGGTCCAGAAGTCGGGATGGGTCGGGCCCATGAGGATGCGCGTGACGATAAATTTATTGTAAACGGCCATGAGGATCGCGCCGACGGCGACAGCGAGAGCCGATTTAAAAAGATGCCCGCGTAATACATCCAAATGTTCGATAAAGGACATCTCCTGATCGTCCCCATTCCTGGTCCTGCTCTTAAATAGCTTCATGGAAGGCTCAAAAGTATGGCAAAAAAGAAAACCCCGCGAAAAAAGCTCTCGTGGAGTTTAATTTAATTCGCGGGGTTTTGTTACTCTGGTACGAGTAATAATTTAATTATGATCGGGCGGAACCGTTGGAGTCGTCGTCGTAGCTTTTGTGGTAGTGGTAGTAGTGGTAGTCGCCTTCCTGTCGTCATTCATGTGATCTTCGATCTCACGAGAGACGTTGTCCTTTGCGTCTTTGAATTCGCGGATACCACGACCGAGACCACGCATCAGCTCGGGAATTTTCTTACCACCAAACAACAGCAGTACTACAAGTACTATCAGAATAATATGCGGACCACTGAATAAATCTCCCATAACTACATTTTAAGGTACACTACAAAGGTATACACAAAAATCGGTAACAAAAACATAATTCCGGGGGGATCTTACTTGGCGGCTGCTTCGCCGACGGCAAGGCGTTTTTCCTTGATGCGGGCGCTCTTGCCACTGCGGGAACGCTGGAAGAAAAGTTTGGCGCGGCGAACGCGGCCAACCTTATTCAGTTCGAGCGACTCGATATTGGGGGAGAACAAGGGGAAGGTCCGTTCTACACCTACGCCGTCGGAGATCTTCCGTACGGTAAAGGTGGCTGTTTGGCCCGTACCCTGACGCTTGATCACATCACCCTTGAAACTCTGGATACGCTCCTTGTTTCCTTCGATGATCTTATAATTGACGGTGATATTGTCACCGGCTTTGAACTTCGGAAACTCTCTTTTTCCCGTCAGTTGCTCGTGTACAAAGGCTACAGCAGCTTGCATAACAAATAATTTAGTATGTGCCGGGAATGCGCTGTCAGAAAAATTAGCGCATTCCGGCAAAGCGCTAATGTCTGGTTCAAAAAGCTAGCGCTTTTTGAAGGATGGCAAAGGTAATCAACATTGGTGGAAAAAACAAAGTTTTTTCCCTATCTGGCCACGTTTACAGCCCTTTTCTCCCGAATGACCGTCACCTTGATCTGGCCGGGATAGGTCATCTCGGTCTGGATCTTTTGGGCGATCTCGAAACTCAGCTTGTCGCTGTCCACATCCGTGACCTTGTCCGCCTCTACGATGACCCGAAGTTCACGGCCAGCCTGGATGGCGTAGGCCTTTTCGACCCCAGGGTAGGCGAGCGCCAGATTTTCCAGGTCCTTGATCCGTTGCAGGTATTGCTGCATGATCTCGCGCCGGGCGCCGGGACGGGCGCCGCTGATCGCGTCACAGGCCTGGATAATGGGGGCGATCACATATTGCATCTCCACCTCGTCGTGGTGGGCGCCGATGGCGTTGACCACCGCAGGATTCTCCCCATATTTCTCTGCCAGCTTCATCCCCAGCAACGCGTGGCTCAGCTCCGTCTCTTCATCCGGCACTTTACCGATATCATGCAATAAGCCGGCCCGCTTGGCCAATTTGGGGTTCATCCCGAGCTCCGCAGCCATTATGCCGCAAAGGTTGGCTACTTCCCGGCTGTGCATCAATAGGTTCTGACCATAAGATGACCGGAACCGCATTTTTCCGACGATGCGGACCAGCTCTTTATGCAAGCCATGGATACCTAATTCGATCACGGTGCGTTCGCCGATCTCCATGACCTGCTCTTCGATCTGCTTGCGGGTCTTTTCCACGATCTCTTCGATACGGGCGGGGTGGATACGGCCATCGGCTACCAGCCGCTGCAACGAAAGCCGGGCGATCTCCCTGCGGAGCGGGTCGAAAGAGGACAGGATGATGGCCTCGGGGGTGTCATCCACGATGAGGTCTACGCCGGTGGCGGCTTCGATGGCGCGGATGTTCCGGCCTTCCCGGCCGATGATCTGGCCCTTGATCTCGTCGCTTTCCAGGTTAAAAACGGTAATGGAGTTCTCGATGGCTTGTTCGGCGGCGGTCCGCTGAATGCTTTGGATGATGATCTTGCGGGCCTCTTTGTTGGCCTTTTGCTTGGCGTCGTCGATGATCTCCTGCTGTAAGGCCAGCGCCCGGGTCTGGGCTTCCTGGCGAAGGCTCTCTACCAGCTGCGCCCGGGCTTCCTCGGCCGTGAGGGCGGCGATCTTTTCCAGGCGGCGGATATGCTCTTCCTGGTGCTTTTCCAGCTCGGTCCGCTTCATGTTCACCACCTCGATCTGCCGGTTGAGGTTTTCCTTGATGGCCTCGTTGTCCTTGGCCTGTTTATCGAGATTTTCCAGTTTTTGATTGATACTCTGCTCTTTTTGCTTGATCCTGGCCTCTGCATCGTTGATCTTCCGGTTCTTTTCCAGGACTTCCTTGTCGTGTTCCGCCTTGAGCTGTACAAATTTTTCCTTGGCTTCCAGCTGTTTCTCACGTTTCAGGCTCTCGGCTGCCGTCTGCGCGTCACTTACGATCTTTTTTGCCTGGCCTTCAGCGTCTTGTATTTTTTGTTGGGTATTCTTGGCGAAGATCAGTTTCCCGGCGATAATGCCTACAACCAGGGCGATGACCCCCGCTATTATAGTTGACGGTTCCATTATATATTAAAATTTAAAGCGTTCACAATCATATAATTCTTATTCAGGTTCATGATTGCATGAAATTGGCGCCTACGGGTTGATGAGAAAAGGTAAACCCTTGGCGCCAAATGCGTTATGATTGACCTTTGGTCAACGGACCCGTGGTCCGTTTTATGTTAGTTGGCGAAGATAGGAAAAACATGTGCAAAACTGCGCCCAGACAGCGCATTTTGATGCGCAATTTGGCTGGCCGCGAGCCGGACGCTTATAATACCTTATCCAGCTGCTGCTCCATCCGGGTGAGCGCATCCAGCACCGCATGGTTCAATCCCGGCAGGCCCCCCTCACCGGCCGGCTGGGTGGCATACCACAAGACCACCATGGCAATATAATCCTGCATGTCCCGGCCGGCAAACTGGGTTTTGTACTCGATCACCTTGTCGTTGATCAATTTTAAGGTCTTCCGGACGACTTCCTCGTCCTGGGGTTCGATCTTGATCCGGTAGGTCCGGTCTCCGATCACAACATTTATTGGAATCAACTCTTGCATAGTTGAAATACTTGTTTTATATTTATTAACACCTTATGCACAGGGGGCTTGTCCGTGAGAGAAGGTAGCAGGTTTTTTTGTTGTTCGTGACATATGATCATCCTTATAAAAATGACCAAATCCAAACCAATACCCTATCTAAAAACTAAAGCACCATGTTCCTAAAAGTCAAATCCCCCGTCTTCATCGACCACCTCACCTTTCAAGTCGACGATCCACAGAAATGCCTGCTGAAAGCCGTCTTAAAGGACGACACCGGCCTGGTATGCAGCGCCCTCGAAACCGAAGTAGAGAACGACCAGCAGCAGCTGGACTGGAACGGTCTCAACGACCTGCCCTATGGCGTTTACACCCTGGAAATATCGCGCGGAAAGGATGAGATGAAGATGCGCCTCGTCAAACGAGTCTGACCGGTCCTATTCCCCCAAGAGTGCAATACACCGGTCGATCTCCCGGATGTATTGGCCCAGCCGTTTCTCTAACGCCCGTTTTTCCCCCTCGCTCATAGCCGCTTTCGTCGCTTTTAAGATCTCTACCTGCTGTTGCAATTGTTCGAGCCGCGTGCCGCGTTCTTCCAGGTTCTGCTGCAGCTGGTGCACCTCCTCCCGCAATTTCGTATTCTCTTTTAGCAACAGGTCCCGCTGCCGCAGCAATTGCTGTAGCTTCTCCTGTATCCTTCGGACCCGGAGCTCGGCTTCCCCTGCAGGAGGGAAAGGCTTTCCCTTGCTATGGCTTTCTTCACTCATTTACGTATCTCGGCGCTTACCTCTTTCTCCAGCGTTTGGATAAGCTTGTTCACCAGCCCTTCGATCTCTTTATCCGTTAAGGTCTTCTCTTCGTCCAAAAAAGTAAAGCTCAGAGCCAGTGATCGCTTATCTTTCCCCAGCTTCTCACTTTCAAATATATCGAAAAGCTTTACTTCCTGCAATTTATCCACCTTCGCTTTCCGCACCGCTTTTTCCACGGCCTCGAAGGAAAGCTGTTTGTCGACGACCATTGCCAGATCCCGATAGACGGGCAATTGTTTGGGCAGCTCCCGGAACTCGATGGCCCGTTCCGCCGCGAGCTCCATCAACCGGTCCCAATGAATGTCGACAAAGAACAGTTCCTGTTTAATATCGAATCGCCTGAGAACATCGTTTCTCACGGCGCCAGCCTCGATGAGCAGCCCTTTCACCGTGTCTCCATCGCCCGACGGCCTTTGGCCGGTCTTGCCGGGCTTGAAGATGGCCAGCCCCTGCTCCAGTTTAGCCTGCTGCCGCAGCTCCCACGCCGGCAGATCCACACCGAGCAGCTGGAAAAGCCGCTCGCAGAGGCCTTTGACGTAGTAGATGTCGACTGTCTTACCCTTGCCTTTCCAGGAATCTTCCTGCAACGGACCGGTGAGGTAGAGACAAAGGTGATTGATCTCCTCGTACTTCCCTACCCCGGAGGTATGATAGGTCTTGCCGAATTCAAAGAAACGCAGGCCGGCGACCTTCCGGTTGAGGTTGTAACCCACGGATTCCAACCCCGTTTCCAGTAGGGACGGACGAAGGATATTGAGGTCGGCGCTCAGGTTGTTGATCATTTTTACGGCTGCCTGGAGTTCCTGTTCGGTGTAGTAGGCGCTGTTCGTGATCGAATTCGTGAGGATCTCGTTGAATCCCTGCCCTACCAGGTAATGTGCCACCACGGATCTTCTCGAAGCCTTTTTACCACCGGTCTCCACTGCCGGCGAGATGGTGATGGCGCCGGGGATGGTAATGTTGTCCAAACCGTCGATCCGCATGATCTCCTCCACGAGATCGGCCGGCAGGCTGATGTCCGGTTTATGCCAGGGCACCGCTACCACGATGGCGTCGATCCCATCTTTCATGATCTCGAAACCCAGGGCCTGCAGGATGTTCCGGACAGCATCGGGGTGGTAGCTCTTGCCGCTCAGCACTTTGAGATAATGATATTTCAGCGCGACCTGAACCTTGTTCCCGGGGTCCGGATAGACATCGACGATATCCGAGACGATCTCGCCGCCGGCCAGTTCCCTGATAAGCACGGCTGCCCTTTTAAGGACATTTACGGTGCCGGAAATATCCATCCCTTTTTCGAAATGCGTCGCGGCATCGGTTCGCAAGCCATGCCGGAACGAAGTCTTGCGGATGGAGATGGGGTCGAACCAGGCGCTTTCGAGAAACACAGCCGTGGTGTCGTCCTGGATGCCGCTGTGGAGTCCGCCGAAGACGCCAGCCATCGCCATGGGGCCTTTGGCATTGCAGATCATGAGGTCTTCCGCCGACAGCCGCCGTTCCTTTTCATCGAGGGTAACAAAGGGGGTGCCCTCAGGCAGATGTTTGACGATGATCTGCCTGCCCTCGATGGCATTCAGATCGAACGCGTGCAGGGGTTGCCCCAGCTCGTGTAAAACGAAATTCGTGCTATCGACGATGTTGTTGATGCTGCGGATGCCGATGGCCTTCAACCTGTCCTGCATCCATCGGGGGGATTCGCGGATCGTAATGCCCTGGATCGTGATGCCGGAATAGCGCTTACAGCCCTGCTTATCCTCGATGGTCACCGCGACAGGCGCACTATTGCCCGCGATCTTAAAATCTTTGATCGCGGGTTGCTTGGGCCGGAACTCGCCTTTCTCATGATGCGAAAGCCAGGCGCAGACATCCCGCGCCACGCCCCAGTGGCTCATGGCATCCATGTGGTTCGGTGTGAGGCCGATCTCGATGAGGTGATCCGTATAGGGCTGGAAATACTCCGCCGCCGGCATGCCCACCCTGACCTCTGCCGGGAGTACCATGATGCCTGCGTGACTTTCCCCGAGACCGATCTCGTCTTCGGCGCAGATCATGCCATGACTCTCGACACCGCGGATCTTAGCGATCTTGAGTGTGAGGGGTTCGCCCTTGATGGGATAGATCGTAGTACCCGGCAATGCGACTACTACCTTTTGACCTGCGGCGACATTGGAAGCGCCGCAGACGATCGATAGCGGTTCGGCGCCACCGGTAGCAACTTTGGTGAGTTTCAATTTGTCCGCATTGGGGTGGGGCACCGCTTCCAGCACCTCACCGATCACCAGCCCTTTTAATCCGCCTTTTACCGATTCGTAGTGTTCAATGCCTTCGACCTCCAGACCTATCGAGGTCAGGATCCTGGAAAGCCGTTCCGGTTCGATCTTTACCGGGAGATAATCACAAAGCCAATTGTAACTGATTGTCATAGTATGTACCGCAAACGCGTTTCGCGCAAAACTAACGCATTTGCGGTAAAAGGCTAACGTCTGCCCCGTGGGCGAGCCGCTGAAAGCGGCTCAGCCGGCAAAGGTAATAATCGGCCGGAATTTTCGTTTCCATTAAACGTTTTGCCCTGAGAATGGTCTATTTTTGCGGCAGTTACACCTATAAACTTGTTGATCTATGTACAAACACCTATTTCTTCTGGCCATCGTGGCTATTGGACTGAATGCTTGTGGCCCTGTTTATGTCGTTCAGCAAACTCCACCGCCGCCGGCCCCGGCGCCTGCTCCACCCCCCGCCGCTCCCGAAGACGCTTCTTATCAAACCTTTTATGATCAGCTGAGCCCTTATGGGCAATGGATACAGGATCCCGACTACGGCTATGTCTGGATGCCCGAGGTCACCCCGGATTTCAAGCCCTATGCCACCAACGGTCATTGGGTCTATACGGACGAAGGGTGGGCCTGGGACTCCGGTTATCCCTGGGGCTGGGCGGCCTTCCACTATGGCCGCTGGTTCTTCCGCGATGGCTACGGCTGGATGTGGATCCCCGGTAACGAATGGGCCCCGGCCTGGGTCAGCTGGCGTAACAGTGACGACTATTACGGCTGGGCGCCAATGGAGCCCGGTGTCTCCGTGAGCGTAGCTTACAGCAGCGGCTACAATCCGCCACCGCATTATTGGTGCTTCGTACCGCATCAGTATGTGGCCAGTCCGCAGATCAACAACTACTATGTGCGCGAGACGAACAATGTCACGATCATCAACCGGACCACGGTGATCAACAATGTCACGGTCATCAATAACAACAATACGACCATCATCAACAATCATTACGGGAATAACCATTATGGTGCCGGCCCCGATCCGAACGAGGTCAGCCGGTTTACCGGCGCGCCGCTGCGGCCTACGCCCATTCGTGAAAGCCGGGCTCCCGGTGGTGGTGGCGTGAATGGCGGCAGCTTTGCCGTCTATCGCCCCCATGTCAATTCGGCTCCGCCGGCAGGAGACTCGCATGCAGGCGGCAATGGCCGCCCCGGTGGCTATGCACCCACTAACTTCCACCCGCTGAACATGGCCCGGCCGGTCAACCGGACCAATTACGGCGCGAACCCCACGCCACCCCCCGCCCAGAATATGCCTGGCGCCGGCAACGAGAACCGCGGGAATGGGTATGAGAATCGCGGCAATGGGTATGAGAACCGTGGCAACGGCAATGACAACCGTGGCAACGGCAATGACAACCGCGGCAATGGCAATGACAACCGTGGCAATGGGTTTGAGAACCGTGGGAATGGGTATGAGAATCGCGGTAACAACAATGACAATCGCGGCAACAACAATGGAAACCGCGGCTATGGCCAGCCTTCGGGCGCTCAACCCGTGAATGGCCAGCCGGCGAATAACCCGCGCATCTATAACCGCCCGCCGGCGGGTCAGCCCCCGGCGAACCAGGGGCAGCCTTCGGCACAGCCTGCCGGACATCCTTCGGCGCCGCAACCGACACCAGCTACCCGTCAGCCGCAACCGCGGCCGCAACGCCCATTCGGCCCACCTAATCAAAATGCTGGCCAGCCGAGACCGGCCGTTGGCCAGCCTAACCAGAATACCAACCATCCAAGACCGATAGGAAACAGGCCCAAACCCGCGCCGGTACAGCATAATCCGCCGCCGCCTCAAAAACGTGACGACGGTCAGAACCACCAATAAGCCCTGATAAGGCCTGTTTCGGCCCGGTGCGGGAAAAGGACCGGTGCGACTAACCCGCGCCCTGACTTGATTTTAACGGCAGACCTATGGTCTGCCGTTCCTTTAAAACACCGCAACTCCCATTCTGTGGTTTTCGTATGCCGGCAAAATTTTACCTCCTAAATACTTCTGCACAGTCGGTGTGAATTTTTCTGGCAAAAGGGCTGAAAACTTTTTTAAATTGTGGAAAGCCCTGCCTTTGCCGTGTATAACCCCCTCCAACCTGTGGATAACCGGGTGAATTTCTATAGGATAAAGAAACAAAAAGAAAAAATGTTTTAAACGAATTGAGGAGTTCTATATTCGCCCTCCCGATGAACGGGGTAACATTCAGTTCATGTTGTCGTAACAATTTCTTAACGGGGCTCAAAATTTATTCTGGACGGTTTTATGGATCTCACTAACCTAAATTTGAACAAGGACCGCAGCAAAATGAGACGCAAGCCTGCTGTGGATCTGAGCACCATGGTCTATGGTAAGGTACCTCCCCAGGCCAAGGAGCTGGAGGAGGCCGTACTGGGCGCCATTATGTTGGAAAAGAGTGCTTTCGACACGGTTGTCGAGATCCTGAAACCGGAATGTTTTTACCTGGAAGGGCATCAGCGCATCTACCGCACGATGCAAAGCCTGGCGCAGAAAAGTCAGCCCATCGATATCTTCACCGTGGTCGAAGAGCTGAAGACCCGTCAGGAGCTCGATATTGTAGGAGGAGCTTATTATGTCACCAAGCTCACCAACTCGGTGGTTTCTTCCGCCCATATCGAGACCCACTCCCGCATCATCCTGCAAAAATTCATCCAGCGGGAACTGATCCGCATCAGCGGCGAGATCATTGGGGATGCCTATGAGGACAGCACGGACGTTTTCGACCTGCTCGACGATGCCGAAAGCAAGCTCTTCGAGATCACCAATAACCACCTGCGGAAGAATTTCGATAGCATCGACACCGTGCTGGTGAAGGCCATCCAGCGGATCGAAGACCTGCGTCACAAGCAGGATGAGATCACGGGCGTACCCAGCGGTTTCCCCACGCTGGACAAGATCACCTATGGCTGGCAGCCCACCGACCTCATCATCCTGGCGGCGCGGCCTGCCGTGGGTAAAACGGCTTTCGCCCTCAACCTGGCCCGCAATGCAGCCCTCAGCGCCTCCAAGCCTACGCCGGTAGCCTTTTTCAGCCTTGAAATGAGCTCGGCACAGCTGGTTCAGCGTATCCTCAGCGCCGAATCCGAGATCTTCATGGAAAAGATCGCCCGTGGCCGCCTGGAGGAACATGAGATGAAACAGCTGTATAAGAAAGGGATCGACCGGCTCGCCAAGGCTCCGATCTTCATCGACGATACGCCGGCGCTGAACATCTTCGAGCTCCGGGCCAAATGCCGCCGGCTCAAGAACAAACACAATATCGGGTTTATCATCATCGACTATCTGCAGCTGATGAGCGGCTCCGGCGATAACAAAAATGGCAACCGCGAGCAGGAGATCAGCCAGATCTCCCGGGCGTTGAAAGGGCTGGCCAAAGAGCTCCAGGTGCCAATAATCGCCCTCTCCCAGCTCAGCCGTGCCGTAGAATCGCGGAAGGATGGCGAGAAGATCCCTCAGCTGAGCGATCTGCGTGAATCCGGCGCCATCGAGCAGGACGCGGACATGGTCATGTTCCTGTACCGCCCCGAATATTATGGGATTACCGCCAATGAAATGGGCGAGAGCAACAAGGGTGAAACGCACGTAAAGATCGCCAAACACCGTAACGGTTCGCTCGATACCGTAAAGCTCCGGGCGCTCCTCCATATCCAAAAGTTCACCGAATACGGCGAAGACGATTTCGGCGGTATCGGCATGCCTTCCGGCGGGAACTGGAAACCGGTTCAGGGTAGTGACGGGGAAGGCGCCAAACTCTATATCCAGGCCGGCAGCCGCATGAAGGATGTTCCCATGGATGACGACGAGACGCCCTTCTAGCCATGGCATTGCCTTCTTTTTATATACCATCGTATACGGCAGGGCAGCAGGAATTGACGCTGGACGAAGACAACTCGCGGCATGTGGTCCAGGTGCTCCGGATGAAACCCGGCGAGCCTGTACTGCTTACCGATGGCCGGGGTCATTTGCTGGAAGGCGAGATCACGGATGCCCATAAAAAGCAATGCCGGGTGGCCATCCGGGCGACTCAGACCATCGCGCCACTGTCAACCAACGTCACGATCGCCATCTCTCCGCTAAAGAATGCTTCCCGATTCGAATGGTTCCTGGAAAAGGCCACCGAGATCGGCGTAAGCACGATCATTCCCGTAATCTGCGACCGTACCGAACGGCAATCCATCCGCGCAGACCGCCTGAGGAATATCCTCGTGAGCGCCATGCTTCAGTCGCAGCAGGCCTGGCTGCCCGTGCTGACCGAACCTCAACCCTTTTCGCAGGTGATCACCCAGGGCGGCAGTCCTCCGGCGGGCGCCCAAACGAGGAACCCTCTGCCAGTCACCCGGCCCGGCGATGCTGCCGGGACTGCCGCGGAAGCCGCAGGACTTAGGCTGATCGCCCATTGTCTGGAGGCGCCGCGGGCCACAGCCAGCCTTGCGGGGGTAGTCCGGGAACGATTGATTGCGAGCCCGGCTACGATCCACCCTTCGGCCCCGAACGCGACTATAGCGGGTCCCCGCGCCCTGATCCTCATCGGGCCGGAAGGCGATTTCTCTGCTAAAGAAGTGGAGACGGCGTTGGCGGCGGGCTACCTGCCCGTAAGCCTGGGACAGAACAGATTGCGTACGGAAACCGCTGGCGTGGTAGCCGCAACCTTGCTTTGCATTAAATGACGCTGATGATTGTCCTTCGGACGAGGCCCCTCCGGGGCCTCAAGGTGATGATTGTCCTTCGGACGAGGCCCCTCCGGGGCCTCAAGGTAATGATTGTCCTTCGAACGAGGCCCGAGCGGGCCCCTTGCTAGTGCCAGGCGGAAACAGACTGCATGACCAATCTGTTTTCCGCTGGGCTTACAATTTTGCGCGTTAAATGTAAGAGAGTTTCCGGAACCCGCGAATTAAAAATTTATTTTCTGTATTTCCAGTTGCGGTCTTTTCCTTCTTCCAGCCATTCGATAGTCGTCGCGATCCGCTTTTCCCGCGTGGCATCCGTTTTGGCTTCCGTGATCCATTCGATGTATTCCCGGCGGTGAGAGGGAGGAAAGGCCTCGAAGGTGGCTTTGGCCTTTTTATTCTTTTTCAAGGCTGTCGTCAGCCCGGGTGGTTCCGGTAAGGTAGCCTTGGGGGATTTCGCGGCCGGCGCCGGTTTCTTCACACCCTGCTCGTTGAGCTTCGCCCCTTCTTTGATCAGCGCGATAAGGGTCTTGTCGACAGGCAGATCTTTTAACGACGTGATGCGGTCCAGGTGTCCCATGGCGTTCTTGTCCTTTACATGCAGGACACCCCCCGGGTCTTTGAGGATCGGGGCATTCCAAAAGCCCAGCGTACAGTGCTGTTTGAACCCCGCCATGTTGCAGATGATGCCGCCGCTGTATTCGAAGAACGGCATTCCCCATTTGATGGTCTCCGTTACCTCCGGGCAGGCTTTGTGAACCAGTTCCCGGATATGCGACAAAATAGGACGGGCGAACTCCGCGGATTTCGCGATATAAGCATCGACGCGAGGATCGGTGGTAGGCATAGCTAAGCGTTTCCACCAATATAATTATTTTTTCTGTTTCTTTCTTATCCTGGTATTCAGCAATTCCACCCCAAAGGCGAAGGCCATGGAAAAATAGATATATCCCTTATCGATATGGGCGTGATGGATCGGTTCCAGCCCTTCGAAGAAAAGACTGAACCCTATCATGAGCAGGAAGGAGAGCGCCAGTATCTTGACGGTAGGGCGCCGGTTGATGAAATCGGCGATTGCCCGGGAGAAAAAGAACATGATGATCATCGCTACCACCACGGCCGTGATCATCACCGCGACCTGCTGTGCCAGCCCGATGGCCGTAACGATGCTGTCGAAGGAAAAAACGGTATCCACCAGCACGAGCTGACTGACGATAGCGCCAAACGAGGTGCCGGCCCCTTTGGGCGTTGCGCCGCCCTCCTGTGGATCGCCCTCCAGCTTCTCATGGATCTCGCGTACCGTCTTATATAAGAGGAACAATCCCCCCGCCAGCATAATGAGATTGCGGATGCTGAAACCATATCCGGCTATGGCGAACAGTTCCCGGTTGCCGCGGGTCACCAGCCAGCCCAGCCCCAGCAGCAATCCGCTACGGATCAGGATACCCGCGATCATCCAGACGCGACGGGCATCCAGCTGGCGGTTATGCGGCAGCCGGCCGATGAGGATGGAAACAAAAATAACATTGTCGATGCCCAGCACGATCTCTAACACGATAAGCGTCAACAGACTGATGAGGGAATCCAAACTCCAGAGTGCATGCATGCGCGGTCAGTTAGCCCACAAAAATAGGGGTTGGACGTGAATGTGGAAAACCACAAATAGCCGAGTACTTTTACTCGATTTTTACGGCGTTTCGAGGCCCCCGCTGCTGCGGCACTTTTACACGACCATCCTTGAGAATGCACGGTGATCAGCGTCCTGCATACACGCCTACACAAAATCGAGCACATTCATTCATGCTCATATTGCGCTTTTGCTGCATGAGAACACCTATTGGAAGTCTCCGGATGTTTACTCAAATTAGCGGTGAACATTATTCCTGCCCTTTTCAGCTGCTCCTAACCGTTAAACTTGTCTATGCCAAAACCTGCAAGGGGAATTGCCTTCCTATTGACTGCTTTTGCCTTCTTATGTCTTTCCGCGCTTTCCTCCAGCGCCCAAACATCCCAATGGACGGGTCCCGATGCCTCGAACAATATTTGCTATTCCATCATACAGTCGGTTCAGCGTGCAGGTAGTGCATGGGGGGATTTGCGCTTAATAGTCAGGGTGGCAATGTCGGCATCGGGACTATGACACCGCAGGCGGTGGTGTAAGTCACCGGCATCGAGTTGGGCACAAGGAGCGGCAATACGGTTGAGTTGGCGAGGATGATCTCGAACGGCTTATGGAAAAATTAGAGAAAGCAAAAAAATAAAAAATATGAAATTGGCTACTAACTGCAAGGCGGCTATTTTGGGAGGGGTTTCTATTCATGCTCTTCAAGGAGTTACATCAAACGTCATCGGCGGTGTAATTTCACAGTCAATTAGCGGTGCCGATCAAAGAGGCTGGAGAGGAATTTTTGATATCTCGGATCAATGGCCCAATGCACTTGGAAATGCGGCTGGACAAATTGCGCATCAATTTTTGCAGGGGGGCACTAGCTACCTAATTAATTATGCAAAGATAGGAGGAGATTTTACAAAGAATATCATCACTAACTACGCAAATTCATTCATGCAACAAGGATTTACCAATGACTATCCTTTTGACATTACTAAATTTGCAAATAATTCATCCTGGAATACATTGCAAGGATGGGTGATGGATACAAAATTTGGAGATGTATACTAAAATCATAAGATCTGCCTTTTTGTTATGTGCCCTCCAGCTTCTTACAACTTCAGCTGTTAATGCTCAAAATAGTAAATGGCCGGTGACCATATATGGTAGTGAGAGCGGCCTTTACGAAGGTGCACCTGTTATTGACGGATATCTCATCCTTAATAGCAAATATCTGAAGGGGCTTATTCACAGAACATATTTAAAAGGCTCTTCTTTAGATACGGTATTGAATAGTGATACGTTGTATGGCCGTATAAAATTGTGTCTTTTAAGTAATCCCAGGCATATGGATATTGAGTTGCCGAAAGGAAATATTTTTTCTATTCCAGGTTCATATATCTTGTCTGTCGTTGGTACATCCTTTGAGAACCGGGATGCGCGTGTTCCTTTGACGAGATGGATAATATTTGCGCCTGGAAAGTATCTTCCTTTTGGATATCCTCCTTTTCGACGGCTGGTAGCACAGAAAGACAATGTATTGATTTATGATAGTTCTGTTAAAGATACTGTCGAAGGTGGGTATTTGTGTCCTATGATTTTGTATAACGGACATGAAAGAATGGAGATTTTTAATCGATTTAGCTCAACGATTGGAACATTAAGAAAATTTATTAAAAAGCGCTATGACATTCATCTCGATCTATCAAAGCTAGATAGTAAGGATGCGCACTTCTTGATAAATTATATTGCAGAACAGGAAAATATCTTGCTTTATAAGAAAAAGTGAGCCAATTAGCTTTACTTTTCCCGCACCGCCGATGATCGGTAAAGTTATATGGCAGGCTACCCCCGCACCTTACACCCTTGCGCCGTCTCCCGCAGCTGATTCTCGATGGCATTGCCGTCGATGAGCGCCCAATGTTCGATGATCCGCCCTTCCTCCACCCGGAAGCAACGATAGCCGACGGCCGTGACTTCCCGCCCGGTAGCCGTGATGCCGCGCCATTCGCCGATATGCCGGAGCTGCATGCGGATCTTCAGGATCGACTTGCCGGGCTCTGTGACCTGCTCGTCGATGATCGTGTGATGTTCGAAGGACTGGCCCGTGAGCCTGATCCATTGCTCGAGACCATGAATATCGGGCGGCAACCCGGGCGGAAGCGAATGGTCGCTAAAGGCAGGATGCAGGTATTGTTCCAGCCGGTCGAAACGGCGCTCGTTCCAGATGTCGCGGATATAGCCGGCGACGAGTTCCTGGGTGGCAGTGTATGTTGTTGTCATACCCCAAAGCTCGGTGGCGGCGCCGGCCCCACCTGCGTCAAAAGTCACAAAATGCGGCTGCGCGGTGAAAGGACCGGCAACGCGCAGTTTCCCGGCACCAGGCTGCGTGTTCAACGGCCGGCCTGGCGCCTCACCGCCCCGCACCCCTGATGCGGCTTAGCGTCTCCCGCGAGACGCCAAGATAAGAAGCCAGATTCGTCAGCGAGACGCGTTGGAGAAGTGCAGGCGAAACAGATGCGCCTGCGTTTCCTGCCGGATCAACAACCCCTCGATGATCTGCCGGCCAAACGATTCGATCTCGGGGGAACGGCGGTATAGATCAAAAAGTGCGGCCCCATTAAGCTCCACGAGCGCAACCGGCTCCATCGCCTGCAATCCATAATCGGCGGGACCCGGCGACCGCAGACTTCGCAGATGCGTAACATAGTCACCCTCGAAGGAAAAGTCCAGGTTGATGTCCCGGCCATCCTCCAGCCGCACGCTGCGGACGAGCCCCGATTCGAGATAGAAAATGTTGCGCGCAACCTGCCCTTCCCGGAGTAGCCACCCATCTTTGGACAGGGTGATGGCTCGCCCCTGCGCCAGCAACAACTCCCGGCTGGCGGCGGACAAGGAAGAAAGGGCATCGGCGAATGGGTGGTTGATCATAACAATGAAATTACGCGCATCGCACCAGATTTTGATATTCGCCGGGTATGAAGTATTTTGAGGCCTCTACTCCTAAACCGATCACTATGCCTGTCAAACAACTCACCTATTTCGCCCTGGCCATATGCCTGCTGGCGTCCTGTAAAAAGAACAGCGGAACCAACAGCAACGGCAGTTCCAATAAGCTGAAGATGTATATCGAAGCGGAACAAACCGGCGGGACAAGCCTCACCGACACCTTCTACGTGAGCTACGACAACAACAATCGCATCACCGGGCTCTCCTCGCCACAGCTGAAATTCGTCTACGCCTACCAGAGCAAGAGCCTTACGATGGACCTATATGAATATAACCAGCTATCGATCCACGAGATCTTTTGGCTAAACAACGCCTCGGTGGTCGACAGCACGTTGCAGTACGACAACACCAACGACACCACCACGGAAGGTTATGACTACAATGGCAATCTGCTGACCGCTAAGCTCACCTATAATTATACCAGCAGCGGCGGGGCCTCCATCGATATGCGCGAAGATTTTACTTATGACAACGCAGGAAACTTGCTCAAAGATGTACAGAGCGATGGCTATGGGAATGTCAACCAGGTGACGACCTATACGTATACCACCCATGCGGTAGACCTGCCGGTCAACCCTACCTACCAGCCGCTGCAAGCCGAATACCTGCCCGCCACGGAAACGCTCACGG
>DASYZH010000288.1:0-9550 GCA_035946435.1 Puia sp. | reverse complement strand
ACGGCAGCGACAAGCGGGAACTGTTCGATGTCGAGCGGCGTGGCAGCGACACCGTGATCGTGAATGTTTACAAGCTCAACAAGGAAGGCGCGCCGGGTAAGCGGTTCTATAGCCGGACCTTTCTCTCCGGACAAACCAGGGAGATCAGGCTGTATGGCCGGGGTGGCGACGATCGTTTCTATATTCATGGGGCCGGCGGGGGACGGACGATCGTTCGAATCATCGGCGGGCCGGGCAACGACGAGTACCAAAATGTGGTCGACGCACCGGCAGGGAAGACCCGCATCTATGACCTGAGCACGGAGAAGAATGTCTTTAGCGGGAAGGGGCCCGAGCGGAAATTCCTGTCCGTCGATCCGGCGGTTAATGAGGTCATCCGGCACGGGGCGATCGGAAACAGCGGATTGGGGTATCATTATAATATTTTGGCCCCGTTGCTCAGTGTTTCGTATAACCCCGACGACGGGGTGTTCCTGGGGGCGGGTTTCCGGTATACCACCCATGGGTTTCATAAAGACCCTTATAAGACCATCCAGACACTCACGGTAGCGCATTCGTTGTCGACGAAGGCGTATGACTTCAAATACAATTTCGAGGCGATCCAGGCGATCGGGCGGCTGGACCTGCTGGTCGATGCCGATATCAAGGCGCCGAACAATACGGTGAATTTCTTTGGCTTTGGGAACGAAACGGCATTCGACAAATACGAGAAGGACGGGATACGCTATTACCGGGCGCGATATAATAGCCTTGACCTGGATGTGCTTTTACGGAAGCGCTTCGGGAAGGCGTTCTCGATGTCGGTAGGGCCGGCATTCGAATACTTTACGTTGGATAGTGCCGACAATTTTGACCGGTTCGTCAACCAGACGGCTATCAACGGCCTCGATCCGGCTAGTTTGTATTTGGATAAGAGCTACCTGGGTGGACGGGCGGCGCTGGTCGTGGACAACCGGGACGACAAGACCCTTCCCGCGCGGGGGATCTTTTGGACGACGCGGTTCGGCAGCTATGGCGGGTTGAATGATGCCAGTCATCCTTATTCGCAGCTGAACACCGACCTGGCTCTCTATTCCAGCTTCAACTCGCGGGCGGGCCTGGTGATCGCCAACCGGGTGGGTTGGGGAAAGAGCTTCGGACAATATGATTTCTACCAGGGGCAGTTCCTGGGGTCGCTGGAGGGCCTCAGGGGATATCGCAGGTACCGGTTTACGGGAGACGAGGCCTTTTATCACAACCTCGACCTGCGCATCAAGCTGGCCAGATTCAACACCTACTTTTTCCCGGGGACCTTTGGGTTGCTGGTCTTCAATGATGTCGGCAGGGTCTGGCAGCACGGGTTGTCCAGCGACCAGTGGCATGACGGGTATGGCGGGGGATTTTGGATCGCCCCACTGGGGAAGCTGGTGTTCTCGGCGAGCTATGGAGAAGGAACGGATGGGGGCGTGTTCATCTTTAAGCTGGGTTTTCAATACTAAATGGGCTTGATTATGGGCATTCATCCGTTCCGCGGATGAACGTATAAGGGTTTTCCGCAATAAAACGAACCACGCACGCGTTTTCCTCTACATCCGAATTTTGGCTTTTTGTAGTATGCATGTGTTTATCCGCCATCTATGGTGTTTATTACTGCTTTTAGTAGTTGACGCGGCCTGCGCCCAGAGTGACAATCTTTCCTTTGTTCATTTGGGAACGGCGCAGGGTTTGTCGCATAGTAATGTCATCTGTACGATCCAGGACAGCCGTGGTTTTATGTGGTTCGGGACACGCGAGGGGCTGGACCGTTATGACGGGTATACCTTTACTGTTTACAAGAACAAAGCGGGAGATGACAATAGCCTGGCCAATAACCTGGTGCAGGGCATTGTCGAAGACGCCGAGGGCTATCTCTGGGTAGGGACCTGGGGCGGCGGCATCGACCGTTTTGACCGGCGGACGGAGCGGTGGCAGCATTTCCGGCATAACCCTGCCGATCCGCACAGCCTGAGCAGCAATATCGTGTTGTGTTTGTTGCTGGATAGCCAGGGGCATTTGTGGGCGGGAACGGACGACGGCGGGTTGAACCGGATGGATTCGCCCGGCCGGTTTACGCATTTTGTCCATCGTCCGGGGGACAAGACGAGTCTTAGCGATAACAGCGTCAAGGACCTGATCGAGGATGCGGAGCATCATATCTGGGTGGCAACGGTGAATGGCGGGCTCGACCTGCTGGATGCTTCCACGGGAACGTTCCGGTCCATGCAGCATAATCCGCATGATCCGGCGTCCATCGGGAGCAATGATGTGATCTGCTTGTCCGAGGACCGCCACCACCGGCTATGGGTAGGCACTAACTCGGGACTGGATGAGCTCGACAGGGCCAGCGGGCGGTTTCTGCATTTTGGCAAGAAAGGGCATGATACCACGGGTTTGGGCAGCAATTCCATTAATTCCCTGGGCGAGGACGGCGAAGGCAATGTCTGGGTGGGCACGGAGAACGACGGGCTGGTGATCCTGGATACTACGGGGGTCTTTCATCATTATTTGCACGACGATATCGACCCATCGAGTATCGGCACCAACTCCCTGTACGGCATTTACTGCGACTCGAAGAAGAACATGTGGATCGGATCCTTTGCGGGCGGGCTTGATTTCGTCAATTGGGACAACCGCAAATTCGTGCACTACCGCCACAACGCCTCGCCCTATAGCCTAAGCGACAACCATGTATTATGTATCTATGAAGATCACCACAATGATGTATGGATCGGCACGGATGGCGGCGGTCTGAACCTATTCGATCGCCGGACGGGCAGGTTTACGCATTACAAGCATATTCCCGGGGATGCACACAGCATCTGCGGCAACTATGTGTTACGGGCGACGGAGGACTACCAGGGCAATTTGTGGATAGGGACCTGGAACGATGGCCTTACGATCTTCAACCGCCGCGCGGGCACCTATGAGCATTTCCGGAACGATCAGGAAGACCCGCATAGCCTTAGCAACGATGACGCCTGGACGTTTTGTGAGGACCGGGATCACCGGATGTGGGTCGGCACCTATGGCGGCGGCCTGGAGTTGTATGATCCGTCGATGCATGGCTTTATCCATTACCGGCACCGGGAGGATGACCCGGGCAGCCTGGCCAACGACAAGATCCATTCGATCATTCAGGATAACGAGGGACGGATGTGGATCGGCATGGATGGCGGCGGGATCGATCTGTTCGATCCATTGACCGGTCATTTTGCCCATTACCGGCATACGAGGGATAAGAACAGCCTTTGCAGCGACTATGTCACCAATATCATCGAGGACCGGGCCGGCAATCTCTGGATCTCCACCACGGAAGGGTTGTCGCGGTATGCCGTAACTGCCAACCGCTGGACGACCTATACGTCGCGGGACGGGTTGCCGGATGATGTGATCTTCGGGGTGCTGGAGGATTCCACCGGATATTTGTGGATCAGCACGAACAAAGGCCTCAGCAGGTTCGATCCGCAGCATGGACGAATAGAGAACTTTAGTGTAGCGGATGGGTTGCAGGCCAATGAGTTCAAGGAGCAGGCCTATTGCAAGACCCGGAGCGGGGAGCTTTATTTCGGCGGGATCAATGGGTTCAATGTCATACAGCCCGACAAGGTGCAATCCGAGCCTTTTGATCCACCGCTGGTGATGACGGGCTTCCAGATCTTTAATCGGGAAGTGCCCATTGGCGGGGAAATGTCTATCGGCGGGGATGGCAAAGCACCGTCGCCGCTCACGCAAAGCATCACCGAGACGCAGTCTATTACTTTACCCTACAAGAGCTCCGTGTTCTCCTTTTCTTTTGCATCGTTGAACTTTACGGACAAGGGAAAGAAACAATATGCTTATATGCTCGAGGGGTTCGACAAGGTATGGAATTATGTGGGTGAAGAGCGTACGGCGACCTATACGAATCTCGATCCGAAAAAATATACGTTCAAGGTCAGGGGACTCAACAACGACGGCGAGTGGTCGGATAAGATACTCGCGTTATCGATCGAGATCACGCCGGCTTTTTGGATGACGTGGTGGTTCCGGTTGCTGGTCATCCTGAGTGTGATCACCGGCGGCATTGTTTTTTACCGGTGGCGTATCCATACCATCAACTCGCTGAACCGGAGTTTGGAGCGGCAGGTGCAGGAGCGGACGGAGCGGTTGACGAGTCTCACGCTGGAAGAACGAAAGGCGCGGCAGGAAGCCGAACAGGCCAACAAGGCAAAAAGCATTTTTCTGGCCACCATGAGCCATGAGATCCGGACGCCCATGAATGGGGTTATCGGCATGGCTTCGCTGCTTTCGGAGACCTCGCTGACCCATCAGCAGCGGGAGTATAATCAGACGATCATCAACTGCGGGCAGAGTCTGCTCACCGTTATCAACGATATCCTCGACTATTCGAAGATAGACTCCGGGAAGATGGAGCTCGAGCAGCAACCTTTCGATCTGCGGCATTGTATCGATGCCGTGTTGGGCGTGTTCTATGAAAAGGCCACGCAATCCGGCCTGCGGCTGGTGTATACGATCGCGCCGGAGGTGCCGCCGCAGATCGTGGGGGATGCGTTCCGGCTGCGGCAGGTGTTGATGAACCTGGTGAGCAACGCTGTGAAGTTCACGCATGAGGGCGAGGTGCTGCTGTCCGTGCGGCTGCTGCGGACCGAGGCGTCGGGCGGGTTGGTGTTGGGTTTCGATGTGAAGGACACGGGAATCGGCATTCCCGCAGAGAAGATCGCGATGCTGTTCAAATCGTTCTCGCAGGTAGATTCGTCCACTACGCGGAAATATGGTGGCACGGGGTTGGGGCTGGCCATCAGCGAGAAGCTGGTGAACCTCATGGGTGGGGAGATCACGGTGAGCAGCAAGCCGGGGGCGGGGACCGTGTTCAGCTTTTCGATCCTGACGAAGGAGGGAGAGATCAAGCCGGTGGAGATCGAAGCGGATGCCGAAGTAGAAGAGAAAATGACGGCGGATTTCGGGGCGGCGTATCCGCTAAGGATATTGATCGCCGAGGACAACCTGATCAACCAGCAGCTGATCCGGCAGATCCTGGGCAATCTGGGCTACGGCCCGGATTGTGTCGAGAATGGCGAACTGGCTGTGGCAGCGGTGCGGGAGAAGGACTATGACCTGGTGTTGATGGATGTGCAGATGCCGGAGATGGATGGGCTGGAGGCTACGCGGATCATCCGCGAGGTGCCGGGCAGACAGCCGGTGATCGTCGCTTTGACGGCGAATGCGATGCGCGGCGACCGCGAGGAATGTCTGAGTGCGGGGATGGATGATTATATCAGTAAGCCGGTGCGGCTCGATGAGCTGATGCGGTTGTTGAAGAAGTGGGCGATGCAGGTGAGGGCGTAGATGGGGTCACTTTGGCAGCGATCTCATTTTTTTGAGATGGGTATTCGCCAGAGCTAACTTTTCAGGAGCAAGATCTTCCGCTTTTAACGCATTGAGGTTTTTGGCCACATCGAATTTCACTTTTGGCTTCCAGATGCTTTGTTTCTTTTTTGTTTTACTTTTCATAAATAAAGGGTGTGATAAAGATACCAATATTTCAAATGATTCGGAGAGTTCGGCCAAATTGAGTCCAATGACCATCCTGTACAATCTTGTTCTGGCTGGTGTACTGCCACAGAAATAGATCCATCGTCTTGGATAGCGTGTTGTATATCGATCTACCGCCTGGACGACTGTTGCGAGCACCATATCTCTGTCGCCGCTAATGGCTTCGTCGTCCAGCGACCTATTTTCTCTGAGGTTACCGAACGCAAGATTGTATACGCCATTTACCTCCGTTTTGGCGAAGGTAATCCGTTTTCTTATGGAGTCTCCGGTCGGGCCCAGGCTTTCAAATTCGAATACACTTAGATCATTCTTTTCATATACGGTAGGATATCGTTCGTATCTCATAGTAGAGGTTTACTACAAAATTACTAAACGACTTAACGATCATAGTTAGAAAAAACCCCGGCGTGAGCCGGGGTCTTTCGATTGGGCTGGTGGAGCTTGTCAGAGCGTTGCCATGTCGATGACGAAGCGATATTTTACATCTCCTTTTAGCATGCGGTCGTATGACGGCATGATGTCCTTCATGGCGATGATCTCGATGTCGGAGACGATGTTGTGTTCGGCGCAGAAGTCGAGCATCTCCTGGGTTTCGGGGAGACCGCCGATGGAGGAACCTGCGAAGCTCTTGCGGCCGCCGATGATACTGAAAGGGTGGATAGGAGCGGCTTCGGAAGGCACGCCTACGCAGATCATCACCCCATCCGTCCTGAGCAGACCGAGATAGACGTTCATGTCATGTTGCGCGGAGACGGTGTCGATGATGAAGTCGAAATATCCTTTGACGGACTTGAGCTGTTTTTCATCTTTGGTCACCACGAACTTGTGTGCGCCCAGTTTCTTCGCGTCGGCTTCTTTGCCGGCAGAGGTGCTGAGGACGGTGACTTCGGCGCCGAAGGCGGCTCCGAATTTTACGGCCATGTGGCCGAGACCGCCGAGACCGACCACGCCCAACTTGTGGCCTTTGCCTACTTTCCAGTGGCGCAGTGGGGAATAGGTGGTGATGCCGGCACATAAGAGCGGTGCTACCGCCGGCAGGCTGAGCTTGTCGCTGACCCTGAGGACGAAGTCTTCGTGGACGACGATGGTATTGGAATAGCCGCCATAGGTCGGCGTTTTATGGTCTTGTTCCAGGCCGTTGTAGGTTTGGGAATGACCGTTGGTACAGTATTGTTCCAGCCCCTGCTTGCATTCGTCGCATACGCGGCAGCTGTCTACGAGGCAGCCGACGCCTACCGTGTCGCCTACCTTGTATTTCTTGACGTGGGGGCCTACTTTGGTGACCTTTCCTACGATCTCGTGGCCGGGCACCATCGGAAAGATGCCGGGAAACCAATCGTTTTTGATCTGATGTAAATCGGAGTGACAAACGCCGCAGTATTGGATGTCGAACTGGACATCGTGGTTGCCGACCTCGCGCCGCTGGAGGTTCCAGGGTTGGAGATCGGAGGTGGGAGTCTGTGCTGCATAAGCCTTGGCTTGTATCATGAGCTTTGTTTTTTTTCGACACAAAGATGCGGTAAATACGGCTTTTTGCCTTGTACTTAAGCGTTCAAATATCTTGACTTTCCGGTCCAAGCCGACTATATAAAAACTTAGTTGTGTAATTTTGGCCCATGAAAGTCCTGAAAGTGCACGGGCAGCATGTTCCTGGAGGAGCCGATCCTGCTGGTGGTGCTGGAAGGGACCAGTGTAATTACCATCGGGAAGATGGAGTTTACGTTACGGAAGAACGAGATGGTAGTGTTGAAGATGCTGGAGCTGTTGTATGATCTCACGAGTACGGATAAGAACCTGTTGCAGCAGCTTTTGCAGCTGAGACAGCAGGTGTATGCCGACATACCCGCGATGGTGGAGGAAAACTATGCCAATCCGGTGTCGCTGAGCGATCTGGCGTATTTGTGCGGCAGGAGTCTGAGCAGCTTCAAGCGGGATTTTTATGCGATCTACCAGACCACGCCGGCGACGTGGATACGGGAGAAGCGGTTGTCGAAAGCCCGGGAGATGTTGCGGGCGGGCATGGGAGTGAAAGAGGTGTGCTACTCGCTGGGGTTCGGGAGTCCCGCGCATTTTTCGCGGTTATTCAAGAGTTATTTTGGGCAGACGCCGAAGACGATGAAGGTGGTGCAGGCGGGCGCCGGGATTCGCGGGTGATGGCGCGTTTTGCGGTTGGCGGGAGCTTGCGGCGGTTAGACTTTTCGGTGGAGCGAAGATTCGCGGATGATGAGTTCGGAGCGGATGATGATGGTGTCGGTGGTACGGGCGGAGGGCAGGCCGGACAGTTGATCGAGGAGGCTGCGGGCGGCCTGTTCGCCGATCTCTTCGCCGGGATAATTGATAGTGGTGAGTTTGGGTTGGATGATACGGCTGATCGCGTCGTTGTTGAAGCCTACGATGGCGATGTCTTCGGGAACGCGGACGCCATTTTCCTTGAGCGTCTGTAAGAATACAGCAGCAAAAAAATCATTGGTGGTGAACACGCCGTCGGGCCGCGGGTCCATGGCAAGGACCTGTTTGGCCGAGCGGATCGCGGCGGCCTCGCTGAGATCGTTGACGAGGACGAGATTTTCGTCATAAGGCAGGCCATAGTCGGCGAGGGCCTGCTGGTATCCTTTGAGCCGGCCGGCGTAAACGTTACGGCCCAGGCTGGCGGTGATGTGGGCGATGCGGCGGCAGCCCTGGCCGGCGAGATGGGTGGTGGCTTCGTAGCCGGCCTTGACGTTGTCGATCACCACCCGGGTACCGTAAGCATACTCTTCTACCCGGTCGAAGAAGACGATCGGGATCCCCTTTTGGACATAGGGGTCAAAATGGTCCATTTCGCGGGTGTCGAAGGCGAGGGAGGCGATGAGGCCATCCACGCGTTTATGAAATAAGTTGTGGGCGTTGGCGGCCTCTTTCCGGTAGGTCTCGGATGAATGGCCGATGATGAGGTCGTAGCCTGCTTCGGTGGTCACCTTCTCTATCCCCGCCAGCACGGAGCTGATGAACTGGCTTTTGAGCTCGTGCACGATGATGCCGATCGTGTGGGTCTTTTGCATTCGCAGGTTGCTGGCGAAGCTGTTAGACCGGTAGCCCATCTCCCGGGCCATGTCCATGATCCGCTTGCGGGTCTTGCTGTTGATGGCGGGATGGTCTTTGAGGCCACGGCTTACGGTGGCAGGGGAGAGGCCCAATACTTTTGCTATATCGTAAATGGTGATATCTTTTTTTCCCGTCATAATTCGACAACGTTAGGGCTTAAAATTAAGGATTTTAAAAAAATTTATGCAATCGGTTGCAGTTTCGAAATTCGGGCTTATATTTACTCGCTCGTTGCGTGTTGGGGGCGGGTGACGCTCGGGGGGGCGGAGGACCGTTGAAGCGGTGAGGCTCGTCGGGACGACGGTTGGGGTGGTGACGTTTGTGGGGATGAGGGTTGACGCTCGTGGGACCACTGTGGCGGTGACGCTCGGGGGGACCAGTGTGGTGGGGACCACGGTGGTGGTGAGGCTTGTGGGGACGGAGGACGGTTGAGGTGGTGATGCTCGTCGGGACGACGGTTGGGGTGGTGATGTTTGTGGGGACCACGGTGGTGGTGCCGCTCGGGGGACGAGTGTGGTGGTGAGGCTTGTAGGACCACTGTGGTGGTGACGCCGGTGGGGGGACGACGGTTGGGGCGGGTGACGCTCGTGGGACCACTGTGGCGGTGACGCCGGTGGAGTCGATTGACGATAGTGGGGCCGAATGAGCGCGTGGATGCGGAGGACGGTTGCCGGTTTCCGGGAACGTTTGCGTAAACCGATTTAAATAAAATTTCTTGCCATGTTGTTATTGGGTATTGATCTGGGTACTTCTTCCGTGAAAGTTGCAGTGGTCGATTCGGGCACGCATCGGGTGCTGGCTTCGGCGCAGTATCCGGACACCGAGGCCGCCATCATCTCCCGGCAGCCCGGCTGGGCGGAGCAGAGCCCCGATACCTGGTGGGAGCAGGTCAGGC
>DASYZH010000287.1:0-5076 GCA_035946435.1 Puia sp. | reverse complement strand
GGTAACCGGCGCAGGGCGTTTTTCACCGTTTCGGGTTGGGCGGAGAAACCGCGGAGGACAGGAAGCCAGGGCGGCAGGGCGTCCATGTTCAGCTGGATATTGAGCAGCTCGTCACGGATGGCGGAGAAGCCGTAGCCACCTCCGGCGGGCGCGAGGCCCAAGCCTCGCTCATGTCCGTCAGGACCGGCCGGCGTCTGCAGGCAACGGCTGAGGGCGGTCTCGAGCCGGTTGAGTGGCTGGTGCAGATTATGTAGCGACGACACCAAAGCGGGTCCATCGGGATGATGCAGGAGATGCTCCAGGTCCGGATGACCCTTGCGGCTTTGGAGCATGTCGATGCTAAGTACGGCGGTGTCCAGATTTTGACCGAATCGATAGCGGTCTTCGAGTGAGCGGCGGGTTTGTTCCAGCTGTGCCGATGCTGCATATTCGGTTTGCAGGCCTTGTAAAAGGGCCTGGTAAGAGGGCCGGACAGAATGCGCGGAGAAATCGTACTGTGGCTCCACCTGATGTTTGAACTTTTTCCAGGTGCCGTTGAATCTGCCGAGAAAGGCATGTTCATATTTAACCGCCAATGTCAGCGCGGCGCCGAGATCGCGTTCGTCGATCTTCTGTTGCCAGTGGGAATTTTTTTGTTGCGTCTGCCGGTAGTTTTCCTGCTGGTTGCGGTAGAGCCGGAGCTGTTGCTGCCACTCCTGTGCGGCTGTGCTATCGGGGTCCGCCAGCGTGATGTTGCCGGTTCGGGCAAGGGGGTAAAGCAGCACGGCGAACTGTACCAGGCTTTTTATCCGTTCGGGGTCTTGCTGTATTTGTGGATCAAGACGGCTCGCGCCGAGCAAGGCCTCGGTCTCATCGAGGGCCTTCAAGCTTTCCCGGAGACCCAATTCCAGCATCTGGTAAGGGCTGGCTGATAAAAAGATCGACTCCTTGATACGGCTAAAAGGATGTGTGGAGAATGTCGAACCGGGTTCTGTCTCGTCTAACAGTACTTCCAGCTCCGTGACGAGGGGTTGGGCGGACTGCCAGTCCTGGTAGGGGGGCAGCTGCTCTTCCTCGGCGATGGTGAGTGGTACGAGGTAGTGACGGAGGGCGATGAGCCTTTCGGTGAGGGCGCGTACGGTAAGGCCGGTGCCGGTATCTTCGGACGTACATTCGGTCGTAGAGATATCGTGGAAATCGCGGAGCAGTTCCAGCTCGTGGTTCATGGTATGGAGCAGGGCTTCGCGTTGTTGTTTCAATGCGGCGAGGTCCGGGCGGTTCGTGGCGAAGTCTTCGTAGGTAGCCTTGAGATTTTTTATGAATTCGCGTTTATCCCCCTGGCTGTCGTGGATATAACAGCACAATTCTTCGAGGCCTACTTGTTTTAGCCGGTGGTAGACGACGTCGAGGGCGGCGCGTTTCTCGCACACGAAAAGGATATTTTTTCCACGGGCAACGAAGTCGGCGATGAGGTTGGTGATCGTCTGGCTTTTGCCGGTACCGGGCGGACCCTGGATGATATAGCTGTGGCCGGCGCGGCTTTGGAGGATGGCGCTGGTTTGGGTGGGGTCGGCGGGGACGACGTGGAACCAATCCGTGGGTACGTTGCCGTCGAAGAGATGTTCCGGCCACTCTTTTGGTCGTACGCTGAAGAGGGCTTCGAAGGAAGGATGTGGCTGGCCACGGTCGATGACGGTGTTGTAGTCGCGGACGAGACTCATCTTCTTATAGTGGAAATTGCCCAGGATCATGTGGCAGACGTCGAAGTCCCAGCTATGGGGGTCGCCCGGGCCTTCGGCGAGTTCGAAACGCTCTTCGAGCAGGGCTGAGTCTTGCGGCGGCGGGGCCGGGGCTGCTTGAGGCGGTGTGGCCGGGTCAGCTTCTGCGTCTTGCGGCGGAGCCGATCCGATCGGGGAGTCCGGGCCGGGCGCGAGCTCGACCGGCGGTGTGGCGGTGTCCTGCGGCGGCGGGGCTGCCGGGGCTGCTTGAGGCGGTGTGGCCGGGTCAGCTTCTGTGTCTTGCGGCGGAGCCGATCCGATCGAGGGCCCGGAGGACGCGGTTTTGAAGCGTTGGCGGTAGCTGCCGGCGGTTTGGCGCGCTTCGCCCTGGATGATGCGGATGCGTGGCTTGTCGATATAGTTCAGCCGGATGCCCTGGTTGACCTCTTCGATCTGGGTCTTGAGGAGCCCATAGAATTGTTCCGGGCTCATCTCGTCGAGGTCGATATAATCGGGGAGGCGGATGCCGTAGAGCTCGCGCAACAGGCCGGCGAGTACCGGATTCACCTCCGCGGTGTTGTCGAGGGTTTTGAGGACATAGTGATCTTCCCTGACCTTTTTGTTCTTTTTCAGGCTCACCGGCAGCAGGAGCAGTGGAGTCTGAATGCGCTCGGCCGGCGCCTCCTTCAAATTATTCCAGCTGAGAAAGGCGATCACCAGTTTGAGGGCGCTGAATCCATATTCCTGCTCGTCATGGCGGGCCTCCACACGGACCCGGTCGATTGCGCCGGACAGCCAGGGATAGTCTTCGAAACGCAGGTATTTATTGAGGAGTATCTCTTTGCCACCCGTGATCTTCTCCGCCAGCTCGCCGTTCCAGGTGAAGAGCAGCTCCGGCCGGATGCTTTGGTAATGCAGCACCAGGGGCACGCTGCTCTCGGTAAGGTTTACCAGCCGCAGGTTGGGTTTGTAGTACAACAACCGGTTCCTTCGACTGATATCGAAAAGCCGGTTGCGTAGCTTATTGAGGATGATGCCGTCGCGTTCGGTGGGTCCCTTGTCTACCCAGCCTGGTATCTGGCTGAGGTCGGCTTGTTTTTCCGGATCGAAATCGCGGTAGTGCTCGAGCCGGCTGATCACATCGTAAAGATCCTGCGAGCGACGGAAGCGGTCGAGTTCGGTCGTCTCCGTGATCAACCTGCTGAGGGTCGGGTGGATGCGTGGGTTATGCTCCGAAGGATTGGTACGGGCCCGGATGAACAATTGCAGGTCGTCGGCCTTGTGCAGGTCGAGATCCAGGGCTGTCGACGCCAGGAGAAGACCCAGGCAGAAGATATCTGTTTGCTGGTCGTGATGGCCGAGGTCCATTTCAAAACAGCGATAGCCAGGTAGGTAAGCGGCCAAACCTGCCGGACCCTGCGGGTTGGTGATCTGGAGCGGACCCGCGTCACTGCGGGGAAAAAGGGCCTGAACGCGATAAAGCGCCAGCTGTGGCGGGCGTGCCAGGGACGAGTCGATGTCCAGGACGCCGCCCGTTGTGAAGAGTGCGTCTTCGCGCTCGAATGGAGCCACGAATCCGGTTTCGTGAATGCCTGAAACGAGCTTAAAAAGCGGCAGCACAAAGGCGATGGTATCGTCGGTGGAATAGTGTAGCGCTTCGGGTAACATAGATATGAGCAATTTAGCTAAATTTGCGACATGCGAGATTACATAAGTGAACTGAATGACCGGCAGAAGGAAGCGGTATTGCATAAGGACGGCCCGATCATGATCGTGGCGGGCGCGGGGAGCGGTAAAACCAAGGTGCTGACGACCCGGATCGCGCATTTGCTGGCGCTGGGGGTAGATGCCTTTAATATTCTGGCACTTACGTTTACTAACAAGGCTGCCAAAGAGATGAAGGAGCGGATCGAAAAGATCCTGGGCAGCGGGGAAGCGCGCAATCTCTACATAGGAACATTCCATAGTGTGTTTGCCCGGCTCCTGCGCGGGGAGGCTCAACGCCTGGGATATCCCAACAATTTTACTATTTATGACACCGACGACGCCAAAAGTGTGGTCAAGACAGTGATCAACGAGCTGAACCTCGATGATAAGCATTATAAGCCGAATGTGGTTTACAACCGCATCTCCTCGGCCAAGAACGCCCTGGTGGGGCCGGTGGAATACGCCAATGATTATGCTATCCAGCAGGAAGACATGCGCTCGAACCGGCCGGCGATCGCGCAGATCTACGATGCGTATGCCAAGCGGTGTTTCAAGAACGGGGCGATGGACTTCGACGACCTGCTGATGAAAATGTACGAGCTGCTGAAGAATTTCCCGGAAAGTCTGCATAAATACCAGCACAAGTTCAAGTATATCATGATCGACGAGTACCAGGATACGAATCCGGCTCAGTACGAGATCATAAAACTGCTGGGTGCCGCGCACGAGAACGTATGCGTGGTGGGGGATGATGCGCAGAGCATCTATAGTTTCCGGGGAGCGACGATCGAGAATATCCTTCAGTTCCAAAAGGACTATGAAGACGTCAAAGTGGTCAAGCTGGAACAGAACTATCGCAGCACACAGAGCATCCTTAATGTAGCCAACGAAGTCATTAAGAACAATAAAGGGCAGATACCCAAGAACCTTTGGACCGATAATGCGCCGGGCGAGAAGATCCTGCTCGTGCGGATGATGACGGATAATGAGGAAGGGAAATTCGTAGCGGACACCATTCAGGAACAGCGGTTACGGAATCATTTTTCCAACCGCGATTTTTCCATCCTTTACCGGACCAATGCCCAGAGCCGCGCATTTGAAGAAAGCCTGCGGCGCATGGCGATCCCGTATACGATGTTCGGCGGCATTAGTTTCTATCAGCGTAAGGAGATCAAGGATTTCCTGGCCTATCTGCGGGTCATCGTGAACCCGCGGGACGAAGAAGGCCTTAAACGGATCATCAACTATCCCGCGCGTGGCATCGGCAAGACCACCATCGACAAGGCGGTGCTGGAAGCCAATACGCGTAACATCAGCCTTTGGGAGGTGTTGGAGAGTGCGGCTATGTTCGGCTTTAAAGCCGGCACGCTGGAAGCGATCGATAACTTTGTGCTGATGATCCGCAGCTTTGCATCTATGCTGGGAATAAAGAACGCCTATGATGTGGCGGTGCATGTAGGCAAGCAGACCAGTATCGTCAAAGAACTATTCAACGACAAGACCACCGAAGGGTTGGCCCGGTATGAGAATATCCAGGAGCTGCTGAACTCGATCAAAGAATTTACGGAGCGTCCCGATGACGATGGCGTGCTGGAAGCCGACACCAAGACGCTGGGTAATTATCTGCAGCAGATCTCGCTGGTGACGGATGCGGATGAAAAGGATCCCAATG
>DASYZH010000286.1:0-2924 GCA_035946435.1 Puia sp. | reverse complement strand
GCTCCGTAGCGTCTGTGAAGGCCGGCGAGATCCTGGCACAGCCGATCACCAACGTCCTCGAGGGCCTGCAGGGACGGGTAGCGGGTGTCGACATCGCACTCAATTCAGGTGCGCCGGGCGGCCTTGCTTCGGTGATCATCCGGGGCATCGGGTCGATCAACTCGTCGACTGATCCTTTGTATGTGGTGGACGGGGTGGCAATGGAGAACATCCAGTACCTGAATCCATACGATATCCAGAACGTGGAAGTGCTGAAAGATGCTTCTTCCACCTCCATCTATGGCGCGCGGGGTTCCAATGGCGTCATCCTGATCACCACCAAACGGGGGGCCGGCCAGCGGGGTACTGTTGTTTCTTATGATATGTCGATCAGCGAAGGAAATCTCGAGCACGAGATGAAGACGCTCAACTCGACCCAGTGGCTGGGGGTGCTGGCGGGCGGTATGGCCAACAACTCCATTTGGGGTGTCCCGCCGCGGAAGCTCGATCTCTCCGACACGCGGTTGTTCAATACGGATGGAACGCCGAAATACAATACGGACTGGCAGAAGGCGTCCACCCGGACAGCCGTCTCCAACAACCACGAGCTTTCGATCCAAACGAGGGGCGAGAATTCATCCACCGGCGTTTTTCTCAACTACACCTATAACCAGGGAATTATGTTGAATTCCGATCTCCGGCGGTACAATATCCGGGTCACGCACGACGCCAAATTGGCCCAATGGGTGGATCTGGGGATGAATGCGCTGATCAACTATTCCAAAGAGAATGAGGTGGACCCTACCACCGGCGCCAATACACCCACCCGGACGATGATCGAGATGCCGCGCATCTTCCCGGTGAAATTCCCCGACGGTACCTGGGCCAACAACCAGGTCTCCTCTACCTTCTCGTTTCTGGATGCGGCGGAGAACCCGGCCAAGGTGCTCTTGCAGCAAACGCATCTGAATACGCGAACCCAGGTCTTCGGGAATGTGTTTTTCAATTTTCATATTACGCACGACCTGGATTTCAAGACCCAGTTCGGCGTCGATCTACAAAACAACCAAGCCGACTATTACAGTCCTTCCGATCTGCTGAACATCTCCGCCAACCAAAAGGGGGTCGCCTCGATCAACAGCGAGCAATACAGCTACTGGCAGCAGGAAAACTATCTTACGTATAAGAAGACCTTCGGTGAACATCATATCAATGCCTTGCTTGGCGCCAGCTGGCAGGAGCGGATCGACGAGCAGCTCAATGGGAGTTCGCAATATTTTTCGGATGACTATTACCGGCAGTACAACCTGGGTGCGGGCAGTCAGCCCAATGCCCCGGCGAGCAGCTATGACCGCTGGGCGATCAACTCGTATTTTGCCCGGGTAGGGTATAGTTATGCCGATAAATACCTGCTGACGTTGACGGAACGGATCGACGGTTCCTCGCGTTTCGGGGCCAATAACAAGTATGGTTATTTCCCTTCGGTGGGCGCGGGCTGGGTGGTGAGCAAAGAAGACTTCATGTCGGCCATTCCGGTAATCAACTATCTGAAGCTCAGGGCGAGTTACGGGCTCACGGGGAACACGGAGATCGGCAGCTATCAATCGCTTTCTACCATCGGCAGCGGAACTACCCTGCTGAACGGCAGCCGGGCGGCGTCGTCATCGATCAACGGGCTGCCGAACCCCAATCTCAAGTGGGAGAAGGCGGCGCAGACGGACGCCGGTTTTGAATTACAGCTGTTCCAGGGCCGTATTGCCATGGAGGCTGACTATTATTACAAGAAGACCACCGACCTGCTGTTGAGCCTTCCCATTCCGACGAGCACCGGTTTCGGCGGGGTACTGTCGAATATCGGCAGCATGTCGAACCAGGGGATGGACCTGGTGTTGACGACGCGCAATATCGAGGGGCGTGATTTTTCCTGGACGACATCATTCACGGCCAATTATAATAAGAACAAGGTCTTGTCGCTGGGCAGCAACAACACGGATATCTTCCCCGGTCCGTTCTGGGGCCCGGTGAGCGATGGGTTTACCATCCTTCGGGTGGGCCAGCCGGCAGGTTCTTTCTGGGGGTACAAACGTTTGGGCACTTACAGCACGGCCGATGTCGAAGCGGGCCTGGCAGCTGACCCGAGCTTCCCGTACAAGGCGGGTGAAGAAAAAGAGTCGGCCAGCAAATATATCCTGGGGCATGGCTCGCCGAACTGGAATGGAAGCTTTGTCAATACGTTCCGGTATAAGGCTTTCGATCTGATGATCGATCTGCAGTATTCGCAGGGGGCGAGCATTGCCCAGGCTTTCCTGTTCTCCTCGGAGGACCGCACGGGCTACAGCAATTCCCTGATCACGGAACTCAATGCCTGGACGCCCACGCATCAGAATACGGACATCCAGCAGCTGCGTTTTGCGCCGGATGCCGGTCAGAGTGCGGCGTTCGATAGTCATTGGGTGGCGAACGGATCATTTATCCGGGGTCGTAACCTGGTGCTGGGATATAATATGACGCCGCAGCAGCTCAGTGCGCTGCACATCAAAAGGCTGCGCTTCTACGTGAGCGCGCAGAACCTCTTCCTGATCATGTCCAGCCAGTATAAGGGGTATGATCCGCAGAGCGTGTCCTGGAATACGCCGGGTGCGCCGCCTTTTGGGCAGAACATCGAATTCTACCAGTATCCCAAGGCGAAGACGTTTACCGCCGGTGTAAATATGAGCTTCTAACCTGATCTTCTAACAACAACAAGACTTTACATGAAAAAGATAGTTTTTATTTTGTTGGCGGCGGCGCTTACGGGACTCGCGTCGTGCAAAAAATTCCTCGCGGAGAATCCCAGGAGCAGCCAGCCGGTGGATGCCTATTTTCAAACCATCGACCAGGTACAAAGCGCCGTGAACTATTTGTATAACGTCGCTACGGGGCCCAGCAGTTTTTTCAATGTGGGC
>DASYZH010000285.1:0-29968 GCA_035946435.1 Puia sp. | reverse complement strand
ATTGCGGTGGGTCCAGGCGGAGGAAAGCGTCACCGGCGGCTTGCCGGGAGACGTTGTCCAGTTGCCCGAGTCCGCGGAGGTATTTGTCGCGGTCGGCTTTCGAAAAACAGTCATCCAGCATCCTGAGGACAAAACGATGTGCCGATACTTCCCTGGCACCCGGTGTCGTCCCGGAGGGAATGATGGCGGCAGTAAGCGCTTCGAGCTGCTCGTCCTGGCCGGCCGTGAGCTGAAAGTTTTTGGTAAGGATCGCTTGCTTCGCGTGGTCGTGGAAGCAGGCGGGGAGGAGGGCGGCGCCGGCGGAAATAAGCACCAGGCGCTTGACGGCATTTCTTCTACTGACAAGCATAGATGTACAAAATACAACAATGTCGACTGCTAAAACCGCTAAAGTGCCCGGCCGATCGTTTAAATTACTTAGGCGATCTTTTTGTTGGCGGCTTGGGCCAGCGGCCGGCTGTCCAGGTGAGCCGGAGCAGGCGTATCGACAGGAACGGGTTTGTCCCTGTTGATCAAGGAGTTGAGAATAAGATAAACGGTGCCGGCCATGATCCGCAGATCCAGCATAGTGCCCTGATTCCTAACATAATAAGAATCCCACTGGTAGCGGCGCAAGATGCTTTCAAAGGTGGTGGCGGGACCGCGATAGCCGCGGACCTGGGAAAGTCCGGTGATGCCGGGCCGAACCAAATGCCGGAAAGAATAATTATCGATAAGCGTCGAAAATTCATTGGTGTCCTTGATCATGTGAGGACGCGGCCCCACAATGCTCATATGTCCCAGGAGAACGTTAAAGAATTGCGGGACTTCATCCAGACAGGTATTGCGAAGGAACCAGCCGATCCGGGTGATCCGTGGATCGGTGCCCGATGCGCGTCTGGTATCCGCGTAATCATTGACATACATGGTCCTGAACTTATAGCACCAGAAGGTCCTGCCGAGAAACCCTACCCGTTTTTGTTTGAAGAAAACGGGGCCCCTGGAGTCGAGCCTGATGAATACCATGAGAAGGGGCATGAGCCAGGGGAAAACTGTCAAAATGACGATCAACGAAATGACAATATCAGTTACACGCTTGAACATCAGATAGTTATAATTACCAGCGCAATACTTCTTAATAAATTTCCAGTTCCCTTTCTCCCAATTTTCCGGACAACGAACGGATCTGTCGACAATTGTGCTCTGCATGTTACGAAGGATTGGTTTTCAGATACGATGCGGCGTTATTCACCTGATTGGCGATACGCTGATCAAGGCAAGAACAGTGCCATTGGGATCTATCATACGTGCATCTAAAGCGCGTCGCTATATCACACTGACCGCATTGCTGCCTCAGCCTTTGACAATGTGCTTCTTAAAAACGTTGCATGCTAAAAGTTAAAATACAATCAGGTGTATGGGCGTGCACGTCAGCCAAAGTTCCCGGCAATCGAAACAGCTAGTTTAGCGCTTTGTTCGAAGGGATCCACTCCTTGGAGAGCGGCACTGTGACCTCTTCGGTCACGATGAACTTACTCACCAAATAAGAAAGAGTCTGCATGGCGGTGGCGTGAATGATGCGGAGATCCAGCCAAAAATTTGCATTTCGCACGTAGAAGGCATCCCATTGATAACGCCGGTAGATCTTTTCGAATGTCTGTGCGGGACCGCGATAGCCTTTGACCTGTGCCAGACCGGTTATGCCGGGTTTCATGAGATTACGAAATTTGTAGCATTCGACGATCTCCGAAAATGCGTGACAGTCTTTGTACATATGGGGTCGCGGACCCACAATGCTCATGTGGCCCATCAGGACATTCATGAATTGCGGTAGCTCGTCGAGATTGCTGGATCGGAGGAACCGGCCCATGCGTGTGATCCGGGGATCATTATCCGTGGCCTGCCTCGTATTGGCGTCCTTGTTGACATACATTGTCCTGAATTTCATACAGGGAAATGACCTGCCAAGATAGCCCACCCGGCGCTGTACGAAAAACACGGGGCCTTTGGAATCGAGCCTGATCAACAGATACAGAAGAGGGAAAAGCCAGCTAAAGATGAACAATAATACGAATACAGAAAGACTGATATCAAATACTCTCTTGATTATTAGATAATTGCGGTTTTCGGTAATATAGCTTCTCAACTGGATAGGGGTCTTTTCAATTTCTATTTCCCATTTTGGATTTATAGCCTGGATGGTGATTCCCATAAGACTTAGGTTTACGATTTCCTTTTATTTATAAACGAAAATGCTAAATATCAAGCAATTACACTTTAAACTATAACTTCCAAGACAGGTTAGAATGTTCTTTGAGCTATTCGTTTAAAAAGCCTTGATCCAGGTTCATATGCGCAAATCCAACACGGTTCGGCGTTCTAATAACATCTTTTTTCATGAGTTATTGCTTAAGGATCACTAAAATTTTCCCTTAAAGGCGTGTGGAGAACCAACGAAACCGGACTGGGCTGTTTAGCCGTTAGAAAATAAAAGCCCGCGCAAAGAAACTAAAAAATATTGGAATAAAAATACCACGTAGTGGTATCCCCCTTAATGAGGCCATCTTTGCATGGCGTGAGAAATTGATAACCGTGCAGAATTGGCGGTTTATCGTGCAGATAAATAGATTAACCGTGCACGTAAGGATTATGATGAAAATTAAAAAAATGGCTTGTTTTTTTTGGTTTTCATATCGTTACATTTGTGTTTTATAAAATCAAACAGGTAAGGAATGTCTTACAACGTACTTGTGACCGGCGGCGCCGGCTTTATCGGCTCCAATATTTGTGAACGGCTGACGCAAATGAAAGAAATTGGACTTGTCAGGGTGATCGATAATCTTGAAACGGGTTATAGGGAGAACATCGAAGCACTGATGCCGGACAAAAAATTCGAGTTCGTACAGCAGGACATTCGCGATTTCACGGTTTGCCGGCAGGTAATGACGGACATCGATGTCGTGCTTCATCAGGCAGCGTTGGGTTCCGTTCCACGGTCCGTACAAAATCCGGTGAATACCAATGATTTCAATGTTAATGGCACCCTAAATATCTTCTTTTCCGCCAAGGAAGCTGGAGTCCGCAAGGTGGTGTTCGCCTCTTCCTCCAGTACCTATGGAACGGACCAGGGGCTGCCCAAGCGGGAGGATAAGATAGGTGATCCGATGTCCCCCTATGCCGTTACAAAGCTCGTCAGCGAGCTTTACGCGAAAGTGTTCTCCGGGCTTTACGATTTCCGCTATATAGGATTCCGGTATTTCAACGTTTTTGGCCCCAGACAAAGCCCCAGAGGCGCATATGCGGCCGTGATACCACTCTTCTTCAAGGAAACGCTTCATGGAAAAGCACCGGTGATCAACGGGGATGGCAAACAATCCAGGGATTTTACCTATGTGGACAATGTCGTGGATATCAATGTAGGTACGATCTTCAACGACAATCCGGAGAGTTGGAACAATGTATACAATGTGGCGTGCGGGTATAAGACTTCGCTTAATGATCTGTTCAAATATATCGCCGAGCTCACCGGGTTCCGGGGAGACGCCATACACGGTCCGGACAGGAAGGGTGATATCCGCGACAGCCTGGCAGACATTTCAAAAGCCAATTCCCTCTTAAACTATTCGCCAAAGGTTGCCATCCGGGAAGGTCTTAAGAAGACTTTCGAATGGTATGAACAACACCGTGACTTCCTGGAAAACAATTCCGAGGTCAAAGCCGGATTTGCGGGCAGATAATGTAGGGCTATACGGTTTTTATAATATATTGTGAAGGTTAAAATTCCTGACCTTCCGCAATAAGCTTATGAAGAAAACACTTTCGATTGACTTTTCCAAACGTGCCATCGATCTCCCGCTGCTGGTTTTCCTGATCCTGTTCCTTGATGTCAAATTTGTCATCAAGGTGGTTGCCATACTTTTAATTGTCCTGATGGACAGGGATTTTCGTTTTGGATTATCCTTCAGGAAATCGAGACTGCCGCTTTTCTATGCCCTCATCATCGGGATCGAGATCATCAAATACTTCTTCATCACCCGGAATTACAGCTTCAATTACCTGCTTGGTTTCGGCATGGGGATGCTCCAGTGGGGGCTTTGTCTGCTGGCCATCCACACGATCAGGCTGCATGTCGACCGGAATACGACGGCCAAGCTGTACAATACGATCAAACTCTTTTATTTCCTCAACTTTCTTGTCTCCCTATTCTTTCTGACACTTTTGATCGTCCATCCGAGTTCGCTTACCTATTGGGGGCAGGGAAGCGATATTTCGATCTTCCATCCTTCTGCCGGGGATGCGATACTCGGCATCACCTTCGATACGTCCACGGCGAATGCGACCATTTGTTGCCTTGGCCTCATCTTCTTTGTTTACAAACGGGATATACCCTTCATGATCATTTGCGGCCTCGCCATTGTGATTTGTACGAGCAATACGACCTTTATATTCACCGTGGCATTGCTTGTGACCATGGTCCTGACGGTAAGATCAAAAAAATTGCGCTTGCGTTGCCTGGCCACCGCAATTTCCATAGGCATCCTTTACCTGCTGGTTTCCGCGCAGAACCGGGAGTATATCCACAATTATTTTGTGCAGCTCTACGTCCTTAACAAGGATACTGCGTTCGCGTCGCGTTCCTTGCGCGCTGAGATCGCACAGGACACCTCGGGAAAACCGGAGCCCAATGCCCCTCCCGTAGCCGTCGACTCCAATCTTTATAAGGTCGGACATGGGGATCTCAAAAAGGCCCTGGGCAACTTCTTTACCCTCGATGAAAAGCCGATCGAGAAGGCTTCTGCCGGAAGGATCGACAGTATCGAAAGGAAGGAGATTGACGATTCCGCAATCTATCCCTCTGTTTCCATAGAGGCCTATTTGAGCAAACCGGGGAAGTTAATTTCGTTTGCACAGACCTGTTACTTCTTAAAAATGACCCCCATTCATTTCCTCTTTGGAGCCGGGACGGGGAACTTCTCCTCGAAGCTGGCCTTTCGGCTGGCCGGTACGGGTGTACAGGGCAGCTATCCGAAAAAATATAATTACGTTGCCCAGGCATTCCGGTATAACCATCTCAAGACGTATCTCACCTATGCGAAGATGGATGCATCGCGCCATTCCGTGCTCAACTTTCCGTTTTCCATATACAACCAGCTGTTGGGGGAGTATGGCTTCATCGGCTTTTTACTATTTGTACTTACGTATCTGGGGTTTTTTGTCCGCCGATATCGCAGGCTTTCCTATGGCCGGTACATGCTTCTGGGGATACTGGCCTTCTTTTTAATGGAATACTGGTTCGAGCTCCTTTCGCTGGTAGTGATCTTCGAGCTGTTCATGTTCCTGAACCTAAAGGAAGGCAGAGACCCCGCCCTGCCACCCGCCGCCCCGGCAGACTAGCCCATGCTTTCGCGCCATTGTTGCAGAATATGCCCGCGATTGAAATCGTTTACCCGGGCAAGGCCCTTTTCAATAATGCTTTCCCGTAATGCACGGTCTTTCAGCAGCCATAGCAATGCGGAGGTCCACTCCGCGATGATCTCCGGAGCGATAGGGGTTTCGATGTCGCCGGAGGGCAGTGGCGGGCAAAGGATACCGTAAGGTGTAAGTTCCTTGACACGCGTAGTACCCGCCAGGTCCGAATCGGGAGCCATGATCTCCCGGGGTCCGGATTGGCAATCCGCGGCGATCACGGGCAGCCCGTTTTGCATGGCCTCCAGCATGGTGTTGGGGAATCCCTCGAATACGGACGGAAACAGCAGGATACGGCTCCGCCGCATGAATCGGTAAGGATTGGCCTGATAGCCCAGCAAATACACCTGATGATCCAATTCCGCCGGCGGCTCATCCACGGTACTGTCATAAACCTGCAAGAACAACTGACGCGCCCTGGCCACCAGCCGCTCTTTCAAATCCTCTTCTTTCTCTGCCTCGCCGATGATCACCAGCTTCCAATCCGGATATTGTTCCCGGATCTTCGGCAACAGCTCCAGCAAAAGCCATTGGCCTTTGGCGGGAGTGATCCGGCCCACGTTCAGCAGTACGGGCTGCTCAAAAAGCCGGCGGAGAAAGGGGTCATCGATCTCCTCCGCCCCGGCACGATCCACCTTCGACTTATCGAGATAGTTGTAAATGACTTTCACCCTGTCCGGAGGTAAGCCGAAATTCTGCACCAGGTCCTGGCCGGCCACCTTCGAAGGGACGATCACCTGGTCCGCCCTGCCGTAATAAAGGCGGATAAATGAGCGTAGGGTCCCGACCTTTGCCGAAGTGTCCATTTCCTTGGACAAAAGTGTTCTTACGCTCAGCACCGTCTTACCGGTTCGGTTAGTCATCGCATTGATGATATTGGCAGGCTCACCGAAGCTGATCGTCGTATCGATGGCATACTGTTTTTTGATCCTGCGAAGCTCGCGGACCAGGTCCCATAGCCGGACGCCACGTTTGAGAAAATTATTGGACGCCGTAGTATCGGAAAAAGGAAGATGGATACGGATAAGCTCGCCTTTGTACGGATATACCTTTTCGATGCGATCGAATACCGCGATCTTTATATTGTACTCACTGGCAAAATCCATACTTAGATTCGATACCACACGCTCGGCCCCGCCTCCATGCAAACGGAAGATAAAAAAAAGCAGATTGCGTTCAGCCATGACATCCGACATTGATATCCGGTAAAAATACAAAATATCCTTCCGGAACCGCCGATGGAACAAAAATCTTACTTTTGGAGATCAAATCGTATGAGCACCCAAACTAAGATCTATGTTCAATACATTCTTTCAGCGCTCTTCGTTTTGCTGCTCTTCCCCCCTCATTTTTTTCTTTATCCCGGACAAGGCCCCGGCCCATCCGCTGAGATAGCGCTTCACCTTGCGCGCAAATACCGGCTGATATTCGGGAAGGATATCGTCGTTGCCGACGGCCCATTGGGGATCCTGGATTCCAGGCTGCCCATTGCCGTAGGTCTTTCAACCTATCTTTTTTTCGATCTCTACTTCCTTGTCACGCTTTTCTTTGCGTTTCGGAAGATCCTCCGCGATCATTTCCATGTCGGAGTGGTCGCCTTTATGCTCCTGGCCATTACTATCAATATGCATCTGGGGATGGCGGACTGGTTCTTTCTTATCCTTCTTTTCTATCTCTTGGCCTTTCTGCGGGAGCCTTCGAGGTTCACGTACCTGGCGCAGGCGGGCCTGCTGGCAGTCATCGGTTTTTATTGCAGGGCGGATATAGGGATCCTGGGGATGGTACTCTTCCTGTCGATCCTTATTTACGGGTTCGCGCGGCGAAAACTCACGGGAAAGCAATTTATCTGGTCGGCGCTTTTATTTCTTTTGGTTGCCTGGGTGGCCGGTAATTTACTGCATGTGAATATCCGGGGCTATATTACAGGCAGCCTGCACTTCACCGCTCATTACGGCGAGGCCAGGTTCCAACCGCCGGATGATAAAGAACAGCTCTTTTTGCATCTTGCGATGGAAGTTGCCATCTGCCTGCTGTATTGGATAATTTGCCTGCTGTTTCTCCTCGTGCTGAAACGCGAACTATTGAAAAGGACCGATGACCTGGTGGTATGTGCCGTCATCGGATTGACGGCATTTGTCTATTTCAAGTCGGGCTTCATACGGACGGACGACGGGCAGATCGTTCGCTTCTTCGGCATCGTTCCGCTAGTCACGGCCTTTTTCTATCTGTACATCTATCCCGACCGTTGGAAGAAGGTTTCCATCCTGTGCTGCTGGATCGTCCTGGCCCTTTCGGTACTGGCAGTAAATTTACCGAACAAGCGCAACAGGCCATATTCCCGCCTGCCGGACCTTTCCTATTTTTCGATCAAGGCGAGGGACGTCAGGACCTACCTGTCCGAGCTGTGGAAGTACAATAGGGTCTCGGCAGAACTGGAACGCAAGGTAAATAACCCCGACAATGAATTAAGGAGGGCCATCGGCGGCCTTTCGGCCGATATCATTCCCTGGGAAGTTTCCAAGATCTATTTCAACGGTCTGCGCTACGCCCCCCGTCCCGTCATCCAATCCTATTGTGCCTATAGTAGCTGGCTGGACAGTCTCAACTATGAAAAATATACGTCTCTGCAGGCCCCCGATCGGGTGTTGTTGTCTTTCGACAGCATGGACGGTCACTTTCCTTTTTTCGACGAAGCCAGGACCAAGCTGGCCCTGCTGAACGGCTGGGATGCCCTCACCGAGATCGACGGAGAGCTCGTACTCAAAAATGCCAGGCGGCATCGTCTGACCGCAGCGGGGCAAGAGACCGTTGACGTACGGTTGGGTGAGGACATTCCGATCAAGCAGAACGATGGTCTCCGGTTTTCCCGTTTTTTTATCCGGTACGATGGGGCTGGACGTCTCGGGCGCGTGCTGGATCAGCCACCGGGTCTAAAGATCACGCTTACGCTCGACAACGACAGCAGCTATACCTACCGTATCAGCAGGCCCGTGCTGGAAGATGGCATTATTGTCAATAAATATGTCGACGACAAAGAGGAATTCCAGCTGCTGATGCAGGCGAATGGGCATCTCACGCCCAACATCAGGAAGATCAGGATACAGGCCGATTCCGTCGGAAAGGGATTTATAAGAAAAGTAGTCATGGTCAGCACCTTTTATACTTTCGGTGGAGAAGGGGCCGGGGAGCGAAGGACCGACAGCCTGGGTATCGCCGGGCTGTTCGACCGGTATCGGCCTGTCGCTGCCGCTCCGCACCTGTCAACGCGGGATAGTCTGCGATATGGGATCGACGAGTTTCAGACATTCTCCCAATTTATCAAGCTGAGAGGCTGGGCCTTCAGGAAAAAAGAGGCGGACAGCGATCTGCTGATCCAGCCGGTGCTGGAATCGAGAGACAACTATTTCGAATTACCGGTGGAGCGGCAGGCGGCGGGCGATTCGGCTACGAAATTCTTATCCGTAACGGCAAAGAGCCTGCTGCCTCCCGGGGATTACGAATTAGGGCTGGTCAGCTGGCACAGAGGGGATACCGCAAGACAGATCATCTATACCGACCATTATTTGCTGCTGAGAAGCAGCTATAAGATCGAGGAGCTACCGCCCATGGCCCGGGAGCAGCAGGGAGATGTCGATCTGAAATACAAGGTCGATAGAGCCGTGACCTGGAAGGGCCGGATCTATATCGATGGATGGGCGTATCCCGAAGTCACCGATCCCGGAAAGACCACCACCCATATCATCCTCCGCAGCGACACGAGGACCTACAGGTTCACTGTCGATGTCAGGAAAAGAAAAGATGTGGCCGCTGACTCCCAAAAGCCCTGGGCCCTCTATTCCGGATTTACCGCCAATATACCCGAGGACCAGCTGATCAAGGATAAGTATATGCTGGGGATCGAGCAGACCTGGGATAATGGCAGGAAAAAGAGCCTGATGTTCACCGGCCCTACCGTGACGATCGGCAGCGACGATGTGGTGATCCCTACGAGGGCGGTATTCTTGCCACCCTCCGGTGATTTTCTCGCCGGTATCGACCATTTCGATGATGAGCAGGAATATCTTTCCATATCCGGCTGGGCGATCCGTAAAATGAAGGAAGTAGCCGGAAGCACGATCGACCTCGTTTTCAAAATGGATAATGCTGTGTACATTGCCCGAACTCAAACGGACAAACGCACCGATCTTACCGCACATTACAATAATGGTTTCAACCTGGACAACGGAGGATTTCTGGCGAAAGTGTCCAAGGAATTCCTGCCCGCCGGAAGATACCAGGTGGGATTGTGGGTACATCCTAAAGACAGGCCGGGATCGGTCAAATTTCTCAGCCAGTCTATCGTCAAGAAATAGCCGTGAGCTCTTTGTAAAGCGCAATATACCTGTTGGCGATGATATCGATATCCAACCCCTCCAGGATCGTTTTTCTTCCCTTTTGTCCCATGAGGATGGCTTCGTCCCGATGCGCAAGCACATAGCCGATGGCTTGCGCCAACGCACGGATATCCGCCGCGGGCACCAGGAGCCCGTTGATGCCCGACCGGATAAGGTCTTGGTTACCGGAAATGTCGGTCGCCACGCAGGGAAGGCCGTTCAGCATGGCTTCCATTAAGGCATTGGACATGCCTTCTCTGCGCGATGGTAATACAAACATAGTTGCCGTACGGTAATACGCCTGAAGCTCGGAGTGGCGGCCGTGGAAATAAACGGTACCATCGATCCCCAGGCTGCGGGCATATTCTCTGTAAGCTGGCAGGTCGCCATCCCCTACCAGGTCCAATACCGCCGTAGGATGCTCCCGAACTACTTCCTGCCAGGCCTTTAAAAGGATGTCCACGCCTTTGGCGGGCTGCTGATAGAGATTGCCGACGAACAGCACTCGCGGCGGGTCGCCCGGGCGTTCTTCGGACAGGTGCTGCGGCGGTATGGGGATGCCGTTGGGGATCCGGCTGATCTTCTCTGCGGGGACGCCGGCCTGCAACAAATTCGCGCGGATAGCTGCCGTCATGGCAACGAAATGCGCTTTGCCGATGATGATCCGTTGCAGCCGGCCGCCGGCGGGAAAACGAGCGAGGCTGGCAAAACCGTTCATGGTGGAATCTTTTATAAGGACCGGTTTTCCCAGCATCTTCCCGAGGCGGGCAGCCACAATGGCCGACCATTCCATGGTATGCGCATGGATAATATCCACCTTCCGGCGCCGGGGCCACAGGAACAGGAGACAATGCCAGAAAAAGATATTGTAATAAACAACGGTAGGCCATCCTACTTTGCTGGCGATCCGATCCACGACCTCCTTCTTATCGTCATACTCGATAATGGTCGGTCCTTTTTTCCCCTTTTTCTTCCGACGGGACATGAACTCAAAGGCCCTGCCAAAGATGGAATGGAATCGATAGACCGGCAGACCCTGCAGGGTCGCCGGACCTCTTACGGCGCCTTTTCCGGGAGTCAGGAAGGTGACGGAGACGCCTTTGCTATTAAGCCGTTCCGCCAGGTGAAGCGCTTGTAGCTCCGCACCCCCGGAAGGCAGCGGAGGCAGGGAAGCCGTGATCATGATAATCATGAGCTCATTTGTTTAAACACCTCATACAAACCGCTGAGACCGGTGTAGTTGAAATTCTCCTGCCGGCAGAAGATAAAAAATTGTCTCAGCTGTTCCAGGTAATCCCGGCACTGCGTTTCGGTACTGGTGTAGGGACTGAGACCGGGAAGGACCTCCACGTTGTGGAACATCATGTTCAGGACGACGGCATCCCGTTGTGCATACGTCTGAAAATATTGTCGTGCAACGCCGATCATCTGCGCCGCAGTGGAGTAATGGGGTCGTAGCCATACCGGTTTGGTACGACGAAAAGGATGGATCAGACCGCCCCCTGATGACAATAGCTCTCGCCAGGGATTCCTTTTTGACAGGGCAATGGAGATGGGAACCTGCAGGAGGTTCCCGGAAGGGTCTTCCCCGACGACGCGATCTTGTGCCATAAGATAGGGTTGTTCGGGCGCCGTTGTGAAATTTACCGGCTGTTCGCGCGAAGCATCGTTCCAGCAGAGATGTGGTGTCACGCTCGTGTCGACGAGGTATCCATGACGGCGCAGGCTGTTCATGGTATTGACCCCGGCGCTGTAACGGCCGGCCCGGAAAGCCGTAGGCCGATAGCCAAATCCTTTTTCGAACAGGGCGGTGATGCTGCCGATCTTCGCCGATTCGATCTCCGGCGGATAAAAGCACAAGTTGGCTTCGCCTTTTTTTCCCGCGTAGTCGTCGAAACGCCGGCCGGGTTCGATGAACTCGGGGTGCAGATGGGCGCCTAACTCATATTTTCCGGGTAGGTTCCTAAGGACGGCCACGCTGGGTTCGTCTTCCAGCACGACATTATTCAGGAGATAAGTGGGGACGATACCGAACTCCTCGAAGAGCGGGTGAAGACGCCGGGCGATGCCGGTGTCCACTCCCCTGAATGTCAGCGGATCGGAATAGCGCCAGTCCGGCGAGCAGTCGGGTTCGACATCGATGGTTATGGCGAGATATTTCTTCATGACGGTCGCAAGCAGGTGAAATTGTTATATTTCCGGTACCAGAGCGCGAGATTGAACAGGTACCAGACGGCAATATAGTTTTTTTTATCGCCAGCATAGTATCGCCGGACGATGTCGGTATAAAGGTTGTTGTCCAGCCCCAGGGCTTCGAGCGTGGGCCGGTTCACCAGGTCGAGTACCTGATCACGCCACTGGAAGCGCAGCCAGCTATCCAGGGGAAAGCTGAATCCCTTCTTGGGTCTGTCGATCCGGTAGTGGGGTGCGAGACGTTGCAAGAGTTGTTTCAACACCGCCTTGTGCGCGAAGGAAGAATTGGATCTTTCCCGCCAGGGAAGCGCCAGCGCATAATCCACTACTTTATTATCCAGGTAGGGTACACGCACTTCCAGGCTGGCAGCCATGCTGGCCCTATCGACCTTGTGGAGCATGGCATCGGCCAGATAGGTTTTGATGTCCAGCCATGCCACCAGATCCTCCCGCCGTTCGATCTTTTCGATCCCCTGCAGGGCCCAGATGGGTTTGTCCCACACGGGTTGTTGCAGGAGATGGCCGAGGGCGGGGGAAAGAAACAGCGCGAAATGACGCCGGAGCGGATCGGGTTCCAACTCCAGGATCGCTTTCGTCTTTCGATAGCCGCCGGGCAACAAGGGTTTAAGGAGACCTCCCAGCCGCGCGCTCACGGCAAGCTGTTGTGTCAGGTGCAGGGTGGGGTTCTTCCATTGTGCATAGCGATCATATCCCCAGAACATTTCATCGGCGCCGTCGCCGGAAAGGGCCACGGTCACGAATTCCCTGGCTTTTATAGAGATGACCCAATTCAACAGGGAAGCGGGGTCGCCGAAAGGTTCGTCAAAATAATCGTACAAATGCTCCAAACGGGCGCCGATGGACGAGGAGTCGATGGTGAGGGTATGGCTGACGAGACCAGGGTTGCCAAACCCGCTGATGAGATCAGCGGCGTCCCTGCTTTCGTCCGAGGAGGTTGCTTCGCCAAACGCCACCGTGAAGAAATTAAAGGCCTTCGACCCGGAAAAATGCTTGTTAACGAGTGCTGCCAAAAGGGAAGAATCGACACCCGAACTAAGGAACAGCCCGAGGGGCACATCCGCGACCAACTGACGGGACAGGGTATCCACCAGGATGGGTTCGGCGTCTTCCGGACCAAGGTTTCCCTGGCCCGGGACCTGGTCGTATGCATCCCAGAATGCACGACTCTGCAATTCCTGTCCCTGTTCCAGCTGCGGCCAGTCCCCTGTGATATAGTGACCGGGAGGCAGCTTATATGCCCCTTTGATGATGGTATAAGGAGTGGGGATGAATTGCATCCACAGATACATCCCGACGGCGTGCGGGTCTATTTCCCCTGCGTCGCCCGACAGACGCAATACGGAATCGAGCTCAGAGCCGAAAGCAAAGGCCCCTCCCCGCTGGCGATAGTACAGGGGTTTGATGCCCATGCGGTCGCGGGCCAGCAGGAAACGTTTGTCGACCTTATCTATCCAGCAAAAGGCGAACATTCCGTTTAGCCTGGACAGGGCATCGGCGCCCCACCGCTGCAGGGCGCGGAACAGGACCTCCGTATCGGACTGTGTATGGAACGTGCATCCCATGGCCTGCAGGGTCTGTCTCAATTCCCGGTAATTATAGATCTCTCCGTTGAACAAAAGGACATAGCGATCATCGCTGAATGGCTGGTCGGACCTTGCATCCAGATCGATAATGGCCAGCCGGTTGAAGAATACGGCATTGTTGCCCCGGTCGCTCTCCCGCAGGTGGTGGTCATACAGGCGGATACCGCAGCTATCGGGCCCGCGAAAGGAGACGCGGGAGGCGACACCGGCTATCTCCGGCGCGGCAACGGAAAAGGAAAGATTGAATACTCCGGCGAATCCGCACATGGAAGGAAATAATTTTAAGTCTGTTAATGACAGCCCTACCTGATCCGCTGGTACAGCTTAACCGACCATTTGTATAGCCGGTGCATCATGGGCCTGTATATGAAGTACATCTTTTTCGGGTAAAACAGGTACTCTCCGCCAAATCCTTTTTTGAACCGGTTGATAAAAAAGACCTGATCCTTTTCGGTCACGAAATGGTTATAGCCCCAAAGATCAAAATGACGGAACCCGAGGGCCTTTGCTTTTTTGATCCCTTCCCAAATCGCCAGGTGAAGGATCGGCAGCTGGCGTTGGGCCGGATCGGAGGCACCTTTAAAATAGCGTACCGTATGCCCCTGGTAGAGGATCACGATCCCGCCGAGCACCTGGCCGGTCCTGTCTTTTACGAGGTGAAAATCTCCTTTCCGCTGCTCCTGCAGGAATCCGTAAAGGTCCCTGAAAAAAGCATGGTTCCCTTCCTCATCTACGGCCAGTCCGCGCTCCCTGTTCATTTTATTGAAGACCCGGCAAAAGGCTTCCAGCTCCTCAAAGTTGGATAAAGAGGTAATGGAAATTTCGCTTTTTTCGGCCTTTTTTAGATCGCTTTTGTGTCCTTTTGAAAAATTCCTCCGGATCTCCTCTTCGGCCGGCTGCAGTGAAAGAACGAGCGATGACCAGTTTTCCCGATCAAAATAGGACCTGATCTTCCGGTCGCGATTGAGCTTGTATTCGATATAATCGGCCGTCGCGCCGGTCGGCAGGGCCAGTTGTACGGTCAAAAAGATGTCGCCTTTCTCACGGTAATGTCTGTCGATCTGCTGCAGGGAGGCGATCAGGTCTTCCGGATCACGGAATAGAGGTCCGAATTGGATATGGGCGAAGCGGAATATCCTGGCCTTGCGTTCCGTAATGATCGCCCAGCAGACGATCGCTTTCTCTTCTCTTGCCATGAAAAAGCAATGGGTGAAATTGCCCTTTCCCAAAGCAGCGAAATCCGGATATTGTTCCAGGGTAACCCAATCGAGCGAATCGTAAAATGACCTGATGTCCTCTTTTTGCTCCGGAGACAGCTCGTATGTGAAATGAAAGGTCATTGGGCTTTTTTACCGATATAAACCAGGTGAGGGGCCTTATAATCGGAGCCGATCAGGGGCCGCAAGGCGTTCCGGATCTTTTTGAGCAACACCTTCCCTTTATAATCGCCGAAATTAACGGCGCCGCAAAATGTCTTCTCGAACTGGAAGGACTGCATGAGGCCCCCAAGGCTATCGGTATTAAAGCTTCTTACGTGCTGTACCCGATGGAAAACACAGCCGCAATCAGGGCATATGACATCCTGAAGGTCGAGGTCTTCGTCATTTGGGGTCGTTACGATCACCGAGCCGCCGGGCTTCAGGACCCTCCTGATCTCTTCGATCGTCGGCAATAAATAGTCGTCGGTGAGGTGCTCGATAGCTTCTATCAGAAAAACGATATCGAACTGTCCTTCCCGGAAAGAGGAAGGGAATCCTTTTACCAGGGAACAACCCTTAAAACCCGATTGGGACTGGAACTGACGATTGACGTTCACCACCGTATCATCGGAGAAGTCACAACCATAAAGTTCTATATTGTCACTTTCCATGAGATAACCCGTCAGGTGTCCCTTACCGATACCATAATCCAGCACTGCGCCCTTTATTTCAACGAATTTCCGGGTGAAAGAAATGATCTCCCGCCCCACCTGTTTCGAGAACCAGAGATTTTCGAACGCGGGATAATTATTGTGAAAATTCCAGAAATTCTTTACTTTCTCTTCGGTCCAATCGATCTTATGAACATTGAATTCCATATTGTGTCAGGTTTATAATAGTTAATTCAGTCGTAATCGTAATATCCGGTGCGTGAGGTCGAGCAACTCGGAATTAAGCCTAAAAAGACTATTTGTCAGCAGCAAGATAATCAAATAGGCAAAGGAACCAAAAAGCAGGGTGACGATGGCGCCCTGTCCCGGTATCAGAAAGCGAACCAGGAAATGTACGATCGAGCCGATCACGGCATTGAGGACAAGCAGCTTGAAAAAGCTCACCAACACCCTGGCGTAGTCGATATTCCGGAACCAGGCCCGGAACAGGTAGTACTGCAGCAGGGTGCTCAGCAGGTAAATGAACAGCATGGCCCAAAGGTATCCATACACATCGAACAGTTTGACCCCCGTGTAGATGAGCACCACCAGGAAAAGGTTGAGTACGATCTGGTACCAAAAGGCGTGTTTCACCTTGTGGGTAGCCATGAACAGCCGGGCGCCAAGGGTATTGATCGCCAGCATCGGCAGCAGCAATCCCAGGTACTTTAAAAACAGCGCGCAGCGGGTGACCGATTGGAGATCGAACGCCCCTCTTTTGAAAAGGAGGAGGACGACTTCGCGGGGGAACAGGAACAGTAGGACGCTCATCGGCATCAAGATGAAAAGCAGGAAGTCGGTGGACGTAAAAAAGATCTCGTCCATTTTTTTTGCCTCCCCAAGCGCGTGCAGCTCATTTAATTTGATACCGGCCACCGTGGAGACCTGGTTGGTGATCAGGGTGGTGGGCATGCCCGCGATCTGTTGCGCAAAGCTCAGCGCGGTGATCGTCCCCACATTGACCCCACTAAAGAGGTACATGGGTGCGTAAGAATAGAGCGTGGTGGTAATATTGCCGGCCTGGGCAAAACCGATATTCTTCCAGATACGCTTCCCGATCTTTCCCTTGACGGAGGAAAAATTCCAGTTCAGCTGTCTTTTCATCAGGTAAAGGAGCATCAGGAGGTTGATGAAATAAGAGGAGAGCAGACCCGTGAGAATGCTCAGGATGCCGAGCGAGCGGTGAAAAAAGAAAATGAAGAGGATGGAGAAAAGCCCATTGAAGATCCCAACGATCATCGATATGGTAAAATATTTGTAGGAGGCCAGGACATCCGTTAGCATGGTCGTTAGGGCCATGAGGATAAAAAGGGGAAGCGAAAGATACAGGATGGAAGCGTTCCGGGCCAGATCCGGATGCGTGAACTTCGAAAGATGAGCGAATATACTTACGGGATCCATAAAGAAAATGAGCACCAAAAGCATAGTCAGCAGCAGATAGCCATATAGGAAGAAATTGAGGAATTCCATCGCTGCACGCTCGTTCTCCTGTTTTCTGATGCGCATCGATTCAGGAACAAGTACGGTGGAATTGAGACCGGATATAAAACCCACGAAAAGGATCAGACAGGCATAAACAAAAAAATATATATCCGTGTTCAACTGAGTCCCAAAGAAATAGGCGACGACCAGGCTATTTGCGAAAACCAATCCCTTATTGAAAACATTGAAGACCGTCGATAAGATTATTCCCCGCTTGTAAGACTCGACTCTTAGAAACATATTTGTTTATTATTGCATGCGTGCTCCTTAGTCCTGCAAAAGTAAAGAAAGTATCGATCATTCACGGCCTAATCCTTGACGCCGATCCGGGGGCGGACACATTATTCGTTTTTAGATGTATTGGCCTCTATAGTCATTGAAATTTTATGGCCAATTTGCCCAATGAATTATCTTTGACCCCGGAAAACACATTATTTGAATCTAATATGATCCTTCATGGCCCCATTCGATTGTTTGTTGATGCACATGTATTCGACGGAAAATTCCAAGGCACCAGACCGTTCATTCAAGGCATATATACCAGGCTGGCATTAATGCCGGAGGTGGAGCTTTATATCGGCGCCGCCGATACCGAGAACCTAAAAAAATTCTTTCCCGAAAACTGCGGACGCGTTCACTATCTTAAATATCAAAGCCACTCGCCCATGCGCCGGCTTCTGATCGATATTCCGCGGCTTATCCGAAAACACAAAATAGATTGGGCTCATTTTCAATACATTTGTCCCCCCGTGAGGAATTGCCGGCAGGTGGTTACTACCCACGATATCCTTTTCAAGGATTACCCGCAGGATTTCCCCTTTCTTTACCGGGTGGTCAAGGGTATGTTCTTTCGGTTCTCGGCCAGGAGGGCCGATATCGTGACCACTGTTTCCGCTTATTCCAAGCAGGCGTTGGAAAAGCATTTCCGGCTCCCGCCGGAAAAGGTGCGGGTGATACCCAGCGGCGTCATCGACCCTTTCTTTTTGCCCTATGAAAAGGCAGCCGTACAGCGCAAGGTAGAGGAGCGGTTTGGTTTCCGGAAATATCTTCTTTATGTCAGCCGCATAGAACCGCGAAAGAATCATGCGCTCCTGTTAAAGGCCTTTCTGGAACTTGGCCTGTATACACGCGGCTATTCACTCGTATTGCTGGGACACAAGGATATCGAGGCGCCCGAATTCGATGCGGTAATGGCGCAGCTACCGCCGGAGGCGCATGAACACGTGGTGATCCGTTCGGGCATAGCGGACGAAGATATCCAGGATATCTTCCGCGCGGCGGAACTCTTCGTCTATCCTTCGCGCGCCGAAGGGTTCGGGCTGCCGCCGCTCGAGGCAGCCGCCGCCAGGGTGCCGGTGCTGTGTTCCAATGCCACGGCCATGAGCGATTATACCTTCTTCGGGGAAGACAGCATCGATCCGTCGCAATATGACCGCTTCCGGGACAAGCTTGCGGAAATGCTCGAAAGACCCGTTGACCAGCAGCGGCTGGACCGCATTGCGAAAACGGTGGCAGAAAGATACGGTTGGCCGGGTACTGCCCGTAAATTTTTTGAAACCCTGACTCAGACAACATGAAGATCGCCATCATAGGTACGCGGGGAATACCTAACCGGTACGGCGGCTTCGAGCAGCTCGCCGAATATCTGTCCACGGCATTGGCGGACCGTGGCCATGACGTCTACGTGTACAATTCCCATGACCACTACTGGCAGGAGGATACCTGGCGCAATGTCCACATCGTATACTGCTATGATCCGGAGAAAGCACTGGGCACCGCCGGCCAATTCATCTATGATCTCAATTGTATCCGGGATGCAGGCAAACGTTCGTTCGATCTTTTGCTGATCCTTGGCTATACGAGCATCAGCGTATGGGGACGCTTTTTCCGGAGCAAGATGGCTACCGTCATCAATATGGATGGTCTCGAGTGGAAGCGGACGAAGTATTCGAAGCCCGTGCGCCGTTTTCTCCAATACGCGGAACGCCTTGCCGTACGATACTGCAATTTCTTTATTGCCGATTCGCCTGCTATCCAACGGTATCTTTTTGATAAATACCATATCGATAGCGAATACATCGCCTATGGCGCGGAAATATTCGACAATGAAGACGTCGCCCTGCTCGAGCCCTTCGGCGTGAGACCCGGGGATTACTACATGATCATGGCCCGGATGGAGCCCGAAAACAATATTGAAACGGTGCTGGACGGTTACAGCGCAAGCAATTCCACGAGGAAGATGTTGGTGGTGGGCAATACGGCGAACAGTTTCGGCGCCTATTTACAACAAAAATTCAGGCAGGATGGGCGCATTTTGTTTACGGGTGCTATCTACGATGCCGCCAAGATCCATACGATGAAGGTTTTTTCTGCGTTGTATTTCCATGGTCACAGCGTCGGCGGCACTAATCCCTCCCTGCTAGAGGCAATGGCCAGCCGGGCGCTGATCGCCGCGCATGACAACGCCTTCAATCGGGCTATCCTGGGCGAGGATGCACTCTATTTCACAAAAGCGGCCGATGTCACCCATCTCGTGGAGGCGCCGCCGGACCAGACGCTCGCGGACAGTATGAGGTCCGCCAATCTCGAAAAGATCAGGGAGCACTATACCTGGGAAAAGATCACCGACCAATACGAAAGTTTCCTGAGCGCCTGCCACGCCGCCTATCAGGCAAAGGCTTCCGGCCCTGAACGAAATTTTTAGTTATCTTGCATCGTTGTGTTCTCCATTTATTCAATCATTCCGACAATCCATGGCAGACCGGAGCAACGAGACGTACGTACCCCCGTTCCTTCAAAATAAATTCCATTTTTTCCTTACCCTCGGTGTTATTGCGACTACCGTTTTTTCGTTACTTAACCCGAACAGCTGGTGCATCATGCTGCTTGTGCTCTGCCGGCTGATATCAGGCGGACCGGGCAGGGCAGTCAAGACCGCATTTACCAGCAAATACTTTTGGGCTTATTTCGCCTTTGTGCTCATAGACGTAGTGGGGATGTTCTTTACGCAGAACCATGTGGTGGCCGCGCATGCGGTGGAGAAAGAGGCATCGCTGGTGGCCATTGCATTCGTGATCTGCGGCGGCCCTTTCGCCGGCGAAGGAGATTACCAGCGACTGATGACCGGCTATTGCCTGATACTGACGGCAGCCTGCATGTATTGTTTGATCTACAACGGGATCCAATACGAAAAGATCAAGTCGATCGACCTTTTCTTTTATCACCCCCTTACGCGCATGATCGGCCAAAATGCCGTATTCTTTACCGTTTATATGATCTTCGGCCTGCTATTCCTGTTGTACCATCCATTGAAGATCGGGGCACTGCCGCGGTGGCTGCGGAAGACCTTGCAACTGGTGCTGATCCTTTTCTTTACAGGGTTCATCGTTCTTTTGTCGTCGAAGCTGTTATTGGTCCTGCTGGTTTTGCTGCTCGCCAATTTCCTGTTCCAGCGATATTTTGCGCAGCGCGATTACGTCAGCATCGCCATGTTCGGTCTCGGCGGGGTAATGCTAACCTCATGGATCGTGGCCACGGACAATCCGGTCAAAGACAGGTACCAGGATCTGGAACATGGCGAGATCAGCATGGTCAAGCAGGATACTTTTTCCACGAACACCGTCTTCAATGGCGCGACGATTCGCCTTTTGCAATGGAAATATGCCAATGAGATCATGCACGAGCACAATGCCTGGATCTTCGGGGTCACCACCGGGAACAGCCAGGACCTGCTGAATGCGAAATACCGGGATGCGCATATGTACATGGGCATACCCCATACCAAATACCGGGGGTTCACGGACTATAACTTCCATAACCAGTATATTGAAACTGCCGTTCGCAACGGCGTGATAGGGCTGGCGGCCCTTTTATATATGTGCTGGCTGATGATCGAGCTGGCAGCGCGCAAGCGTACGGCCGAGACGGGTTTTACTATCCTGGCACTCTTGTCTATCAGCACGGTCCAGAGCTTTCTGACCTTGCAAACCGGCGTCTTCGCCTTTGTATTTATGCCCCTGGTGCTGATCTACAGCCCCGGGAGGCCGAAGCCGGCCAAACTTACCGGGCAGGCCCCATAATGAGATTTTTTCCGGCATTTTTCCGAACTTCCCGGCCGGAAGCTGGTTTTGTATATTCTACTATGAAGATATTACTACGGTACCTGAAGCCTTATAAGTGGATAATCGCCCTGGCCTTGTTGTTGGCGGCGATCAACCAGTGTTTTTCGATGCTGGACCCCTATTTTTTCGGTAATTGGGGCCTTGACAAGCTCGCCAACCATCCGTTCGAGACGGGTTACTTCGACAGGCATAAAGTCTTTCATAAGACCGGCACCCGCAGCCAGGCCGAATTCATGTGGAGTGTAGCGAACTTCCTGGGCATCCTGATCGGAGTAGCCATGGTTTCGCGCATCGCCAAGGCCTTCCAGGACTATTTCGGGCAGATCATCGTCCAGAAATTCGGCGCGACGATATTTACGGATGGGCTGCGGCATTCTATGGGGCTGCCTTTCAGCGATTTCGAAGATCAACGCAGCGGCGAGACACTGAGTATCCTCACCAAAGTGCGTACGGATACCGAAAAATTCATCATTTCTTTTATCAACGTCCTTTTTGGTATCGTCGTAGGTGTCATTTTCGTCTCTATCTATTCTTTTTCGCTTCATTGGTCGATAATGCCGATCTATGTGCTTGGAATGATACTCCTCTCGCTGCTCACCAGCCTTCTTAGCCGGAAGATCAAGCGTATCCAGAAGAAGATCACCTACGAGACCAATGCGCTGGCGGGCAGCACCACCGAATCACTCCGGAATATCGAGCTGGTTAAAAGCCTGGGGCTCAAAGATCAGGAAGTGGAACGGCTCAACAGGAATACGTTCAAGATCCTGGACCTGGAGCTCCGCAAGGTCAAGAGTATCCGGGCGCTGAGCTTTATCCAGGGTACTTTCGTCAATCTCCTGCGGCAATGCATCATGTTCCTATTGTTATGGCTGGTCTTCCGGCAACGGCTTACCCCGGGTGAGGTGACGACCATGCTTTTCTATTCCTTTTTCATCTTCGGCCCCCTGCAGGAGCTGGGGAATATCATTTTGACGTACCGGGAGGCGGAGGCATCGCTGATCAATTTCGATAACCTCATGAAGAAGACGCCCGAGCTGCCGCCGGCCGATCCCAAGCCGCTTGGCGTCGTCCGGAGCCTGGCCTTCCAGGATGTCGTTTTCCGCCATCAAACGGCGCATCACAATGCCATCGATCATATCAGCTTCGATGTCGAGAAGGGCGAAACCATCGCGTTTGTGGGCCCATCCGGAAGCGGCAAGACTACCCTGATGAAATTGCTGGTGGGATTATACCGGCCGCTCGAGGGTAGTATCCGGTACAATGGGTTGGATGAAAATTCGATCAACTTCGAGGACCTGCGCCGGCAAATAGGTTTTGTCACCCAGGATACGCAGCTTTTTGCCGGGACGATCCGGGAGAACCTGCTTTTCGTCAATCCCGGGGCCTCCTACGAAGATCTGCAGGAGGCCTTGGGGAAAGCTTCGTGTCTGGGACTGGTGGCCCGGGCGGAGAAGGGCATCGATACGGTGATCGGGGAGGGCGGCCTGAAGCTGTCCGGTGGCGAGAAACAACGGTTATCCATTGCACGCGCCTTGCTGCGGAAGCCGTCGATGCTGATCTTTGACGAGGCCACGTCGGCGTTGGATTCACTCACCGAAGAAGACATTACGCGTACGATCCGCGACATCTCCGAAGACGGCAATCAGATCACGATCCTCATCGCCCATCGGCTTTCGACCATTATGCATGCGGACAGGATCTATGTTCTGGAGAAAGGCGTCGTCGCCGAAATGGGTGATCATGCCGGGCTCCTGGCCGAAAAAGGACTCTATTATGCCATGTGGAGACAGCAGATCGGCGAACGGAAATATGCCTCGTCGGTTAAGGAAACAATAAAAGCATGATATTTGCGGTCATGAAAGATAAAATACAGGCGATCGTCAGCGAATCGCTGGCCGTAAAAAACCAGGTATTAAAGGATCAGCGCCTGATCGGCGTCGTGAGCGACATCGTCACCCTGATCGTTGACCGGTTCCGGGAAGGCAAACACTTATATTTTTGTGGCAACGGGGGGAGTGCAGCAGATGCGCAGCATCTGGCAGCCGAGTTCTCGGGCCGTTTTTATATCAACCGCGATGCCCTGCCGTCGGAGGCCTTACATTGCAACACTTCCTATCTAACCGCGGTAGCGAACGATTTCAGCTATGACGTGATCTATTCGCGGCTGATCAAGGGTATCGGCAAACCCCGCGACATCCTGGTGGGTATGTCCACTTCGGGCAACTCGGCGAACATCATCAAGGCGTTCGAGACGGCCCGGGAAAAAGGCATCACTACCATCGGGATGACGGGCGAAGGCGGCGGAAAGATGAAGGTGTTGAGCGACTACATCATCGAAATCCCATCGAAGAATACGCCAAGGATCCAGGAGGGACATATGCTGCTGGGGCATATTATCTGTCAATTAGTGGAGGAGCAATTCTTTTCATGAGCAGCACGGATACTGCGATGAGGCCGGTGATCAGGGAAGCGATCATCCTGGCGGGGGGGCTCGGTACACGGTTGCGAAGTGCCGTTCCCGATCTGCCCAAATGCATGGCCCCGGTAGATGGCCGGCCGTTCATCAGTTATATCACGGATTTTTACCGGCGGGCCGGTGTCCGGCGGTTCATCTTTGCGCTCGGCTATAAAAGTGCCGCTTTTGACGCGTTCTTCGAGCTGGAATTCCCGGACGGCGGTTATGCGGTATCCCTTGAAGACAGCCCCCTGGGCACAGGTGGCGCCATCCGGCAAGCATGTACGCTGGCCAGCGAGCCGGCCGTGCTGATCCTGAATGGAGACACCTTTTTCCGGATCGATCTCTTTGCCTTATCGGCTTTCCATACAGCGCATGATGCCGATTGTTCCCTATGTTTGAAGCCCATGCAGGACTTCGACCGGTTTGGCGTCGTGGAGCTGGATGGCGACGGCCGGGTGCGCCAGTTCCGGGAAAAACAGGCCTATCGTTCGGGTCTCATCAATGGGGGGGTCTATGCGCTGGACCGGGAAAGTTTTTTACAGGAGGATTTGCCGGCGGTGTTCTCCTTCGAAAAAGATTATCTTGAAAAAAAGCTGGAAGCGCGGCGGATCTTCGGACTCGAACAAGACGGCTTTTTCATCGATATCGGCATCCCCGAAGACTATGCGCGGGTGCAAACAGCCATCAACCAATTACTATGATATACAGAAGTAAAGCGCCTTTGCGGATCGGCCTGGCAGGCGGCGGCACAGATGTAAGCCCCTACTGTGATCTGTATGGCGGCGCGATCCTGAATGCCACCCTCTCGCTGTATGCCCACGCTACCATCGAGCTGCTCGAAGACGATACCATTATTTTGCAAGGCATGGATCGCAAGGAGGAGCAGCGGTTCGAGAACGGGGTTGCTTTGGAACAGCTGCCGGTCGACGGCCGGCTGGATCTGCTGAAAGGAGTCTACAACCGCATCCGCCGGGACTATGGCTGGAAAGGCAAAGGATTCCGGCTGTCGACCTTTGTGGATGCGCCCGCAGGTTCCGGTCTGGGCACCTCTTCTACCCTGGTGGTGGCGATCATCGGCGCCTTCGTGGAGCTGCTACGGCTACCGCTGGGCGAATACGATATTTCGCACCTGGCGTATGATATCGAACGGCAGGATCTGCGAATGGCGGGTGGCCGGCAGGACCAGTATGCGGCGACCTTTGGCGGGGTGAACTATATGGAATTCTACAAAGACGATAAGGTCATCGTCAACCCGCTACGCGTGAAACAGCAATATCTCTTCGAGCTGGAAAATAATTTGCTGTTATACTATACGGCCACCAGCCGGGAGTCGGCACGGATCATCGAGGTGCAGAGCCGCAACGTCAAGGAGAAGAAAGCGGGCTCGATCGAAGCAATGCACCAGCTGAAACATCAGGCACAACTGATGAAGGAGGCCTTGCTCATGGGTCGGATCCATGAGATCGGCGAGATCCTGGATTTTGGTTTCCGCCAAAAACAGCAGATGGCCGAAGGCATCACCAACGCCTATCTCGACAATATCTACGAGGAGGCTAGACGAGCCGGTGCGACGGGCGGAAAGATCTCGGGGGCTGGTGGCGGTGGTTTTATGACGTTCTATTGTCCCGGGATCGCCAAATACCGGGTTATGGAGGTGCTCGCCGGACTCGGTGGTCGCTGTCAGCCATATAGTTTTACGGGGCACGGGCTCACGACGTGGACGGTGTAAGCCCCACTGGCTTATCGACCGCCGGCTGCTGGGGCCGATCGACCATCGGCCGATGTAATTCCGTAATTTTGCGCATGTCTGCACAAGAAAAACCCAATTTTCTCTGGAGCCTGGTGACGATGAAATGCCCGCGTTGTCGCAGAGGTCCCATGTTCCTCCAACCCAATCCCTGGAAGTTACGGCAGACCCTGAAAATGCCGGATACCTGTCCTGAATGCGGGCAGCTCTTCGAGCTGGAGGTAGGCTTCTGGTATGGAACGGGCTATGTCAGCTATGGCTTGTCGCTTGCCTTTTCCGTGGCAACATTCATCGTCTGGTGGGTACTCGTCGGGCTTTCCACCCAGGACTATCGCTTCTTCTACTGGATGGGGTTGAATGCCGTTTTTCTCATCCTCATGCAACCCTGGATCATGCGGCTCAGCCGGGTCGTCTATCTCTATTTTTTCGTTACTTACGATCCCAACTACAAGATCAATAAAATCAAGCAATTCGACTACGAAACGGGGAGCTACTACCGGAAGCCGGAGGACGACCCCTCCAAAGATTGAGACTCCCGCCGGCGGCTCAATATTGAGGCCTCATCGCCTTAAAATGTCGAAGCCATCCTACTGATTTCGGATGGCTTCAGGCTATTTGGTTGGGTTAGTACCACACTAATAACGTACGAATTATTGTTTTATTATCTATTTCTTCAGCACCACCGTGAACACCGAACCTTTACCCAACGAGCTTTCGCAGGAGATCTCACCGTTGAGCTCTTCGCAGATGCGTTTTACTATAGCCAAACCAAGACCGGTAGAAGCTTCGCCGGCAGTAGGCCGGGACGATATTTTGCTGTATTTGGAGAAAAGATGCGGCAATTCCTCCTGCGGAATGCCAACCCCTTCGTCTTGTACCCGGATGTTGACCGCATCTTTTTCCTCGCTGACGCTCATCCAGACATTCTTGCCCGTAGTGGTATATTTTATCGCGTTGGAAAGCAGGTTTTCCAGCATCCGGCCGAGCAGCTGGCGGTCACTGAGAAAATAGATCGACCTGTTAGGGCATTCGAGGTGCAGGGCGATCTCTTTTTTCGCAGCCACCGGGCCGAACTCATCCAGCACGGATTCGGCGAAAATGCGCAGGTCTAAATTCTCCAGCTCCACCTTGTGCTGGTTGGTCTGCGCCTTTTCAACATTCAGGATATGCCGGATCAGGCTTTCACCATACCGCGTAGCTGTCCCAATGCGATCCAAAGCCTTGCGCTGGCTTCCGCTGAGGTTCTCCTGTTCATTTTGCAATAGCTGCTGCCACATGCTGATGGTCGCAAAAGGAGTGCTCAGATCATGCGATACGATACTGATCAGCGAGTTCTTTTCGTAGTTGAGCTCCGAGAGCTTTTCGTTCTGCCGGACAATGAGGTTGTTGGTGGCGCTCAGCTGTTGGTTGGCCCTACGTTTGATCACGAAGAGGACGGCGGCGGCGATCGCGATCAGCAGCAGGCTCACGGCCATGATGCTCACGATACGGTTGTGGAATTTCTGCTGGGCGATCTCGGCCTGCAGCACCAGTTTTTCATTCTCTCTTTTCCGCGCCATATATTTTTGTTCCAGCTCCGCAATGGCCTTATACGTCTCGCTATTGACCAGGGCCGTATCGAGGGCATACCATTTGCTTTGAAACTCGAAGGCTTTTTTATAGTCCCCGCGATGGCGGGCCAGGGTGGAGAGGATCTGATAGCTATCCGATTGTTTGCTTTTCGAATCCTGCTGGGTTGCCAGCTGCAGCGAGAGCTGGCCATATTTTTCAGCGGAATCATAAGCGCCCATCTCCGAATAGGAATCGGCCATGTTGAGCGCATCCACCCAAAGATCCGCCAGATGCGAAGGTAGCCGTGTGATGAGATCATGGTTGTAATTGAGCCGGAACCACGCGATCGACTGGGGGAATTTCTTCTGATAGTAGTAGGTGTTGCCGATATTGTTATAGATCTCGGACAGGCTTTCTTTTCCCGAATCTTCCAGCGGCTTGCCGATACGCATGCCTTCGTTAAGAAAGATCAGCGCACTATCATAAAGTCCCAGGCGATTGTAGATGGCGCCCAGATTGCAATAGGCCTGGATGAGCAGGTGGGGATCGTTGAGCTTTTCGCAGATGTGAACCGATTCCTGGTAGATGGATTTTGCTTTTTGCGGCTGCTTCATATCCTGGGTATACACCGCCGCGAGATCGGCCAGCAGTTCCGTTTGGCGCCCGAGATAATCGTGTTTCCGTGCCGAGTCGAGCGCCTGATAATAGTTGTTGAGCGACTTCGTGAACTCGCCCCTGTTCTCGTAATACCACCCGCGGAGCCGGAGGACCATAATGTTGATCCATGGATTGACGCCGCCGGGATAAAGACGGGCGAGCGAATCGCCATAGTATTTCACGGAGTCGGCGTCGGTGAGATGAGCAGCCCGGTAATAAAGCCGCTGGATGGCAGCAGAATCCGGTTGGGCGGACAGGAGGGTGCCTGCCAGCAATAGGGGCAAAAGGAGGACGGCTTTCACTAGTCGATCAAATTGTTCCGGAGAGCGAACTTCACAAGCCCAACGGTATTGTTGACGCCTAACTTCGCGATGAGATTTTTACGATGCGTTTCCACGGTGCTGACACTAAGGAATAGCTTATCGGCGATCTCCGCATTGCTGAATTCCTTACAGATCAGTCGAAGCACTTCCAGTTCCCTACGAGACAAGATCTCATCGATCTGCTTGTCTTCTATGGTTATGGTATTACGGAAATCTTCATCCCGGTCACCGATATGGATGTCCTTGCTGAAAAAAGTTCCGCCGTCCACAACGGCCCGCAAAGCCTGCAGTAGCTCTTCCAGGGAAGCGTTCTTAAGCACATACCCCTGGATATTGTATTTCGACAATTTGTGAACATAGCGTGTGCCGCGGAGTAAGGTTAGATAGATGATACGAAGATCGGGACGGACTGCCCTGATCTGCTGCACAATTTCCTCTTCGCCTAGATCCGGTAGATACACATCCAGTAACAATATGTCTGCTTTCAGATCATGCACTTGTTCCAGGAGTTCTTTGCCCGATGTAGCCGTACCAATCACCTCGATGCCTTCTTGTTTGCCCAGCAAAAGGGACAGTCCTTCTAAGTAGATTTCATGATCATCGGTAATAAAAACTCGAATCATGGTATTTTAGTAGATTCCGTAAGTGTTTCAACTACAAAGCAAGTTATAACTATTTATGATATGAGTAAATTAAAAAGCCTCCCGGGGGGAGGCTTTCCTAAAAATGAGTGAGTTTAGCTCGTTTTTCCCCCGTTTTAGCGGGTTTAGTAGCATTTAATTAAGATTTTCTATAATACCCGCAATTCCCTGTCCGCCACCCACACAAGCGGTCACAATTCCATATTTTTTATTCAACCTTTTCATTTCGTGCATCAGTTGAACGGTCAACTTGCAGCCTGTACAGCCTAACGGATGTCCCAGGGCGATGGCCCCGCCATTGATGTTCACGATGGCCGGATCGAGCTCCAGCTTCCGGATAACAGCCAGTGCCTGGGAAGCAAAAGCCTCATTGAGTTCTACGAGATCGATATTGCCGAGATTCATGCCCGCCTGCTTGAGTACCTTGGGTACCGCTTCTATGGGACCTACGCCCATGATCCGGGGATGGACGCCGGCAACGGAACAGGCTACCAGCCGGCCAATGGGTTTAAGACCAAGCTCCTTGACCATATTCTCGCCCATAACGATCACAAAAGCGGCGCCGTCGCTGGTCTGCGAGGAGTTACCGGCCGTGATGCAGCCGCCGGCGGCAAACACGGGTTTCAATTTGCCAAGGGCCTCCATCGAGGTATCTGCGCGGGGACCCTCGTCCGTATCCATCACAAAACTCCGTTTTTCACGACGGCCCTTCTCGTCGACATACACTTCTTCGACGGTCAGGGGGAGGATGCCGGGCTTAAAATGGCCGTTCTTAATGGCCGCGATGGCTTTTTGGTGGGAGTCATAGGAGAATTTGTCCTGGTCTTCGCGGCTTACGTTGAACTCTTTGGCTACCGCTTCGGCCGTGAGGCCCATATTGAGATAAAAATCCGGTTCGTCGGCGGCGATCGAATAGGCGGGAACCGTCTTCCAGCCTGCTTGCGGCACCATGGTCATGCTTTCGGTACCACCGGCGATGATACAATCGGCCATGCCCGTGCGGATCTTGGCGGTTGCCATGGCGATGGTCTCCAGTCCGCTGGCGCAATACCGGTTGACCGTCACACCCGGAGCATGGATGCCCACGGCCCGGGCGGCGATGATCCGGCCCACCTGCAAACCCTGTTCTGCTTCGGGAACAGCATTGCCGACGATGACGTCGTCTACTCTTTTAGGGTCCAGGCCCGGTACGGACGCCAGGAGTGCCCTGATGACGTCGATGGCCAGATCATCGGGACGGTAGAATCTTAATTTTCCTCGTTTGGATTTGCCGACCGCGGTGCGGTAACCGGCGACGATATAGGCTTCTTGCATGGGATTCGACTTTAGTTGTTTATGCAACTTTCTAGGCCAAAGTTACAAAAAATTTTCCGATGCGTATCTTCGCGGCCATGTATAAGTTGTTGCGCACGCTTCTCTTCTTTTTCCCCGCCGAAGAGGTACATCATTTTTCCATGAAGGGGC
>DASYZH010000284.1:0-3691 GCA_035946435.1 Puia sp. | reverse complement strand
GCGGGGGTGGAGCTGGTGTTTTAGGTCATTCCAGCTTGTTCTTTTGGAAGATCTCCGTGCTATGTCCAAAAAAAATTTGCGCAACCGGTCGGTTGCGTATATATTTGCAATCATATGGTTGCAAATAACATTCGTCGCGATATCTTTCATGCCATAGCGGACCCTACCCGCAGGGCTATCCTCGTCCTGCTGGCCTCCCAGGCGATGACACCCAACGCCATTGCCGAACACTTCGACACGACCCGCCAGGCCGTATCGAAACATATCCGGATGCTTACCGAATGCGAAGCCATCAGCCAGCGACGCACCGGCCGGGAGATCTATTACCACTTCAATCCAACAAAAATGAAAGAGATCGATCAATGGCTGGAGCTCTTCCGCAAACAATTAGAGCAGAGCTTTAACCAACTGGACAATTTATTAAAGGACCTATAAAATCCAGCGGTCCCGCATATCGCGGGGAAATACCGTTTGTCAAACTACCGGCCAGACAAATTGCCACAAGCTTACCTGCTTTGCGAAAAAGCTATTATTTTCGGGCAGCTTAAATTATATATAGTGATCATACGTTCTACTACACGCGCATTTTTGGTGTATACTTTTGTTTTGATGATCCTGGGTTGCCGGAATAACCCCAATGGTGGTAGTCAGGACCCGGCGCCTGTCGCCCAGGCGTATCCGGTATTCAAGATGACGACCCATAATACGATCTTGCAATCGGAGTATCCTGCTACGTTGCAGGGTCAGCAGAATATCGAGATCCGGCCGAAGATCGACGGCTATATCGAGCATATCTATATCGACGAGGGCGCCACGGTGAAAAAGGGGCAGCTGTTGTTCAAGATCAGCGCGCCGCAGTATGAGCAGGATGTGAAGAATGCGCTGGCCGCCATCAACAGTGCGGAAGCGGATGTCAATACGGCGAAGCTACAGGTGGAAAAAACGAAGCCGCTGGTGGACCGGCATATCATCAGCGAATACGAGCTGAAGTCGGCGGAGGACGCGCTGAAGATAAAAGAGGCGGCGCTCGCACAGGCGCAGACGACCCTTGCCAATGCCAGGACCAATGAGGGTTATACGCTCGTCACCAGTCCGGTCAACGGGGTCGCCGGTACGATCCCCTATAAGCTGGGAAGCCTCGTGAGCAGCACTACCACGTCGCCGTTGACGATGATCTCCAATATATCCAAGATCTATGCTTACTTCTCCATGAACGAAAAGCAGCTGCTCGATTTTTCCAGGACCTATAAGGGCAGTACGGTGGAAGAGAAGCTGAAGCAACTGCCGCAGGTAGTGTTGCTGCTTCCGGACGGGACGGAGTATCCGGAAAAAGGGCGGGTCGAAACGATAAGTGGGTTGATCGATCCCCAGACGGGCGCGGCCAGCTTTCGTGCTACCTTTCCCAACCCCGTGGGCCTGATCCGCAGCGGCGGCAGCGCCGTCGTGGCCATCCCGGTGACGGTCAATAACGCGCTGCTTGTGCCGCAACAGTCCACGTATGAGCTACAGGGGAAGCGTTTCGTGTACAAGGTAGACGGCGACAAGGTGAGCAGCGTCGAGATCACCACGATGGTCGACCCTGCGGGTCAGTATTTTGTCGTGACGGGCGGGCTGAAACCCGGGGACACGGCGGTCTATGAAGCGGCCGCCCCCATTGCCGACGGCACCGCCATCAAACCCGACGTAAAGCCTGAGGGCCAAATTTATAAGGATCTGAACTAACACCATGACACTAAAAGTTTTTATCGAGCGCCCCGTACTTTCTACGGTGATCTCCGTAATCCTCGTAATCCTGGGTATCCTGGGGCTTATCGCGTTGCCCATTACCCAGTATCCGGAAATCGCGCCGCCGACCGTGCAGGTATCGGCGTCTTATCCGGGCGCGAATGCCGATGTCGTGCTGAACAGCGTGATCGTGCCCCTGGAAGAGCAGATCAACGGGGTCGAGAACATGACCTATATGACCTCGTCGGCGGCCAACGATGGGTCGGCGTCGATCACCGTATTCTTTAAGCAGGGGACCAACCCGGATCTCGACGCGGTAAACGTACAAAACCGCGTGTCACGGGCCACTCCCCTATTGCCGGCCGAGGTCACCAGGGCCGGGGTCACCACCAGCAAGCGACAAAGCAGCATGGTGATGGTCTTCTCGATCAACAGCACCAGCAAATCGTTCGACGGCACCTTTTTACAGAACTATGCCAACATCAACGTGATCCCGATGCTCAAGCGGGTGAATGGCGTGGGAGACGTGACGGCATTCGGCACACAAGACTATTCCATGCGCATTTGGCTAAAGCCCGATGCGATGGCGGCCTATAAGCTGATCCCTGATGACATCAGCAATGCGCTGGCCCAACAAAATATCGAGGCGGCGCCGGGAAAGGTGGGCGAGAACAGCAACCAAAGTTTTCAATACGTGCTCAAATATAAAGGGAGGCTTAAGACGCCGGAGGAGTATGGGAATATCATTATCAAGGCGACGCCGACCGGCGAGCTGCTGAAGCTGAAGGACGTCGCGCGGATCGAGCTGGGGTCGCTGGACTATTCCGTTACCTCGACCACCGACAACCATCCTTCCATTGTCATCGCGGTATTCCAGGCGGCGGGGTCGAATGCCCATGCCATGATCAATCAATGCGAGAAGACCATCGAAACGGCGGCGAAGAGCTTTCCGCCGGGTGTGACCACGAATATGATCTTCACAGCCAATCAGTTCCTGGATGTCTCCATCAACAAGGTAGTGGAAACGCTCATCGAGGCTTTTATCCTGGTGTCGATAGTGGTGTTTATTTTCCTGCAGGACCTCCGTTCGACGCTGATCCCGGCCATCGCGGTGCCGGTGGCGATCGTGGGGACTTTTTTCTTTTTAAATTTATTCGGATTTACAATCAACCTATTGACGCTCTTCGCGCTGGTGCTGGCGATCGGGATCGTGGTGGATGACGCGATCGTGGTGGTAGAGGCTGTTCATGCCAAGTTGGATCAACATGTGCCAACCGCCGAGGAGGCGACCCTGAGCGCGATGAGCGAGATCAGCGGGGCGGTGGTCTCCATCACCCTGGTGATGGCGGCGGTGTTCATCCCGGTGACGTTTATCACGGGGTCGGTAGGGGTGTTCTATAAACAATTTGGATTGACGCTTGCCGTGGCTATCCTGATCTCGGCTGTCAATGCGTTGACACTTTCACCGGCTTTGTGTGCGTTGCTTTTAAAACCGCATAACGAGAATGCGTTGCGCAAGGGCTTTCTGCAGCGATTCTATGGTGCTTTCAATGCCAGCTTCGAGGCTACGACCCGAAAATACAAACGCGCTATTTCCTTTTTGGCACGCCGGCGATGGATAGCCGCGGTCGTCGTGCTGATCTTTATCGGGCTGTTTGCGTTTTTGCTGAAGGTGACGCCTGCGGGTTTTGTGCCAAACGAAGATCAGAGCTTTATCATGGCCGACGTGTCGTTGCCCCCGGCCTCTTCGCTGGAACGTACGACACGGATCGCCGACGAGGTGGTGAACATCGCCAAGCAGCAACCGGAGATGAACTCGGTGGTGCGCGTAGCAGGTTCGGGAATCCTAAGCGGCGGTAACGGCGGCTCCTATGGCGCGCTTTTCATGAACTTGAAAGACTGGGATCAGCGGAAGGGGAGTGAGCATTCGGTGGATGCGGTGATCAACCGGCTGTTTAGCGCCACG
>DASYZH010000283.1:0-5954 GCA_035946435.1 Puia sp. | reverse complement strand
AATGGGGGGCCGCAGGAACGGCGGATAACAATCGTACGGTGCAGGTGACGGTAAACGGAACTGCGATCGGGGATACGGCAATGAACGGTTTTTATGATGCGTTGACGACATGGCCGGTTCCCGCCAGCGCGGTCAACACGGGGTCGGTATCGGTGGGGTTTGTCAACCAAAGTGCCGCGAGCACGGACATCATGCGGGTCTCTTTCTGCGAGCTCAACTATCCCCGGCTGTTCAATTTCGGTGGTCAGAGCAATTTCTCTTTTCAGCTGCCGGCCCGGCCGGCAGGGTACCTGCTGAACATCACGAATTTCGCCATTTCCGGTTCGGCTACGCCTGTGCTGTATGATCTTACGAATGGTTACCGGTATACGGCGGTTGTCAGCGGCAGCACGTTAGCCTTTGCGCTTCCGGGTACTACATCAACCACGAACTTCGTGCTGGTCAACGAGGACCCGTCGACCGTGCAAAATGTGAGCACGCTTACGACCAAGACGTTCGAGAATACGAGTGTCACGGGAAATCAGGGAAATTATATCATTATCTACAATACTGCGTTGACGAATGACGGGACCAACGATGGGGTCAATCCGGTGAACGATTATAAGGCATACCGGAGTTCGCCGACAGGCGGCAGCTTCAATGTGCAGACCTATGATATCAAAGAGATCATCGATCAATGGGGCTACGGCATCAAACAGGATCCGCTGGCCATCCAAAACTTTTTGCGGTATGCGCGGGCAAACTGGGCCGTCAAGCCGCAGTATGTGTTGATCATGGGCCATGGTTTGTGCTATACCGATTATGTTACATATGGTGAGCAGCAGCATAATCCGCTTGCGGATCAGGAAGATCTGGTCCCTACCATGGGATTTCCTGCTTCGGATAACAAGCTTTCCGCCAACAATGGGGTGGATCCGACCCCGGTAACGCCGATCGGCCGCTTGTCCGTAATGTCGGGGGCGGAGGTGGAGATCTATCTTTCCAAGCTAAAGGAGTATGAGTCCGTGCAGCAGACGGCGCCGAATACGATCGATGGCCGGTTGTGGATGAAGGACGGATTGAACGTCACTGGTGTCAGCGAGCCTTATCTCGGCAGCATTATTTGCCAATACGTTACAGCCTATGCGCAGACGATCAGCGATACCCTTTGCGGCGATAATACCACCATATTTTGTGACGGGAATGCTACTTCGGTTACTTCGATACCGACTACTGTGGTATCGAATTTGTTCCAGAGTGGGATATCCCAGTTTTGCTATTTTGGGCACTCGGCCAGTCAGGCGTTGGCCTATAACTTAAATTCGCCCCAGGACTACAACAATACGAACGGGAAATACCCCGTGTTCTATGTCAATGGTTGCGATGCCGGGAACTTTTTCTCTTATGATCCCTTGCGGCCTACGTCGTTGTCGACGATATCCGAGGGCTGGGTTTTAGCCAAGGAGCGGGGGGCAATCGCTTTTGTAGCGGCTACCCACTTTGGTATCGTAAATTATCTGAACATCCTGTTGAATGCATTGTATTCGGATATGACCACTGTCGACTACGGCAAATCGATCGGGCTATTGGAGCGGGATGCGCTGAATACCCTGATGGCGGCTGCGCCGACGGATTTCTATGCCCGGCAACATGCGGAACAAATGACGATACATGGTGATCCCGCGCTGAAATTGAGCCAGGGCCCCACCGACTACGATATCGAGGCTTCGCAGGTGGTGATCAATCCAACTTTCATCAGTGTCAGTAACAGCAACTTCGAGATAAAGGCAAGGTTTTACAATCTGGGGAAAGCGGTGAGTGATTCGGTAGTCGTTCAGGTGACGCGGACTTACCCCAACGGGACTTCCGCCGTGTTGTTGAACAAGAAGATACGGGGCATCCGCTATGCCGATTCAATCGACATTTTCGCTCCTATTATAAGCACACGCGACAAAGGGGATAACAAGATCACGGTCTCGATCGATCCGGGTCAGACGATTCCGGAGGCCACCTATTCCAACAATTCGGTGACCACGGATGTGTATATTTACCAGGATGAGGCGACGCCCATCTATCCTTACAACTATGCCATTATCAACACGTCGACCTGCAAGCTGGTGGCGTCGACCGCCAATCCGTCAGCGCCGAGCGAGCAATATGTGATGGACATCGATACCACCCAGAATTTCAATTCGCCGCTGAAGGTGGAGAAATTCGTCACGTCCATTGGCGGCGAGATCGAGTTCGATCCGGGTATCACGTATATGGACAGTGTGGTATATTACTGGCGGGTAGGCACGGTGCCGACCAATGGAGGTCCGGCAACGTATAATTTCAGTTCTTTTGTTTACATCGATCCATCGCATAGCTCGGTAGGATCAAACCAGTCGCATTATTTTCAGCATTTGAATTCGACAGCGACGAATATCACCTTGCCGGGCAGCACCCGGCAATGGACCTTTACGACAACGGACCATGATGTTTTTCAGCGTAATGTGGGGTACGGAGGGCAGCATACCAACGACGGTGATTTCGGTGTGACGATCGACGGGAATGAGCTGATCCAGAGTGCCTGTTTGGGCTATTCGTTAATATTCAATATTATCGATCCTGTGACCTTCCATCCGTGGTTGAATGTAGATACTACCGGTCTATCCGCTAATCCTGGTATGACGCCGAATAATTTGAATCGTTTCGGTAGCATCGCCGCCAACTGTGCTGCACCCGCGAAGACCCGCTGGTATAATTTCGAATTTACGTACCAGGACGCCACCGACCGGCAGAAGATGGCGCAAATGCTGGATAGTATTCCCAATGGCTTTTGGGTAACGGTGAAGAATATTCCCAGCTCCGTTTATAGTGCGAACCAATATGCGGCTCAATGGGCGACCGACTCGACGACGTATGGTTCCGGCAATACGCTTTACAGCAAATTGAAGGCGTTGGGGTTGATGATCGATAATTTCGATACTCCCAGGACTTTCCTATTCATTTACAAGAAGAACGACAACAGTTTTACACCTCAGCAGCGATGGTCACAGGCCATGAATGATACCATCGCGCTCAATACGACGTGTCCGGGACCGATTTATTTCGGAAATATAACCTCGCCGGTCTTCGGTCCGGCCAACGCCTGGAGTATGGTCCACTGGCGGGGGGCAGACCTTACCAGTCCGCGGACCGATACGGTTGGGGTGCAGGTCATCGGTATCGATACGCTGGGGAATTCGACTCCGCTGTTTAATTTGAACCGGACGCAACAGGACGCGAATATCTCATCTATCAATGCCAAACTATATCCGAACCTGCAATTGAAGCTATCGACCTATGATTCCGTCCATGCGCTCCCGTACCAGCTGCAAAGCTGGCGGTTGAATTATACGCCGGTGCCGGAGGGGGCTTTGGCGCCGAATGTGATATTCAAGGCGACCGATACGGTCCTCCAGGGACAACCCGAGGAATTCAAGATCGCTTTTAAGAATGTAAGTCCGTGGGCGTTCGACAGTATGCGTATCCAATTGTATGTTCTTGATGCGAGCAATGTGATGCATACGATCCAACTGCCGAGAAGGAAACCGCTGGTGAGTGGCGATACGATCACATTGGATTATGTGATCGACACCAAATCGCTTGTAGGCGCCAATACGATCTACGTGAATTTCAATCCAAACAAGGATCAACCGGAGGAGTACCTGTTCAACAACTTTATGTACAAGGTTTTCTATGTGAAGAGCGAAGGGCGGGCGCCGACCCTGGATGTTACCTTCGACAATGTGCATATATTGAATAATGATATTGTTTCCGCGCGCCCGCATATTCAGATCAGGCTGCAAAGCCTGAGTCCCTATTTATTGCTATCGGATACTTCGTCGGTGACGGTGCAGGTGCAATATCCGGATGGCTCGCTGCATAATTTTGGGTTCAATACCGACACGTTGCGTTTTACACCGGCAACATCGGGCAGCAACAATATTGCTACCGTGGATTTCTATCCTGCCTTTACCAACCAGATCAATCCGCAAGGGGATACGTATACGCTCATCGTTTCCGGCAAGGACAATTTGGGCACTACGGCGGGGTTGACACCATATAAGGTAAGCTTCCTGATCATTACCAAACCCATGATCTCGAATATCCTGAACTACCCCAATCCGTTCACGACATCCACCGCCTTTGTGTTCACGATCACCGGAAGCGAGGTGCCGCAGAACATCAAGATCCAGATCCTGACCATCACGGGTAAGGTCGTGCGGGAGATCACCAAGGAAGAGCTGGGCCCCTTGCACGTAGGTACGAATATTACCGAGTACAAGTGGAATGGTACGGATATGTATGGCCAGCGGCTGGCGAATGGTGTATATTTGTACCATGTCGTTACGAATCTTAATGGGAAATCCTTGTCGAAGTACGCGGGGGCGGGGGACAATACCGATAAGTACTTCAATAACGGCTATGGGAAGATGTACCTAATGGGTCATTAGAATGCCTGAGAAAGTATTACCTACATTGTCTGCGTCGAGACGACTCCTGTACCTGGATTCGGCCAGGGGGTTGGCGGCGGTGAGTGTAGTGTTCTGGCATTCTATCACTGCTTTTTTCCCGTTTGAAAGGCCTTCGTTCGCACAGGATTCTCCGTTCCATTTTTTTTGGTATGGAGATGCAGACGTGACCTTTTTCTTTATTCACAGCGGGTTTATATTGACCTATACCAACCGGCAGTTTCTCGGCGGGCTCTCCGGCGGCGACTATGCGCGGTTCCTTGTCAGCCGGGCCTTTCGGATCTATCCTTTGTTCCTTTTTGTCCTATTACTCAGCCATATCCTGGCGACAACGGTATATCCGATCTCCGGTGGCCAATATCTGACTTCGCATTTCCATCAATTCTGGAATTTTCATAAGAGCTGGGGCGATGTGGCACGGGAAGCGTTGCTGGTGGTACGGATCCCGGGCAATGACGCTGAGCGGTATATGCCACAGGACTGGACCTTATCGGTCGAGCTCATCGCGAGCGCTTTTTTGCCTTTGTTGAGTTGGCTGATGAAAAAGAACAGCTGGATCTGCTGTGTGCTGATCTTTTTGCTCGCCAGAATCCCGGGGTTATCGACGTTTGTGCTCGAGTTCGGGGCCGGTGTTTTTCTGTATCACTTTGCCGATCGTATCAAGGTGCTCTGGAACCGGCTTAACCGGGCGGGGCATTATGCGATTGTCACACTGGCGCTCGTGTGTTATACCTGTGTATTCCATTTTAGCGATTATTTGGGGAATGGGGATCTCTTTTTGAGCCAGCGGACGGACCGGCTGATCGTGATGGCAGGTTGTGTGCTGATCTTTATTCTCCTGTTGAATTCGGCAAGGTTGCAAAAAATATTGTCGGGCCGGGTGTGGGTGCGGATCGGCGAAGTTTGTTATGGCATCTATTTGTTCCATCTCTTATTGCTGATCGTATGCGGCGATTATCTGCTGCAATTCCTTGCCGCGAATACCTTTTTCTCACTTTGGGTGGATAAGGTAATCGTTCTTTTGCTGGTGCAGGCCCTGTCAATCGGGCTGGCCTTTTTTTCCTTCTTTGCGGTCGAGCGGCCCATGATCCGTCTGGGCAAGCGGTTGACGGGCGCCGGCAAACGCCAGCAGGAGAAGCGTGATCGCCGGTATGAGCAAATACCAAAGTAAGCCGGGCGGAGAGAAACGGAACTGTACCAGGTGTGGGAGATTGTCTTCCGGGATGGCGGCGCCCATGAAGGAGCCATAGGGTTTGAGCAGGGGGGAAGGCCGGCCATCAAGCCAGGATTGCCAGCCGGGGAAGTGGTTTTGCAGGAGGACCAGCGTGTCGGCCGGTTCCGGCCCGTTTGAATGACTCCTTTGGGTAGGGGTGGCGACGGGCCCGGTTTGCACGTCGATGCGGGTTGGAGAAAAGGCGGTCAGCGTCGGGAGGGGGGCGCTTGGGGCGGTCCGGAAAATAAAGGGACGGTGAAGCA
>DASYZH010000282.1:0-28026 GCA_035946435.1 Puia sp. | reverse complement strand
GATCTGAGCGCATTTGCCGATTACCGGTTTACACGCTGGCTGAGTTTCCGCAGCACCTTTGGATTCGACTACAACAATCTTGTCGCGAACAATTTCTACGACACGCTGACGCCTACCTCCAGGATCAGCGGTGGCGGCCTGCCCCTGGCTATCATCAATACCACTCAGGCCAACACTATCGACAACTCCAACGTCTTCACCTATTCGAATGCGCAGGGTACCGGTAGATTCCATGAACACAATAGGCTCACGGTGATCCTTGGGCAGGAACTGTATAAAAACGATACCACGGCCAGTATGATCCAGACCAACTACTTCCCCGTAGGAACCACGGCACAGGAAGCCCTGGCCAACATGAACCTGGGTAGCGCGTTGAATTCGTCCAGCCCGGAACCCAAACCGTCGACTAAGGAAGTCCCGACACATATGCTGTCGTTCTTTAGCCGCGCGACGTATGCCTTCGACGACAAATATATGCTGGCTGCTTCGCTCAGGGCCGATGGGTCTTCGGCTTTTGGATCTAAATATCACTGGGGCTATTTCCCCGCGGGATCGGCCGCATGGCGGATCTCGAGTGAGAATTTTATGTCCAAAGTCACTTGGGTCACCGATTTGAAATTACGCGGTGCCTATGGAATGGCGGGTAACAACCGCATAGCCCCGTTCCAGTACCTCACGACCTTTGGAACCGGCGGTAACTACGCGCTGAATCAGAACCTGGTCACCACCTACGGGTCCAACGTGCTCGCCAACACGGCATTGGAATGGGAGTCCACGACCTCTCGCGATATCGGCCTGGATGGAACATTTTTCAACAACCGGCTGAATGTGTCCGTGGACGTCTATAAGAATACGACCAACCACCTATTGGTCGCCGCACCCGTTCCTACCACGACCGGCTATACCAGCCAGCAGCAGAGCGTGGGTGTCACCGAGAACAAAGGTCTGGAGGTCCAGCTAGCCGGCCGGATCATGCAACACCGGAGCTTTACGTGGTCGGCTAACTTCAACATCTCGTGGAATAAGAATACCATCGAAAGCCTGGGTCAGAACGAGACCTACTACTACGCCAATTCCGGCTGGGCCGGTTCGAGTAACCTGCCGGACTATATCGTCAAAAAAGGTCAGCCCGTCGGCGCCATGTATGGCTACGTGAGCGAAGGGTTCTATCAGCTCAGCGATTTTACCTATAACCCCAATACCCGGGTCTATTCTCTCAATAAAGGCGAGCCTAACAACGGCAGTGTTACGGCCAGCACCCCGATGCCGGGTACCATGAAATACAAGAGCATTTCCGGCGACAGCGTGATCAATGCCAATACCGATCAGCGGATCCTGGGTAATGCGCAGCCGAAATTCTTCGGCGGCCTCAGTCAGAACTTCACCTGGAAAGGCTTCGACGCGAGCGTCTTTATCAACTTTCAGTATGGCAACAAGGTCTACAACGACAACAAGCTGGAGTTTTCCAGCGGCTATACCCCCGGCGCAACACTGCTGGGCATCATGAAGAACCGCTGGCATACCGTCGATCAGAATGGCAATGCATATGAGCAACTCGTCGGCGGACAGGTCGTAGGCGCTTCCCCCGACAGCCTCGCAGCGCTCAACAAAGGCGCCAGGTACTGGATACCCCTCGTAGGTTCCAGCTCTACGACCTTCTCGCCGAACTCGTGGGCGGTAGAAGATGCTTCCTTTATCCGGATCAACAACATCACCATCGGCTATACGCTGCCTGCGGGTCTTACGCATTCACTGCATATCGCCCGCCTGCGGGTCTATGCAACCGTGAATAATGTGGCCGTGATCACGGGTTACTCGGGTTATGACCCCGAAGTGAACGTCCGGAACCAGAATCCGGTAACCCCGGGTGTCGACTATTCCGCTTACCCGCGCAGCCGCAGCTTTATCGGCGGTGTCAACGTTACTTTCTAATCCCTGATCCGCCCGTGGCGGATCGTCCGCAAAGACAGACATTAACTAAAAAATTTCGCCATATGCAACCCGTAAAATCGATTCAACTTCTTCAGTGGGCCATTTGTTGTGGCCTGGCGTGGTCGGTTGCTTCCTGTAAGAAGTATCTGTCACCCGCCCCTGTGTCCTCTTTCAACTCCGCCTTTGTGTTCAGCGACGTCCCGAACGCCCAGAAAGCCGTGCTCTCCGCCTACTCGGATCTCGAAGGGGACAATGGTTACGGTATCCGCATCAGCATGTACTATCCGTACGACAACGACGAGATGATCGGAATGCACCAGCTCGGGGACAACGACCGCGGGGATATCGCCCACTACAATGCTACTTCGGGCAACGCACAGTTGTATAACCCCTGGGTACAGCTCTATCAGGGCATCGAACGTGCCAATATCTGTATCTATAACATTCCCAGGATGTCGCTCTACACTTCAGGATCGACGCAACAAATAGGCGAGCTGCACCGGCTCATGGGCGAAGCCCTGACGCTGCGGGCGCAATTCTATCTCGAGCTGGTCCGCAACTGGGGCGATGTACCGGCACAATGGCTGCCTTCCGCACAGGAGACTAATTATTTTCTCGCCAAGACGGATAGGGATACGATCTACAACCACCTGCTCGCCGACCTGCAAACAGCCGAAGGGCTCGTACCCTGGCGTACCGATGTCGCCGCGCTCGGCGATGGGCTGGACGAACGTATTACCCTCGGGGCCGTGAAAGCGCTTCGCGCCCGTATCGCACTCTACCGCGGTGGCTATTCACTCCGCCGCGCCAGCAGCATCTATGGCCAGACCATGGCCCGGCCGGCAGATTACCTCGATTATTATAAGATTGCCGTCCAGGAGTGCAGCGATATCATGGCCCGGCCCGACGAACATACCCTGAACCCAAGTTTTCAGGCCGTCTTCAAGAACGGGCCCGATGCGCATACGCTCGACAATACTTATGGGGAGATCATGTTCGAAGTCGGCATGAGCGGCGGTCAGGGCACTAACGACAGCAAACTCGGCTATTACGACGGTACGAAGGTCAGTGCCAGCCTCACCGGCAATGCGGCCATCGGCGTCCTGCCGACCTATTTCTATCTGTTCGATTCCACGGACACACGTCGCGATGTGACCTGCGCTCCCTACGAGGTCACCTCCGATCTCAACACACTCAAAGGTCACCCGATAACGACCATCGTAGAAGCGAAGTTCCGCCGCGACTGGATCACCAATCCCAGCGTGATGACGTCTACCGCTCAGTATTATGGCGTCGACTGGCCACTCATCCGGTTCTCCGATGTCCTGCTGATGTATGCCGAAGCGGACAACGAGATCAACCATGGGCCTTCCGCCGCCGATATCGCCGCCGTTACCCAGGTGAGGACCAGGGGCTATGGCGGAAATGCTTCGTTGATCGGAACGATACCCACCGACTATACGGATTTCTTTAATTTCATCGTCCGCGAACGTTCGCTGGAATTGGGCGGGGAAGGAATGCGGAAATACGACCTCATCCGCTGGAATCTTCTCGGAACGCGGATCGCCGACGCAAAAACGAATATCACCAATCTGGCCGCGGCAGCAAACACCGGTTTTACGGGTAATTACATCAGCAATGTCTGGAATTTCAGCCAGCTGCCTGCAAGCGCTTTTTATAATACCAAGTCCACCATCACAACCGGGGTCCAGTGGGGTACCTCGCTCTATGCGCCGACCAGCGTTTCATCGATCACCGGTTATACCAAAGTAGCCTGGGTGACCTCGTCCATCGCCGGCGTTTTGTCGACCACGAGCTCATCCGGCGCCTTTGCTGCAGATTTCAAACCGAACCACAGCGAGCTGCTGCCCATTCCGCAGGCAGCCATCGCAGCCGATTATAATTTAACCCAGGACTATGGTTATTAAGCGAGTTGCAATATTCCTTACCCTCCTGCTGGCGGCCTTTGTTCCGCCGGAGAAAACGATCAAAGTATGGCTCATTGGCGATTCGACCATGTCCGATAAAGAGATCAAGGCGTACCCCGAAACCGGTTGGGGTATGCCCTTCGCTCATTTTTTCGATTCTACGGTTGTGGTCGACAACCGGGCGAAGAATGGCCGTAGCACGAAAACCTTTATTGCCGAAGGACGATGGGCTGCAGCGATGAAGGAGATGAAAGCCGGCGATTATGTCCTTATCCAGTTTGGCCATAACGACGAAGTGCCTACCAAGGGTAGCTATACGCCGGAGGATCAATTCGAGGCAAACCTCCTACGGTTCATCAGGGACGCCCGCGACACACGGGCGACACCCGTGCTCATCACGCCTGTCGCCCGCCGGAAATTCGATGCGAATGGTACGATCCTGGAGACGCATGCGGTCTATGCCGCCATTGTCCGGAAGGTGGCAGCCGCGGAGCAGGTCCCGCTGATCGATCTGGACAAGGAAAGCCAGGCGCTGTTACAACAGCTGGGGCCGGAGAATTCGAAATTCCTCTTCGACTATCTTACTCCAGGGGAACATCCCAACTATCCGCAAGGCCGCGAAGACGATACGCATTTCAATGAGCTCGGTGCCCGAAAGATGGCGGAGATCGTCCTGGCGGATATCCGAAGCCTCGCTCTACCGCTCGCCGCACATATCGTGGTAGGCACTAATAAACCCAGATGAGACTGACTACCTTCTATATGGCCCGCATTGCGTCTGTCGCCTTGGTGCTGATAGCCGCCTCGGCAGCCGCGCCTGCTCAGCAGGAGCCGCGGATCGAGCCCGGTCCCTTTGCCGATAACGCCGGTCACTGGTATGCCATCTTCAACAAAGGGAACATGATCAACCCGCTGCCCGGCCGGCCCCGCTATCAACCTACGGAGCTGGCAGCTATCGCGGACAATATCCTGCTCTTTCAAAAGACCAATGGCGGCTGGCCGAAGAACTATGACGTCTTCGCTATCCTGACCTCAGCTCAAAAAGATACCGTGGCCGCCGCGAAGCACGCCACCAATACGACCTTCGACAACGGCAGCACGTATAACCAGGTCGCCGCGCTCGCCACAGCGTGGTATACGCTGAAGGATGATCGCTACAGGACCGCGGCTGTCCGGGGACTGGAATTTATCCTGAAAGCCCAATACAAGAACGGCGGTTGGCCGCAATACTACCCCCTCCAGGCCGACTACAGCCGGCACATCACCTTCAACGACGGCGCCTACCTGGGCATCATGCAGCTGCTGAAGGCTATCGCCGACCACCAGCCGCAATACGGGTTTATAGACAAAAAACTGCGCGACCGCCTCGATGCTTCCTACGAGCGTGGCCTCGACTGCATCCTGCGAACACAGATCGATGATGCCGGCGCGCCTACCGCCTGGTGTCAGCAATACAACGAGGTGACGCTTCAGCCCGCCTGGGCGCGAAAATTCGAACCCCCGTCGATCTGTAATAAAGAAAGCGCCGACCTGGTGCTTTTCCTGATGACCATCGATCATCCCAACGCCCGCGTAGTGACGGCGGTGGAGAACGCGGTGGCATGGTTCAAAGCCTCCCGTATCTACAACACCCGCATCAAGACCATCCCCGCGCCGCGCATGGTGACGCCTTTTCGCGTGAGCACCACGGATCGCATCGCAGTCACGGATTCTACGGCCCCGCCGATCTGGACCAGGTATTACGAGCTGGGCACCCACCGGCCGCTGTTTTGCAACCGGGATAGCAAGGTGGTCTATTCCCTGGCCGAAGTCCTGCGGGAACGCCGCGACGGCTATGGCTGGTATACGTATTCGCCGCAGCAGGTGATCGACGAATATCCCCGGTGGTATGCGAAATGCTCGGGGGTGAAGACGGTCATCGTGGCCGCGGATGGCAGCGGCGACTACCGCACAGTGCAGGCAGCATTTGACGCTTGCCGGCCCAATGCGACCATCTTTATCAAAGCCGGCATATATCGCGAAAAACTCCATCTCGACAACACGAAAAACCATATAACGATCAGCGGCGACGATGCCGCAAGCACCATCCTTACTTATGACGACCATCCCGGCATGGTGGCCCCCAATGGAGACAGCATCAACACCCGCAATAGCTATAGCGTGCGGATCGATGCCGGCAATGTCCGTGTCGACAACATCACGATCCGCAACGACGCGGGTTTCACCGCCGGACAGGCCGTGGGACTCGAGGCTCGCGGCGACAGCCTGGTATTCACCCATTGCCGGATCATCGGCAACCAGGACATCCTGTTCCTGAACAACGGAAACAGCCGGCAATACTATCTCGACTGTTACATCGAAGGAACCACGGACTTTATCTTTGGCGCTGCCACCGCCTGGTTTGAACATTGCCAGATCCACAGCAAAAAGAACTCGCATGTGACGGCCGCTTCGACGCCCGAAGCACATGAGGTTGGATTCGTTTTCGATAGCTGTACGCTCACCGGCGACTCCGGCTTGAACCGTGTCTCGCTGGGCCGGCCATGGCGGCCTTATGCCTCTGTGATCTATCTGCATTGCTGGCTCGGGAGGCATATTCTGCCCGAAGGTTGGACGAATTGGAATAAGACCGATAACTACAAGACAGCCCGCTATTCCGAATACGACTCGCAGGGGCCGGGGGCGGATCCTACCGCCCGTGTACCCTGGTCGCATCAACTTACGGCGGCCGAGGCTTCTAAGATAACGCTTAGTAACGTCCTCGGAAATTGGAACCCATTACCTTTACAACTCAATTGATAGCACTATGCGCTCCTTATGGACAACGATCGCCCTTTTTGTGGCCAGCTCTGCCACCACCTTCGCCCAGGATCATGCCACCCCTTCGGACAATTACTCCTGGACAAACCTCCCGGTGATCCATCGGCCGGAATTCCGCAAAGACACCTTCTCTATTGTAAAATACGGCGCCGTGGCCGACGGCATGACGTTCAATACGAAAGCCATCAACTCGGCCATCGAAGCCTGTAGCTCGAAGGGTGGGGGAGTGGTGCTGGTGCCTGCCGGAATATGGGCTACCGGCCCCATCGTGCTGAAATCCGGCGTGAACCTCCACATCGACCGCGCCGCCATCCTCCAATTTACGGCCGATAAAGATCAATATCCCATTGTTGCCGGCAATTGGGAAGGGCATCCCGCTGCGCGTTGCCAAAGCCCTATTTCGGCGACCGGCGCGGACAATATCGCCATCACCGGCGGCGGCATCGTGGACGGGAACGGCGACTCCTGGCGCTGGATCGCCAAAGACCGGCTGAGCGAAGCGGAATGGCGGCAGAAGGTCGCCTCGGGCGGCATCGTCACCGAAGATGGTAAGACCTGGTTCCCCTCCGCACAAAGTCTCAAAGGCTACCGGACCAAAGACGCCGGCGTGCTTAAACCGGGGATGACCGTTAGCGATTTTAATGATATCCGCGACTTCCTCCGGCCGAACCTCCTGGTACTCACCAATTGTAAACGAGTCCTGCTCGAAGGCACCACCTTTCAAAACTCAGCCGCCTGGTGTCTGCATACCTTGCTTTGCGAAGATCTCACCTTATACGATGTCCACGTCCGCAATCCCTGGAACGCGGCGAACGGCGACGGCATCGACGTGGAATCCTGCCGCGGCGTGAAGATCGAACATAGCACCTTCGACGCGGGCGACGACGGCATTTGTGTAAAAAGCGGCCGCGACGAGGAAGGACGCAAACGCGGCCGGCCCACCGAGAACATGATCGTCCATGACGATATCGTCTACCGCGCCCACGGTGGCTTTGTGATCGGCAGCGAGATGTCCGGCGGTGCGCGAAATATCTTTGTGTCCGATTGCTCCTTTATCGGGACCGATATCGGCTTGCGTTTCAAAACCGTTCGGGGTCGCGGAGGTATAGTGGAAAAAATATATGTGAAGAACATCGCGATGCGGAATATCGTCCACCAGGCCGTATTCCTCGACATGTACTATTTTGCTAAAGCCCCTTCGATTGCCGACGTCTATTCCGGCGCTGCTAAAATAGACGTGCCGCCCGTTAGCGAGGGCACCCCAAGATTCCGCGACATTCACATCAGTAATATTGTTTGTGATGGGGCCGAAGAAGGTATCTTTGTGCGCGGACTGCCGGAAATGAACATTCGCGATATCTATCTCTCGGATATGGTCCTAAAGACAGATAAGGGCGTGGATATTATCGCCGCCCAACACATCGACCTGAAGGACATTCGACTCGTGACCAAAGATACAAGCGCACCCGTCGTATACGTCGAGAATAGCAGTGACCTGCATTTTCAGGACATCCATTATAATGCAGGCGCGGGCACGCTGTTTAGCGTCAATGGGCCGAATTGCGCCAACATCAGGGTGACCGATACCGATCGTTCAAAAGCCGTCCACGACGCAGCCTTCAACTACGGGGCCGCGCCCGCGTCATTAGAAATAAAATAAGCGGTATGATACCAATTAAAACGGCTATTTGCTCTTTCGGGATGTCAGGCAAGACTTTTCAAGCGCCCTTTCTCCACGTTAACCCGGGTTTCGAATTCTATTCGGTATGGGAACGGGAGAAGAACCTTGCCAGGGCAATCTATCCCGAGGTGCGCGTCTGCCGCACCCTCGAAGACCTGTTGGCTGATCCATCGGTGGACTTAGTGGTTGTCAATACGCCGAACTATACGCACTACGAATATGCCAAAAAAGCCCTCGAGTCAGGGAAGCATGTGATCGTCGAGAAGCCTTTCACGGTCACGGAAAGAGAAGGCTTGGAACTCATCGCCCTCGCGGACAAGGCCGGCCTGAAGCTCTCCTCCTATCAAAGCCGCCGTTTCGACAGCGATTATCGCACGGTCAAACGCGTATTGGATTCAGGGGTGCTGGGGAAAGTGGTAGAAGCGGAAATACATTATGACCGGTATACCCCCGCGCTGAGCCCCAAAGTGCACAAGGAAACACCCGGCCCGGGCCGCGGTCTGCTCTATGACCTGGGCTCGCATCTCATCGACCAGGCACTGCAGCTGTTCGGTGATCCCCAGGCGGTGTTTGCAGACCTGTTTATCATCCGCGATAACTCACAAGTGGACGACTATATGGAGGTGCTGTTATATTACCCCGGACTTCGTGTGCGTCTCAAGTCCAGCTACCTGGTGCGCGAGCCGCTGCCCGCATACAGTCTCTTTGGCCACAAAGGTACCTTCCTGAAAACCCGTGCCGATGTACAGGAAAAACATCTGCTGGCGGGTGAAATGCCCGGCGGGCCTCAGTGGGGCGTGGAGCCGGAGTCGGAGCAGGGCCTGCTGCACACGGAGATCAACGGCAAAGAAGTACGGGAAAAGGTGCCTGCCGAACGCGGCAATGCCATGGATTATTTCGACGGCATCTATAAGGCCATCCGCGAGGGCGCGCCGCTGCCCGTGACCGCGGAACAGGGCGTGAAGATCATCCGGGTTATCGAAAAGGCATACGAGAGCCGCGCGGCAAAACAGGTCGTGCCGTTTCGATGAGCAGCGGCGACGCAACCCTTCGATAACGTTTGCGTAAATAAACCGGCGGATTTAGCATTCGCAATGCAAATTGCGGCTTAGAATTGTCTTATATGAAGAAACTGAGCTTCTTTCTTACTTTATTGATTTGCGGCCGCGGGTTCGCCGGGCCCATCGTGGTCGATGCCACCAGCCATGGGGACTTCATCACCGCTGCTCCCCCGGATCCCGCCACCCCCGCAGAACGACTCGCCGCGACCGCGATGAAGCTCTGGCCGGCCGATGCCGACAGCGCCACGGCGCGCTGGACCTACGACGAAGGCGTGGTGTGGAAGGGGCTGCAGGGCCTTTGGTACAACACCGGCGATGCCCGGTATTTCAAATATATCCAGCACCAGGTGGACCGCCTCGTCGACAAGGACGGCAACATTCGCGGGTATAAGCTGGAAGACTATAATCTCGACAACGTACTCTGCGGCCGCATCCTGCTGATGCTCTACCAGGTCACCGGGAAGGAGAATTACTACAAGGCCGCCACGACACTGCGGCGCCAGTTGAGCGAACAGCCGCGTACGAACGAGGGCAGCTTCTGGCACAAAAAGAAATATACGGAGCAGGTATGGCTGGATGGCCTCTATATGGCTCAGCCTTTCTTCGCGGAATACGCCCAACTCTTTCACGAGGACAGCGTCTTCGACGATATCACAAAACAATTCGCGACGATCGAAGAACACACCCGCGACAAAGCTACGGGCCTCCTTTATCACGGCTGGGATGAGGCACATAAACAACCCTGGGCGGATAAGAACACAGGCCATTCACCCAATTTCTGGGCCCGGGCTATGGGCTGGTACGGCATGGCCCTGGTCGATGTGCTGGACTATCTCCCGGCGGATCACCCCGGCCGCAAGACATTAGAAACGATCCTCGCCCGCTATGCCGCAGCGATCCAAAAAGTACAGGACCCGGTGACCGGATGCTGGTGGGATATCCTCGACAAGCCCGGCGCACAAGGCAACTATCTGGAGGCCTCGGCAAGCAGCATGTTCGTCTATACACTGGCTAAAGCCGTGAGGAAAGGATACCTGCCCGTAAGCTACCGCGCCACGGCGGAAAAAGGCTGGCAGGGCATTCAGCAAAAATTCCTAACTACAAATGCGGACGGCGAAACCGATCTGCAGGGTACGGTAAGCGTCAGCGGCCTCGGCGGCACGCCCAACCGCGACGGCAGCTATGGCTATTATATCAGCGAGAAAGTGGTTCCCAATGATCCAAAAGGGATCGGTGCCTTCCTCCTCGCCGCCGGCGAAATGACCATGGAACCCGGCAACGGCAAGACGGTACTGCTCGATTACTGGTTCAACAACGAACGCCGTAAAGACGTCACCGGTGCCGGGGTACGCTACCACTATACCTGGGAAGACATGGCGAACAGCGGTTATTCCATCTGGGGACATATCTTCCGCATGCAGGGAGCCCATACGGATTCATTACCAACAGCCCCTACTAAAGAAAATTTGAAAAAAGCTTCGGTGTATATTATTACCGACCCCGATAACGAAAAAGAATCCACGGATCCGCACTATCCCACAGATGCCGATGGCAAGGCGATCGGGGATTGGGTCAAGGCCGGCGGCGTTCTGGTGCTGATGAGCAACGATTCCGCGAATTGCGAATTCCCCCACTTTAACCATCTCGCGGAGCGCTTTGGAGTGCACTTCAATTTCGACTGCTACCACAAAGTTACCGGCAGTCAGTACCAGATGGGCGCCTTCACCATGACGGTACAGGATGGGATTTTCAAATCAACACACAAAATTTACATAAAAGAACTCAGTACCCTGAAGCTGAGCGGTCCCGCCAAAGCCGTGTTCACCGATGCCGGTAATAACATCATGGCGGTTGCCAAAATAGGGAAAGGGACTGTGTTTGCCGTCGGAGACCCCTGGTTCTATAACGAATACACGGATGGAAGAAAACTTCCGGCGGATTTTGAGAATTACAACGCTGCCCGCGACCTCGCGCAATGGTTGATGAACAACGCACAAGAAGCAAAGGCCGCTCCGAAAAAAAATTGAAATGATTATGAAAAATTTCCTTGACGAGAATTTTCTCCTCCACAGCGAAGCCGCGCGCCGGCTCTACCACGAATACGCCAAAGAGATGCCGGTGATCGACTACCATTGCCATCTCCCGCCCCAGCAGATCGCCGCCGACCATCAGTTCGGGAACCTCACCCAGGCCTGGTTGTATGGCGACCACTATAAATGGCGCGCGATGCGTACGAACGGTGTCGAAGAGACGTATTGTACCGGCGACGCTCCGGACTGGGAGAAGTTTCAGAAATGGGCCGAGACGGTTCCCTACACCTTGCGCAATCCGCTCTACCACTGGACGCACCTCGAGCTGCAACGCTATTTCGACGTGCACGAAGTACTCAATGGCCGCAACGCGAAAAAGATCTATGACACCTGCAGCGCCAAACTCGCTACCAAAGAATATTCAGTTCGCAACCTCCTGCGGAAAATGAATGTCCGTGCGGTATGCACCACCGACGATCCCGTCGACAGCCTCGAGTTTCATGCCCAGCTGAAACAGGAAGGCTTCGAGATCCCGATCCTCCCCGCCTTCCGGCCCGATAACGCCATGAATGTCGATGATCCCGTCAGGTTCAACACCTACATCAAACGGCTCGAAGCCGTTTCGGGTGTCGCTATCTCCAACTTCAACGACTATCTTTTCGCACTCGAGAACCGGCATGACTTCTTCGCCTCGATGGGCTGCACCGTGAGCGACCATGGACTCGAAGAGATCTATGTGGAAGAATTCACCGGTTGGGAAGTAGAAGCGATCTTCAATAAAGTCCGGGCCGGTAAGGACCTCAACGAGACGGAGCGCCGCAAATTCCGCTCCGCCATGCTGGTCCATTTTGCCGAATGGGATTGGGAAAAGGGCTGGGTACAGCAATTTCACCTGGGTGCGCTCAGGAACAACAACAGCCGCATGATGCAGAAGCTCGGTCCGGATACCGGCTGGGATTCCATTGGCGATTTCTCGCAGGGACGCGCGCTGGGACGCTTCCTGGACCGGCTGGATAAAGAGGATAAACTCGCGCGCACCATTTTGTATAACCTAAATCCCGCAGATAATGAGCTCATCGCAACGATGATCGGCAATTTCAACGATGGCTCCGTTGCAGGGAAGGTCCAATTCGGTTCTGCCTGGTGGTTCCTGGATCAAAAAGATGGCATGACCCGGCAGATCAACGCCTTGTCGAATATGGGACTGCTCAGCCGGTTCGTGGGGATGCTCACGGATTCCCGGAGTTTCCTCTCCTTCCCACGCCATGAGTACTTTCGGCGGATACTCTGTAATCTCTTTGGTGAAGAGATCACCAACGGGGAACTGCCCAACGACCTTGAATGGATCGGAAAAGTGGTGCGCGATATCTGCTATTACAATGCACGCCAGTATTTCAATTTTCAACCTGCCGGCTCGCTGGTTTATTCGGAATAAGCCGGACATGAGCGCATATTAACCGGAACCGGGGTTCCGGTTTTTTTGTGCCCCAAAAAAAGAAAACCCGGTATGAACATACCGGGTAGTGAGTCGACTCAAATTTAGACCTTATCCTACTGCTAAAATAATGAAGTTCTAAATATAAAGTATAACACTTATGAGAAAAGTATTGATTTTTATAGGAAAAACTTACTTTTTGCTAAAAGAGGGACTAATACATATGATATTCCGCTATGCGTAATTGAACTTGTTCAATTAAAACGTTTGAGCAAATAGACCCCAGGGGCTAGTCCCAAAAGAGAGCCTGTCAGGGCATCCCGCTCCATGCCCCCGCTCCACCGCATCCCAATGTTGCGATACCCATCCACCCCGTTACGCCAATGGCCTAATGGGTCCGCTCCCGTGCAAAAATAATTTCGGTAACTTACAAGTCTAAATCACCAGCTATGGCTAAAAAGGACAAAAATACGATGGACCTCCCCGAGGTCAAAGACATACCCGGTCAGGAACATGTGAGGCCACCCCGTTTGGGCGAATTGGGTGACACCACCGCTTCGTCTTCCGACGAGGAAGGCAGTGACGTCGATGGTCTGGGTGACGACGACGATCTGGAACTGAGTTCCGGCTCCAATGTGTCGCGTGATGAAAAAAGAGCCCTGGCCAGTGTCGATTCCCGTGAGGTCGATACGGAAGATGAAGTGCTCAATGAAGCGGCGCTCGACAACACCGATGACGACGGCGACCCGCTGAATGAAGAAGGCTTCGGCGAAGACGTCTCCGGCGATGACCTCGACGTCCCTGAATCCGACGACGAAGAAGATGAATACGAAGAGGAGATCGGCGAAGGAGATGAGGAGAACAATGAATACAGCACCGATAAGAACGAGGACGACAGCGATATTGATTACAATGCCTAATTAGTTGGGTTCCCCCCGGCTTCTGCTCCGGGGGCTTTTTTTGTGATCGGCGCCGTCGGCGGGGCAGCCTCTTTTTCCTCGAGCCGCACGAGGGGAAAAGAACCCGGATACTTCTCCTGCAGAAATTTGATCAATCCCTCCCGCACATTACACCGCAGATCGAACGCGTTTCCCGAGCTCGTAGCGCTCATCAGGGCCCGTACTTCCATGGTTTTTTCACTGGTGTTGGTGATCTGCAGGACCTTGACTCTTTTGTCCCAAAGGGGGTCGTTGTCCAGCAGCCGCGTCAATTCCGCGCGCAATGGCTCTATCGGCGTCATATAGTCCAGGTACAGGAAAACGGTGCCGATGATATCGGCCGTGGTGCGCGTCCAGTTCTGAAAAGGTTTCTCGATAAAATAGTTGATCGGCAGGATCAGCCGTCGCTGGTCCCAGATATTGAGCACCACATAGGTCAGGGTGATCTCCTCGACGCGCCCCCATTCGCCCTCCACGACCAGCACGTCGTCTATCCGCAGCGGTTGGGTAAAGGCCAGCTGGAAGCCCGCCAGCAGGTTGCTCAGCGATTTCTGCGCGGCAAAGCCGATGATGATACCGCCTACGCCTACGCCGGTGAGCAGCCCCGTGCCGATCTTCCGGAGATTGTTAAAGCTAAGCAGGATGGCGCACACCGTGAGGATCAGGATCAGCGCGATGGCCATCCGGCGGATGAACTGGAGCTGGGTGCGGATCTTTCGTTCCTTGAGATTGTCCGCCTTCTGGATATCGTAGGTATGGTAGACATAGTCTTCAAAGACTTTAACGACGCCCATGAGCACAGTGGCAAAGGAGATGGTCAGCAGGACTTCCATCGCCTTATTCACCACGGGGGAGATATTGCTGCGCATCTTCATCAGGGGGAGCAGAAAGTTGAAGGCGAGCAGGGGCAGAAAATAGCTCATGGGCTGACCCAGCCGGGACAGGATGGAGCGGGTAGCCGAGAAATGCGGCGCCCCCCTGGGTTTCCGCCGCAACACCAGCGATAGCATGAACTTGACGATCAGACCGATGACAATGGCCACCGCCGATAACATGGCGTCCCAGACATAATCAGGCAAATGGTCGAACTGATCTAAGATTTGATCGGGCATAACACCACAATTTTACCCGTTTTTTTCTTGAAAGCGTGGAAAAATTGATACAGCCGCTCCTTGCCGGCAGCCTGAACACGCCCTGGCACATCTTTTTCTGATAATCAATTCATAAGAGATCATAATTTTTTTGTGCGATAGAGGTTTAGGTTAATGGACGCCGCCCCGGTTCACCGGGGCGGCCTTATTGAAGGCCCACGCTTTCGCAGCTTGGCATGCAAGACACTATAACGCGAAAAGTGATATTTCTGCGGCTTGCCCAGCAGGAAACCTACCGCCTTGAAACCGGGCAGCAGGTCGAAGATGATCTTACAAATGGCGGTCACCGGGAGGGCCAGCACCAGGCCGGCGAGGCCCCATAGCTTGCCGAACAGCAGCAGACTGAAGACCGCGACCAGCGGATTAATGCTCACCTTGGAACCCACCACATACGGCGTAATGACATTGCCCTCGAGGATATGCACGAAAAGAAAGACGCCCAGCACCCCCACGGCATACCAATACGAATCCTTGGTCACCAGGGCGACGATCAGCGGCAAAGCCGACCCGATGAGGATGCCGATATAGGGGATCACGACCAGCATGCCCCCCAGGAACCCAAAGAACAGCGGCGACTCGATACCGAGCGCCCAAAGCCCAATGGAATTAAGCGTGCCGATGATAAAAATCACCTTGAGTAACCCGGAGAGATAGTTCTGGATGACCCCATAGATCTTCTGCATCGTCTCGTCGATGAGCAATTTCTCCGAAGAGGCAAAGGCCTTATAGAAGAACTCCAGGAAAAAGACCCGGAAATACAGGAGGAAGAAGCTAAAAAGCAGGATCAGCAGGAACTGGGATACAACGTTGGTGGTAAAGGAAGTCAGGGAGGAAAAATAGGCGGTGCTGTTATCCTTCGCCTTGTTCAGCAGCATATGGATATGATCCGCCTGGGCCGCTTTTTCGATGTGGAACCGGGCCGCGATCGCCGTCTCCGCTTTATCCGCGAGACCGGAGATCTTTTCAACGAACTGCGGCCCCTGACCCGCCAGATGCACAACCTGCATCGCCACCACCATAAGAAACAACGCGGTGATCATCCCCGCCACCAATACCGATACAAAAGCGGCTATCCCTTTATGACAACCCCATTTTTCCAGCTGGGAACAAATGGGGAACAACATACTCGAAAAGACCACGGCAAACAGCAGGGGTACGATGACGTCCTGCGCCCAGCTCAGGATCACAAAACAGATCACCAGGATCACAAGGATCGAGGCGGTGCGCAAAGGGGAGGCAAATTTGAGCTCTTTCATGATTGGCTATTCGTAAAAAAATAGCCGGTCATTCGACCGGCCTTACGACCCTGCGGTTAAACAGGATCATTACCCCGAAACATGCCGGTTAGGCTCGACGGATGATCCCCAGGATAAGGGATATCACGGCCAATACGATAAGTATGTGAATAAGCCCCCCCACGCTGTAAACGAATACACCCAAGATCCAACCTATGAGAAGTATAACTGCAATCAAATAGAGTAAGCCAGACATAAAATAATTTTTAGTAGTAAGGAATTTTTTATTCTGAAGAGTATATTGAAAAATGCTTGCCAAATTTCCAATACCCGGAAAAAATCCCTGTTAACCTTGGTGGTGGGGAATAAAATCTACAGTTAGGGTGGCATACCTTTGCCCTTATATAACCGCATGAACCATTTCCCCATCTTCTGGAAGGCCATGAAAAAAGCCGCCGTCGACTTCAATAACGACAATGCCTTCAAACTGGCGGCGTCCTTGTCCTATTCAATGATCTTCTCTATCGCACCATTTCTCATCGTGGCCATCTCCCTGGCCGGCATCATCTGGGGCCAGCAGGCCGCGGAAGGTCGCATCTACGAGCAGATCAAGGACCTGGTGGGAGCAAGTCCGGCCCAGCAGATCCAGGACATCATCACCAATATCCAGCGGTCGCATCACACCATGTCGGGCGCCATCGTCGGCGGGGCGATCCTGCTCATCGGCGCGACCGGCGTATTCACCGAGATCCAGGGGTCGATCAATTATATGTGGTGCATACTGGCGAAACCCAGGAAGGGCTGGTTGAAATTCCTCGTGAACAGGCTGGTTTCCTTTTCCCTGATCGTTGCTTTTGGATTTATCTCGATGGTCTCGCTTTTCGTGAATTCGCTCATGGATCTGCTGGGGGGTTATCTCAAACGGTATTTTACCCATTTTACCGTGTATTTCTTTTATACCGTCAACCTGGTGCTGACCCTGGGCATCATCCTTATCCTGTTCATGATCATTTTCCGCATCCTCCCCGACGCCATCATCAGCTGGCGGGATGCGTTTATCGGCGCCTTGTTTACGGGACTGCTCTTCCTCCTGGGTAAATTGCTGATCAGCCTGTACCTGAGCCATTCCAGCATCGGTGTGCTGTATGGCGCGGCCGCCTCGATAATGCTTATCCTTATTTGGGTGTATTATTCATCGATCATCCTGTACTATGGGGCGGAATTCACCAAGGCCTATGCCGGGCTGGCAGGGCGGACCATCCGGCCCAATTCCACCGCGGTGTACATCGAAAAAAAAGAGGTGCACGAGCTCAGCTAGCCCTTTTCTTTCCTTTAAGCGAAGCCTGCAGCTGCGAAAGCAGATCCGTACTCTTCGTACTATGTACCACGCGGAGCGGCGATTTGAACTGTTTCCCGCCCTTGGCCTTGGCCTTGATGAGCCTCAGGAGCTCATCCGAATAGCTGTCCTTGTACTTTTCGATATCGAAAGGCCCCGAAAGCTGTTTGATGAGCTCGATGGCCATCTTCATTTCCGCGGGTTTGCTCTCGCCGGCGGGGATGTTGATCTCCTCCATGTCGCGGATCTCCTGCGCCCAACGAATGCGGTTCAGGACGAGCAGCTTTCCGTGCGGCTTGATCACCGTGAGCTCTTCTTTGTTCCGCATGACGAAGCTGCCGAAACCCACCTTCCCCGTTTTCTGCAACGCATCACGCAGTAGTATATATGCTTTTCCGCCGGATTTGTCCGGCTCGAGATAATATGGAACTTCATAGAACATGCTGTCGATCTCGGTGAGATCGATAAATTCCTTGATCTCGATGATCTTGGTTTTTTCCGGCGCCGCCTTTTTGAAATCATCATCGTCGACGACGACGTACTTGCCATCGAGGTTGTATCCCTTGACGATGTTCTCCCAGGGAACTTCCTTGCCGGTATTCTCGTTGACGCGTTTGTACCGGATGTTCGCATGATCCTTTTTGTCGAGCATGTCGAGATCCAGCTCACTGTCCTGCGTGGCACTGTACAATTTGATGGGGATGTTCACCAGCCCGAAGCCGATGGCTCCCGTCCAGATCGATCTCATAATACATTTATTTGTACCGAAGTTAATAAAAACCCCGCGGACGCTGATGCCAGGGCGGCCTCCGGACGCTAGTTCCATAACCCCCGCACCTGGGCCACGGGGATATTCATCAGCTCGCGGTATTTGGCGACGGTGCGCCGGGCGATCGAGTAGCCACGCTCGGCGAGAATGGCGACCAGCTGGCGATCGGTGTAGGGCGCCTTTTTGTCCTCCATATCGATGACCTCGCCGATGATGTTCTGAATGACCTTGTTGCTGATATTGGTACCCTCCTGGTTGACGATACCCTCCGTAAAAAGATCCTTCAGCAGGATCGTCCCGAAGGGGGTTTCCGCATATTTGTTACACGTCAGCCGGCTGACGGTCGAGATATCCACCTTGACCTTGTCCGCAATATCCTTGAGCTTCATGGGCTTGAGCAGCAGGATATCGCCGTACTTGAAATAATCATATTGCATGTCCACGATGGCCCGCATGATCTTGAGCATGTTGTTCTCCCGCTGCTGAATGGCATTGATGAACCACTGCGCCGACGATAGCTTGCTGCGAAGGTATTGGCGCGTGGACTTGTCCGTGGCTGTGTTCTTCGAAGTCTGCTGAACCATTTCCATCCACGATTGCGAGATATGCAGGTTGCTGCTGCGCTGACGGTACAAGGCAAGCTCCAGCGTATCCCCTTCGTCGATGACCACGAAATCGGGTAGGATAGAAGGGTTGGCCTGGATGCTGCTCGTTTCGGGATTGAAAGGCCGGGTGCTGAGATGCGCCAGCAGGTTGAGGACGATCCTGATCTCGTCGTCTTCGAGCCCCAGCTGCCGCCGCAGCTTGTCGAGGTTGCAGCTACGCAGATCATGAAAGTGATGTTCCAGCAGCTCGATCGCCGTGCGGACGTCGGGCCGTTTGGTATTCATCCGTTTCAGCTGGAGCAGCATGAACTCCTGTACGTTCCGGCAACCGGCGCCATATGGCTCGAGCTCCCGGATCAGCTGTAGCGTCCCCTCCAGCTCTTCCGCTTCGATCCAGGTTTTTTTCTTGAAGCTGATCTCCGAGGCCAGCTCATCCAGATCCTGCTCGAGAAAACCATTTTCATTCAGCGAATCGATGAGGAAGTCGAAAATAAAATGCTTGTCCTCCGGCACGTCCAGGAACCGGCATTGCCGCTTTAGTTCTTCCCGAAAGTCAGGAACCTCCGCGATCGGTTTCTCAGGAACCTTTTCCGTATTGATATAGTTGTTGTACTCCGTTTTATAATCCGGGATATCGTCGTAGCCATATTCGTCCCAATTCTGAAAGTCCTGCACCATCTCCTTGTTGTATTTGTCCGTGCCGGCATCGTCGCCGGAAGCCAATTCCTCCAGGGCAGGGTTTTCGCTTAATTCATCTTGTATCCGTTGCTGGAGTTCCAGGGTATTCAAATGGAAAAGATTCAATAATTCGATCTGTTGCGGCAGGATAGTGTGTTGCTGTTTCTGCGTCTGTACTTGCTTCAACATGATACCCATTTTTTGTACATGTTCTTAAGACAAACAAGACGCCAGAATGCAAACCGGTTGTCCCAAAGGGAGAAAGCTTCCATTACCCAGAGGCCATGTGGAAAATACGGTACTTTTATGGGGAAAAAATCCAACAACTTCATTAACAATGGTTTCCCGGATTTGGTCTGTATTTTGTCATACGTGGATAAAGTTCTAATTTAAATAGTAGAGAGAATTTTAATTTATGCGCGCATCTTCCTCCGAACATCCCCCCCGCAGGTCCCTGGTTCGCCGGCTGGTGCGTATCTTTTTGAAGACGCTGCTGACCATTTTCATCATCCTACTGCTGATCTTCTTCCTCGTCCAGACCCCCTTTGTCCAGGATCTTGCCCGCGCCAAAGCCGAGAAATACCTCTCGCGGAAGTTGAGAACGCGCGTGCGTGTCGGCCATCTGGATATCAGTTTTTTTAAGAGCCTGACCCTAAAAGACGTCTATATCGAAGACCTCCAGCACGATACCCTCCTTTCCGCCGGACTTATAGACGTCCACCTGAAAATGCTGGGCTTACTCCACAATAATCTGGATATTAGCGAAATACATCTAAGCGATCTCACTGCCAACATACAGCGGCCCTCCCCGGATACGGTCTTCAACTACCAGTTTATCGTCGACGCCTTTGCCGGAAAACCCGCCGCCAAACCGGATACGTCAAAGGGGAAGCCCATGGTGATAGCTATTCATGAGCTGCGATTGGACAAGATCAGGCTGGTCTATGCCGACAGCGTCACCGGTAACCTTGCCACCGCTACCATAGGCCACAGCGTCACCCTGATGGACGGCCCGCTGGATCTGGACAGCGGGAGATTCAAGGTCAAGAGCCTGCGTCTCGAACATACTTCCCTGGCCTTCCACAACACGCCTGGCGCCATGGCCACCAGCGCCGGCATCGCCAGCCTGCAGACCACCGGGCTCACGCTCGACCTGAACCACCTTATCATCCGGGCCAAAACCCTGGCGCTCGACAGTACTAACTACGCCCTCGACAATACCAAAAAACCGCGTCTGAAAAAGGGCATGGACTATTCCCACCTCCTTGCCACCAACCTCACCCTTCACGGCGAAGACCTGGCCTATAGCCCCGACAGCGCCAGCGGCCGGATCACCAAAGGAGAACTCGCCGAACGCAGCGGTTTCCGGCTGACCCGGCTGCAGACCCGTTTTTTTTATTCCGACCGCCGGATCGCGCTCGACGATCTCCTGCTCCGGACCCCGGGCACCCTGCTGCAGCGGTCGGCCAGCCTCCAGTGCGATTCCCTCGCCGGGATGCTGAAGAACCCCACCCATACCCGCATACATCTCGATCTCCCCAACAGTCATGTACAGCTTAAAGACCTTTTGGTCTTCGCGCCGGACCTGGCCAGCCAGCCCGTTTTCCGCGATCCCAATACCGTTTGGCAGCTCAACAGCGAGCTGGACGGCAATTTCGACGCGATCACGGTGCGCAATCTCGATTTCAGCGGCTTCCGCGATATGCGGTTGGACATGGCCGGCAGGATCATCCATCCCTTCGACAGCAGGCGGATCAGGGCCGACCTGGATATCCGCAACCTCTCCGGCAGCAGGGCCGCACTGGTGAGCCTGGTACCCAAAAATTCCCTCCCATCAAATATTACTATCCCTAAGCAGTACGACCTGCATGGCCGGCTGGCAGGCAGCATGGATGGCGTGACCAGCGATCTGCTTCTCCATACCTCATCGGGATCGGTATGGCTCAAAGGTTATGCGCAGAACTTTCGCTCTACCCAAAATGCCCGTTACAACCTCGACCTGCGGACCAGGGCGCTCGATCTGGGGAGCATTTTGCAAGACAGCGCCCAGTGGGGCGCTGTGACGGCGGAGTTCCGGATCGCCGGCACCGGTATGGATGTGAAAAGCGCCAATTCCAAATTCTCGGGGAAGATCGCGGCCGCCACCTTCCGCCATTACCAATACCACGACCTGGCGATCGACGGCTCGATCGCGGATCAGCAGGCGACGCTGCACTCGACGATCAACAATACGGCCGTCCATTTCGAACTGCAGGCCTCCGCGGACCTGGCGCAAAAGTTCCCGGCACTAAAGGTGGACTGGCAGGTGGATACCGTGGACCTGCACGCCATGGGTTTGACAAAAGACACGCTACAATTTAAAGGCCGGCTCACCGCCGATTTCGCCAGCACCAATCCCGATAGCTTACAAGGGGCGTTGAAGCTGGCTGGTGTCAACCTGCTCCGGGGTCATCAGCGGCTGACGACGGATAGCCTGCAGCTCACCGCCAACCGCGATGGGGATATCCAGGACATCCAGCTACATTCCGAGATGGCCGATCTCGATCTCAGGGGGCACTACCTGCTCACCCAGCTGCCCACCGCTCTGCAACATACCATCAGCCGGTACTATCACCTCGAAGGGTTCAAGGATACGGCCTTTGTTTCACAGGACTGGACACTGCGCATGCAGTTGCGGGCTTCCCCTCTGGCCCTTACATTGATACCTTCATTACGCGGAACGGATACGGTGGGCGGCGTGCTGGCCTATAACAGCGACCGCAACGATCTCCACCTTGGCCTGCGGGCGCCCCGGCTCGATCTCGGCTCGCAATTCATCCACGATATCACGATAAACGCGGGCACCGCAGATAGCAGCCTGCGCTATGACATTTCCCTGGCCGATGGCCACGGCAGCGGGCTGCTGCTTTATAAGACCTCCATCTCCGGCGCCGTTGCGGATGACCATCTGACAACGACCCTGCTGCTGAAAGACAAGCAGGATAAGGACCGCTATCGTCTTGCCGGTGTGCTTGATCACCACGACGGCGCGATAAAGTTCAGCTTCAACCCGGACAGCCTGCTGCTCAATTACGACCAATGGCTGGTCAGCCACGATAATTACATCCAATACGATTCCAGCGGTGTGCTGGTCCACCATTTCACCATCAGCAACCAGATGGATTCGCTTTCGCTCGACTCGAAAGGGACTACCGGCGCCGCTCCCCTTGACATTAGATTCGGCAGTTTCCGCCTCAGCACGATCAGCCGTCTCGCCAATCAGGACTCTGTAGTCGCGGACGGCGTCCTCAACGGTACTGCCGAAGTAAAAAATGTAACGACCAACCCCGTGTTTACTTCCGATCTGCAGATCCAAAACCTGAGCTATAAGAACGACACCTTGGGCGACCTGACCCTGAAGGTCAACAATGAAAAGGCTAACGCTTTCTCCGCCAAGATCGGGTTGCAGGGGCAGAACAACGATATCACAATGTCCGGCGACTATTACACGGGCGAAAGCAAAATGGACCTCAAGCTCGATCTCCGCCGCGTAAACCTCAGTGCCTTTATAACCGCCACCCAGGGAACGGTTGAAAAGATGCGGGGCTATTTGATGGGACAGTTCACCATCACCGGGACATTGGACAAACCCAATGTGAGAGGAAATCTCTATTTCGACAGCAGTGTGATCACGCCGGCTGTCTCCGGCGAAGCACTCGACGTGTCCCACGACCGGATCGCGTTCGACGAAGACGGTTTTAACTTCAGCGAATTCACACTCAGGGACTCCGCCGGCAATAAGCTGATACTCGACGGTAACGTCTTTACGAAGGACTATCACAAATTCGCCTTCGATATTTCCCTGAATGCCCAGAATTTCCGCCTGGTCAACGCGCCGGTAAACAGCTCCCGTCAGTTTTACGGCCAGCTCAATCTCGACGCGGCGATCAATCTCGAGGGAAAGATGGATGCACCAAAGATCGACGGCGCCATCCGGGTAAACAAACGCACCAATTTCTATTATGTGCTCCCCGGCAGCGACCCGGAGGTGGGCGACCGCGTAGGTGTGGTGCGCTTCGTGGATCATCGTACCGGCGATACGCTCGTCGATAAAAAGGCCCTGGTGCTGCATTCCCGGCAGACCGAGATAAAGGGACTCGACGTCAGCCTGAACCTCCTTACCGATACCAGTGCACTCCTCAACGTTGTCATCGACCCGCGCAGCGGCGACGCCCTCAATATCCGCGGACGCAGCATGCTGGTCTTCCAGCTCGAAAAAAGCGGCAAGATGGACCTCACGGGTTCCTACCAGGTCAGCGGCGGTTACTATACTATGTCTTTCACCGTGATCAAACGCAAATTCAACATCGATCCCGGCAGCATCATCACCTGGACGGGTGACCCTACCCAGGCCACCGTTGACCTAAACGCTTCCTATACGGCACAGACTCCGTCCATCGACCTGGTATCCAATGTGATTTCCGATCTGCCCCAAACCGAACAATACAAATACCGGCAGAAATTACCCTTCCTCGTTACGCTGAAATTGGAAGGCGACATGCTCAAACCCGTGATCACCTTCGATATCTCGCTGCCGTCCACGATCCTTACACTCTGGCCCGACGTCGACCAACGCCTCACTGAATTGCGTACCCAACAATCCGAGATGAACGAGCAGGTCTTCGCGCTCCTCCTTCTCGGCCGTTTCGTTGGCCCGAATCCCATGAACTCCAACGATGGTGGCGGCTCCGCCGTGAGTAGCCTCGCTTATTCCACGGGTTTTCAGATCATCACGAGCCAGCTGGACCAGGCGGCTGCCAGCCTGATAAAGCCGGTAGACATCCACTTCGACCTCAATAACCAGCAGGACTGGAGCACGGGCGCCGAGATCGATTATACGGAGCTGGATGTCACCGTCTCCAAACAGTTCATGGAGGACCGGCTTCGGCTCGCAGTAGGCAGCAGCTTCGATATCGTGGGCACGGGTGCGCCCGAACAGGCGCCGTCGAATCTTGCCGGTACCCTGGACGCCGCTTACAAGCTCACGAAAGACGGAAGATACCTGCTTCGCGCCTACAGGCTGAACCAATACGAGGCGGTGGTCTTTGGCCAGGTGATCGAGACGGGCGTGGGCTTTATATTTAACTTTAATTACGACAACTTTTTTAAGGAGTTCTTCCACCGCGCCAAGGGCGACCAGATAGAACCAAGAAAAACACCAAACTCCCGCACAACCTCGAACCCCAAATGAACACAGGCTTTCAAGTTCGGCTATTTATATCGGCGGTAGGATTGTCTGCTGTCCTCGCTTCCTGTAACGAATCCAGGCATCTTGCCGCAAACGAGACCTTGTATTCGGCCAATAAGACCGCGATCCAATCTTCCGTGCCGATGAAAAAAAAAGAGCAAAATCAATGGAACGAGGAAATGGATGACTATCTGCGGCCAAACCTCAACAGCAAAATTCTCGGTGTTCGCTTAAAACTCTGGATCTATAATATTGCCGGTACGACGCATAAGACCAAAGGGTTCAAACACTGGCTGAAGTACAAGCTGGGCGAGCCGCCCGTCCTGGCGTCTCCGGCGATCCTGGCGAATAACGTGCAGGTGCTGCAAAGTCATCTCGAGAATAAAGGCTTTTTTCACGACACGGTACTCGTCACGACCTCTGTCAAAGATAAACACCTCACCGCGACCTATACGGCGCAGGTGGGGCCGCGCTATATTATCGGCAAGATCAACTATCCGGACGACTCCGACGAGGTTAGCAACCGGATCGATGCGCTGCAACGGTCGTCCCTGCTCAAAACGGGTGATTTCTACGACCTGCAAACCATTAAAGACGAACGTACGCGCATCGACAGCCGTCTCAAGAACCGCGGTTTCTACTATTTCAATCCCGACTATCTCATCGTAGATCTCGACTCGGGGGCGGGTAACCACCGCGTAGATATGTTCATGCGACTGAAGGACGAAATGCCCGATCCCGCACGCGCGGTGTATCGCATCGACACGATCACAGCCGTTGTCAATACCGGTAACCCTGCCACCCGGGCCGATACGAGCCATAAGAATGCCTACATCACTCCGGAAGGCTATCATATCATAGACCCCGACCATTTCCTGCGACCGGGCGTTTTCAGCAGGACATTGCTGATCAAGCCCGATAACATCTATAAAGAAACCGATCACAACTCGTCGCTCAGCCGGCTGGTTAGCCTCGGCGTATTCTCGTTCGTGAAAGCCCGTTTCGAACCGACTTCCAGGGTCGACTCCAATAAGCTCAATCTTTATTACAACCTCACCCCGGCCCAGAAGAAACAGCTGCGATTCGAGGTCACGGCGCTTACCCGCAGCGATAACACCACGGGTACCGAACTGGCGATCGATTGGCGGCATCGCAATATCTTCCGCGGCGGGGAGCTGTTTAGTATCCGGCTATATGGCGGTCTCGAAGGGCAGAGCGTGAGCAGCACGCAAAAATCGCTTACCCGCCGCACGGGGATCGATGCCAGCCTGACGATCCCGACCATCGTTTCGCCCTTTAAGCTGAATACCAGCAGTAAGTTCGTGCCAAAGACCAGGATCGAGGCCGACTACGATATCTATGAGAACAATTCGCTGTACACCCTTACTTCCTCGCGCGCCAGCTTCGGCTATCAGTTCAAGAACCGCATCACCTCCGAGAACGGCATCACGGTCCTGGGTATCAGCTATGTCCGGCCCACGAATATTACGGATAGCATGCAAGTGGCCATCGGTAAGAACAAGAACCTGTACTATGCGATCGAGCCACAGCTCATCATCGGCCCTTCGTGGAATTTCAACTATAATTCCATGCTCGATCCCCGAAATGCCCGCAAGCCCAATAACTTTTGGTTTAACGCCAATCTCGACTTTTCGAATAATTTGTTGGGGCTGTTCTCCGGGGCTAATTTCAATAAGACCGGTGTACAAAAACAGCTCTTCGGTGTGCCCTTCGCCCAGTATATGCGTTTCGAGGCCGACCTCCGGCATTATCTCAATTTCAGCAAGTCCAGCATGCTGGCTTACCGGGCGGATGCGGGCGTCGGCATTTCCTACGGGAACAGCTCCAGCCTGCCTTTTGTGAAAGCGTTCTTTGCCGGTGGGACCAATGATATCCGCGCCTTTCGGGCCCGTGCGCTTGGCCCGGGGCATTATTATGCGGGCAATCCCAATTCGGATGCCTTTATTCCGGATCAACCTGGCGACGTAAAAATGGAGTTCAATGTCGAATACCGGGCCAAACTGCTCGGCCTCCTGAACTGGGCCATTTTTACCGATTTCGGGAATGTATGGACCCTGCATAACGATACCAGCAGGCCGGGTGCCGTCTTCAACTCCGATTTCCTCAACGATTTCGCCGTGGGCGCGGGTGCGGGATTGCGTTTTGATTTCACGATCCTGGTGCTCCGCGTCGACATGGCCGTGCCGCTGCGGACGCCCTGGAAGCCCGCAGGGTCTAAATGGAATTTCAAGAACGCAACGGATATCAGCGATATGGTGTTGAACCTGGCGATCGGCTATCCCTTTTAGCTCCCTGTCTCTCCCGTCGCTCTCCCATCGGACCGCCGGCTCCCCTCCCGCCGGACCTATCTCCCGCCGGACCTATCTGCCGCCGGCTCCCCTCCCGTCCGGACCGCCGGCTCCCCTCCCGCGGGACCGCTGGCTCCCCCTTGCCCGACTTCGGGAATCTTTTCCCCGCGACCCGCGCTATCCCTCCAATGGCACTATTTTTTAATGCATCTATTTGGTAATGATGTTTTTTTAACGTGTTTAAAAACAGACATATGAGAGACCAGAAAAACAAACAGCAACAGCCCCGGCAAGGCAGCGAGAAGGATCAGAGCAAGACCAGCCAACAGCAGCATGGCGGTCAACCGCAGGATAGCAGCCAGCAGCCCGGCCACCAGCACATGCCACACAAAGGCAATATGGCCGATACGAAGAGAGAACAGCCCATGGGATCGGAGATCGAGAATCCCGATCGGGAAAATGACCCCGGAAAAAAGGTGAAGGTCGATGACGATCCGGATCAAACTAAGAAAAAAGTGCCGAACATGGGCAAATGACTTTGTTCATCCCGGTACAATTCACGTTGTACCGGGATCTGTTAAACTTTTTTTATGAAGTCGAAGTTTTATGATTACGAGGGGCCGTGGCGGGCATCCGGACAGAATAAAAAAATGTTGAATCTACTAAACGACCTTATCCGGATCAATATCGATCGAATCACGGCCTACGAGAAAGCCTCCCACGCCGGGATAACACCCGAACCGGAGATACGTGAGGTCTTTTACCGGCTGGGTACGGATAGCAGGGCTTATGTCAACACCCTGCATGCCGAAGTGATCAAGCTCGGCGGGGCACCGGTGACGCAGTCCACGATCTCGGGAAAGATCTATCTGCATTGGCTGGATGGAAAAC
>DASYZH010000281.1:0-6056 GCA_035946435.1 Puia sp. | reverse complement strand
GATGGGGGCTGGTTTTGCAGCGGGGACTAGGGGTGCGGCAGGGGCTGGGGGTGCGGCGGAGGCTGAAGGTGCGACGGGAGCTGGGGGTGCCGCGGGGGCTGGTTTTGCGGCAGGGACTGGTTTTGCGGCAGGGGCCGAATGGATCGGGAAGGACGTGATCATCGACCCTGGCATCGGCTGGGGGGAGGCTGAGGGTTTTCAATCGCCCACGGGTTTTTCTGTCCTTGGCCTGCCGGCTGACGGCACCCTGGCGGAGTATGTACGGATTCCGGTGGCTAACCTGGTCGAAAAGCCGGTGCATCTTTCGTGGGAGGAAGCGGCGGCGTTACCACTGGCGGGAATCACGGCATACCGTTGTGTGGTGGTGCGGGCGCAGGTTCGGCGGGGAGAACGGGTATTGATCACGGGTGTCGGCGGTGGCGTGGCGCTTTTTGCGCTGCAATTTGCGGTAGCGCTGGGAGCTTCCGTTTATGTGAGCTCGGGCAGTGAGGCGAAGTTGGCGAAGGCGCTGGCGTTGGGTGCGGCCGGTGGGGTCAATTATAAAGATGCGGGTTGGGTTGGCTCGTTGCGATCGATGGCCGGGGGATTCGACGCCATTATCGACGGGGCGGCGGGATCGGCTGTGAATGATCTGCTGGACCTTTGCGTTCCGGGGGGGCGGATCGTATTTTATGGTGCGACGTTGGGGAATGCACCTAACGTGCTGGTGCGGCGCATTTTTTGGAAGCAATTGAATATCCTCGGATCGACGATGGGAAGCCCGGCCGATTTTGCGGCGATGGCGGCTTTTGTGGCTTCGCATGGGCTGCGGCCGGTGGTCGACAGTGTTTTTTCGCCTTCCGATGGAGCCGCGGCATTTGCGCGGATGGAAGAAGGGGGGCAGTTCGGGAAGATCGTTCTGAAAATAAAGTAGAGCCGCGCGCTGTCATGGGCTACGCGGCTCGTTCTTTGTTGGGCTTTTATGCTTTAACCGCGGCGATGCCGGGTAATTCTTTTCCTTCGAAATATTCGAGCATGGCGCCACCACCGGTGGACACGTAGCTGACCTTATCGGCATAGCCGAACTGGTTGACGGCTGCTACGGAGTCGCCACCGCCTACGAGGGAGAAAGCACCCTTTTGGGTAGCTTCGGCCACGGCTTTGGCGATGCCCCGGGTCCCACGTTGGAATTTTTCCATCTCGAAAACGCCCATGGGGCCATTCCAGAGGATCGTTTTGGACTGATGGATCACATTGGTAAACTGTTCGCAGGCATTCTCGCCGATGTCGAGGCCCATCCATCCGTCGGGGATATTGTTACTTGGAGCGGTGGAGTCGTTGGCATCGGCGGCAAATTTGTCGGCGATGATAGAGTCGGCGGGCAGGTGGATGCGAACCCCTTTGGTTTCAGCCTTGGCGCAGAGCTCTTTGGCGGTGTCGAGCCGGTCGTTCTCACAAAGCGAGTTACCGATCTTGCCACCGAGGGCCTTAATAAAGGTGTAAGCCATACCGCCACCGATGATGATATCGGTAGCGCGTTCGAGGAGATTCTCGATAATGAGGATCTTGTCGGAGACTTTGGCGCCGCCGATGATGGCGGTGAAGGGCTTTTGGGCCTGGTGTAATACTTTCTCCGCGCTGCTGACCTCACCTTCCATGAGGAGACCGAACATCCTTTTCTCTTTGGGGAAGAACTGGGCGATGACGGCGGTAGAGGCGTGGGCCCGGTGGGCGGTACCGAAGGCGTCATTGACATAGACGTCGCCGAGTTTGGCCAGCTTTTCGGCAAAGGCCTTATCGCCTTTCTCTTCTTCTTTATAGAATCTTAAATTTTCCAGCAGGAGGACCTGGCCGGGTTTCAGCGCCTTCGCTTTGTTCACAGCCTCTTCGCCAATACAGTCGTTCGCAAAATCGACCTTCGTACCTAACAGGTCTTGTAAGTGGCCGATCAGATGTTTGAGCGAGTATTTATCGGTGGGGCCGTCTTTGGGCCGGCCGAGGTGGCTCATCAGGATGACGCTGCCGCCGTCTTTTAGGATCTTTTTGACCGTGGGAACGGCTGCGCGCATACGGGTATCGTCGGTTATCGCGAACTTGTCGTTGAGCGGGACGTTGAAATCTACCCGGATGAGGGCTTTTTCATTTGCAAAGCTGTGCTGGCTGAATTGGCTCATAAAAATAATCGTTTGACGTGTGGCCGCCGGAAAGGCGGTATGAATAAAAAAACCCGGCCTCAGAACTTGGGCCGGGCTTTTCTCTTGAGCTCTTATTTGGAGATCATTTTGGCGAAGTAGTTCAGGCTGCGAACGAGCTGGCTGACATAGCTCATCTCGTTGTCGTACCAGGACACGGTCTTGACCAGCTGGGTGTCGCCGTTGGTGATGACGCGGGTTTGGGTGGCGTCATAGAGCGAGCCATAGGTGATGCCGATGATGTCGCTGCTGACGATCTCGTCTTCGGTATAGCCGAAGCTTTCGTTGGCGGCAGCCTTCATGGCGGCGTTAACTTCTTCGATGGTCACCTTTTTGTTGAGGACGGTGACGAGCTCGGTGAGGGAGCCGGTGAGGGTCGGAACGCGTTGAGCGCCGCCGTCGAGCTTACCTTTGAGTTTGGGGAGAACGAGACCGATGGCCTTGGCGGCGCCGGTGCTGTTAGGCACGATGTTGACGGCTGCGGCGCGGGCGCGACGGAGGTCGCCTTTTGGATGGGGGGCGTCCTGGGTATTCTGATCGTTCGTATAAGCGTGGATGGTCGTCATGAGACCGCTAACGATGCCGAATTTCTCTTCGAGGACCTGTGCCATGGGTGCGAGACAGTTAGTGGTACAGGAGGCGCAGCTGATGATGGTTTCGGAGCCGTCGAGGATGTTGTGGTTAACATTGAAGACGATGGTCTTGAGCTCGCCGGTGGCGGGGGCGGAGATGACCACGCGTTTTGCGCCGGCTTTCAGGTGAGCTTCGGCCTTTTCTTTATCGGTGAAGAAGCCCGTGCATTCCAGGACGACGTCTACGTCGTGTTGTTTCCAGGGAATTTCGGCGGGGTTCTTTTGAGCGTATATCTTAGTTTCTTTACCGTTGACGATAATCGAGTTCTCGGTAGCTTTTACTTCTTCGTCGAAGCGGCCCTGTGCGCTGTCATATTTCAGCAGGTGAGCCAATACCTTGGGGCTAGTCAAATCGTTAATTGCTACGACATCGATCCCCTGGAGTCCATGAATCTGGCGGAAAGCCAATCGTCCGATGCGGCCAAAACCGTTAATGGCAACTTTAACTGTGCTCATACGATAATTTTGAATTTTAATTTTTGAGGTAGCGAAGTTACTATTTTGGTCCGTACGGCCTCATAAATTTTTGGCTATCAATTGAAAAGATGCTCTAATTTTTTTATAACCAAGGTTTTGACTGAGGCGAATTTGCGTTGGAGATGATAGGATTGGCGGAGCGTGACCCTGGAGTGGTTGGCGGTGGTTTTTGGGTGGGGTGGGTCGCTTGGCGGTTGGGCCTTGCTTCTCCGGCGGTTGGGCTTTTCCCTTTGGGCGTTTGAACTTGCTCGCTATGGCGCTGGGGCTTTTATGGCGCCGGGCTTTGCTTCTCCGCCGCTTGGGCTTTTGCGAAGAAGTTTAGAAAAATTTGGTCTGTTTTTCAAAGGACTATATCTTTGCACTCCTTTCACAGAAAACCGGCAGAACGGTTTATACGAACGCCGCGTTGGTCAATCGGTTAAGACGCCTCCCTTTCACGGAGGAATGAGGGGTTCGATTCCCCTACGCGGTACGAAATGTGGCACACAAAATCGAAGGCCATTCTTGACGGGATGGCCTTTTGATATTTATAGCAATTATAGCTTAAAATGTTTCAATAATTGACATTAAAAGGCCCATCCGTAACCGAAATGAGTTCTGTCAATCCTCCTCTTTGCTCAAAACATCAATGTTTCTATTTAAGCTCCGGACATATGATTCGCTAAGCTCTCTTTCCAATGCCCTCCTCACCCCTATAGAAGCATACAGCGAAAAATCCTTGTGCGGGTGAAGGCCCTTATGGCAGATTCTGCACAGGGTAATTAAGTTCTCTTCTTCTGTCAATCCACCCTTTCCATATGGACGAATATGATGCAGATTCAATTCCACATGCTTATTGGTAGCCGGAGACGCCCCACAGATCCTGCAACATTGCTTATCCCTGTCTAAGATTTTCCTCCTTAGCTTGCGACTCGGGGCATAGTTTAGCTTTCCTTTCGGTATTGACCCAATATGCACAAACCCTTTGTCATAAGTCTGTACCATTGCCTTGGGTTCTAAAATACGTTTCAAGAGTCTCCGAGCCAATTTCTTTTCAATAAGCGCATGACCCCCAATCACACAGGTGAAGAATGCCAGCTGAGCTGCCGAATGGATGACAAAAACCGGCCGCTTCATCTCTTTAAATTCATTGATGATGAAACCAGGATCCACCAATGACGCTTCCCGGATTTCGTTTCGCTTTGGGCCATCCGCGAATCCAACCCAGTGGGTCTCGACATGATAATAACATTTTCCGTCATCCTCTGCAAAGAGGCCTACCAGGTAATACTCAGTTTCCTCCAAAGGATCTTGATGAATCAGAAAATCTATATCATCTCGATAATCACTCACCGTTTTTTTGACACCCATTGAAAAGAATTATTTATCAATTTAAAAAAATTGATTCTTTTCAAAAAATCAAACCTTAAAATATGCCATTAATAATATATCCTCCTACATACAAAAAGATACGCGCGATCATCAGACCATATCCAATCGTGTCCCGATCAACCTGCATCACCGACCCTATTTTACACATCTTCCGGCTACTTTTTCCAACCACCCAAAGCCAACCATCCGGAAAATGCAAATCGGGTATCTGTCGTACCTCTTTTTCCAGACCGCCGCCCTCTCCGCGCGCAACGATCTGCGCTGGCTCGTCGGCTCATCTTTCATAATCGACAACCCAACCTAAACGTTCCCCATAATCAGGCTGTCCGACCTCCGTAATAGACTGGCTTAATCGAATCCGAGATACGAAAAGTCAGGTTGATGCGACTCCCTACACGTTTCGCCGTTTTCGCGCGTGGTGCTTCTAGTGACCCTATTATTTTTAGCCCAAAATCTATATTGCACATTACAATATGCATTTTTATTCTATTTTTGCACAAACGGAAGTGCAATGGATGCTTTATTGGAAAAGTCAGATCTGCTTGTGTCCAGGGTCGAAACTACTTTTAAAAGATACTTATATCCCCAAATCAACTGGAAAAACCGGTTGACCGGAATAAAAGGCCCACGTGGCACGGGCAAAACGACGTTATTACTACAGCGTCTGCATGAAATCGGAAAAAGCCCCACCCAAGCCGCTTATTTTTCCCTGGATGATCTTTTTTTCACAACAAACTCACTAGCAGAGATTGCCGGTGATTTTTATAAGCGTGGCGGTAAACATCTCTTTTTGGATGAAGTTCATAAATATCCCGGATGGGCAAGGCACATCAAAAACTTGTACGACTTCTATCCAGACTTACAGATCGTCTTTACCGGTTCCTCTATTATTGACATCGCCCGCGAGCAGGGCGATCTAAGCCGACGTGCTCGTATCTACGAGTTGCAAGGGCTTTCTTACCGGGAATACCTTTCTTTTACCAACAAGCTCCACACGAATCCCTTAACGCTTGAGAATATACTAGCCGGCCCAGATACATGGAAATCCGGTTTCCCCACTCAATTTCGCCCGCTTGAACATTTTTCCACATATTTGGAATTGGGCTACTATCCTTTTTTCCCGGAAGACCCTGAAGGAATGACAGAACGACTGCAACAACTGATTAGGATGATCGTAGAGTCCGATATGGCGGAACTACATGACTTTGATATCCGCAATGCCAAGAAAATGCTGCAATTGTTGTATATCCTCTCCGCCAACGTCCCATTTAAACCGAATCTTTCACAACTGGCGGAAAAAAGCCAGATCCACCGCAATACCGTAAATAGTTACTTGCATTTTTTGGAGCAAGGCCGACTCATTCGACTGCTCTATGCCGGAGGTAACAGCGTCGCTACCTTACAA
>DASYZH010000280.1:0-20473 GCA_035946435.1 Puia sp. | reverse complement strand
ATTAGTTATTTCATTGGAGATCAAGAGGCGTTCGGATGCGCCGGGGCCGGTGCCTGAAGTCGGACCAGATGCGTTTGGGCCGGCGATCCTGCCGTTCGCGGTCTGGGCCCATTTGAGCACGATATACGGCCGGTGGCGGGTGTGAAAAAGGAAGAAGCGTTTGTTGAGATCGATGCACTCTTTTTCGAGGACGCCCAATGTGACTTCGATGCCGGCGGCCAGGAGCTTTTCGATGCCTTTGCCGTTGACCTGGGGAAACGGATCGCGACAGCCGACGAAGACGCGGGGAATGCCTTTGGTGATGATCAGATCGGCGCAGGGCGGTGTCTTCCCATGATGGGCGCAGGGTTCCAATGAAACATAGATGGTCGACTGCGGGATCAGGTGTTCGTCTTCGGGTTTTACGGCGGCGATGCAATTCACTTCCGCATGGGCCTTTCCGTACAGCTGGTGATAGCCTTCGCCGATGATCCGGTCCTCATAGACCAGAACCGAGCCGACCATGGGGTTGGGGGCCACGTGTCCTGCCCCCTGCCGGGCCAGCTCCAGACAACGGTACATGTATGTTTCGTGCGGGATCAAGGGCGCAAATTTAAGGATTCCTCTGCGGCAAAGCGCAAATGTTTGTCCTCGCGGACGAGCGGCGGCAGGCCACTTTTTGGCTATTTTTACCCAATGGATCTGTCACAAGCGCAAAAACAGCTGGCGGTCGCGCTCGAAGGCCGGTATGGAAGCCGGGAAGGGGCGTTGATAGCCGACTGGGTCATGGAGCATCTTACCGGGCTGCGTAAGCTGGACCGGCTGGTCCGGAAGACGGAAGTGTTTTCCGCCGGGATGCTGAGGTTATACGACCGGTATACCGCCGAGCTGGTGGCCGGGCGGCCGGTGCAGTATGTGCTTGGCGAGAGCTGGTTCGGTGGGCTGAAGTTCTATGTCGACGAGCGGGTGCTCATCCCGCGGCCGGAAACGGAAGAGCTGGTGGATTGGGTGTTGGCGGAGACTGCTGAGACTACGATGGGCGGCCGGGATGGGGCTTTGGCTGAAAACCGGCCGGTGGTGCTGGATGTGGGCACGGGCAGCGGGTGTATCGCGATCACGCTGTCGCGGGGACTGCCGGATGCGGCGGTATATGCCGTCGATGTCAGCAACGGGGCCCTGACGGTAGCAAAACGCAATGCCGGGGAGCTGGAAGCCGCGGTGCATTTTCTGGAATTGAATTTTCTGGATGTCTCCAGCTGGGACCGGCTGCCGCCTGTGCAGTGGCTGGTGAGCAATCCACCTTATATACCGGCTAGCGAAGGGGATACTATGGCGCCGCATGTGGTCGATGCCGAGCCGGCACTTGCACTTTTTGTTGATGATGGGGATGCGCTGGTATTCTATCGGGCGCTGGGGGAGTTTGCGCGGAGGCGGCTGATCCCCGGCGGGGCGCTGTATGCCGAGATCCACGAAGAGCTGGGAGCAGCCGTCAGCGACGTTTTGGTACAACAGGGGGCACGCGAGGTCATTTTGCGAAAGGACCTGCAGGGGAAGGACCGGATGGTAAAGGCAACCTGGTGAGCCGGACGGGCATGGCGCCGGGGTTCGCAGCGAGGCCGGGGGCGGATGGATCGGCGTGCGGGCGGCGGCGGGATGGCGGCTACTGGACGCCGTTTTTATCGACCGCCAGAACGGTACGGGCGCCGAGCTCACGGGCGACACGCATGACGGCAACCACATCGTCGATGGGTACGGTCTTGTCCGCATTGATGACGATAGAGGGCTGGTCGGTCTCCTTGGCCAGAAAGGGTTGCAGCTTGGCCTTAAGCTCGTCTATCGTAACTCTCGTGGTACCGACATAAAATTGCTTGTTGGCGTCGATGGAGACAACGACGGTTTGTTTGGCCTTCGTATCGCTTTTGGATTTGGGTTGGGTAAGTTTCACCACATTGGGGTTGGCCAGAGTGGAAACGATGAGAAAGAAGAGCAGCAGGATGAACAGGATATCGTTCAAGGGACCCGTGTGGACCTCGCCTTCTTCTCTATGACGTTTTCTTAGATTCATGGCAGTGATTTTAACGGGTGGGCTCCTGCAGGATATCGATAAAATCGGCCGCCGCCGCTTCCATCCGGTACGTGGCCTTATCGATCTGGGAGTTCAGATAGCGAAAGCCCAAATAGGCGATGATACCGATGATAAGACCGGAAGCCGAGGAGATCATCTTCACGTAGATACCGCCGGCGATGGTCGAGAGGGTATAGTCCCCGGTGGAAGCAAGGGTATAGAACAGCTCGAACATCCCGATGATGGTTCCCAGGAATCCGAACAGCGGGCCGATATAGCCGATGACATTGAGGATCGTCAGGTTTCGTTCCATGTGGTAGAGTTCCAGCTTTGCGACATTTTCCATAGAGCGTTCGATGGCGTCGATGGGCTTGCCGACGCGCTGGATACCTTTGTCGATCATCCGGGCAACGGCGTTGTTCGTGTTCTTGGACAGGCTGCGGGCGGCCTGGATATTGCCGTTGACGATATGGTCGCGGATGATGCTCATGAAATTGTCGTCCGACTTCGAAGCCTTCCTGATCGTGATATAGCGTTCGAAGAAAACGAAGATGGCGATCACCAGCAGAATGCCGAGGGGAATCATCAGGACACCGCCCTTCATCAGAATGTCCCAAAGGTTTTCTTTTTGTGCGGTCGCTGCCTGGGCGACGGTGTTCAGGCTGTCTTTGATCTTTGCCGAGTCGATGATAACCTGCAGAAAAAATAGGTTCATATGGTAAAAGTAAAGATTTACAGGTTAAAACGACCTCCGGTCGTTTTATATTCCTTAACAAAAAGCTAAAGATGGGCGTCCTGCTTGAGCATCAGCGCCTGGATCTGCTTCATGGTCTTCTCCATGCCTTCCGCGCTGCCATCGAGGAAGATCACATTGCCCTTACCTACTTCGGCAAAGTTCTTGATCGCCTCCGTCCACATACTGAAGAGGATGACATTGGTGTCGAGGTTGGCGCGTTTCATCTCCTCGGCGGCCTCGCTCATGCCATGGGCTACTTCCTGGCGGAAGAGAGCGACCCCTTGTCCGCGCAGGCGGGCGGCTTCTTTTTCGGCTTCGGCGGAGATCTTGATCGCATTTCCTTCCGCCTCGGCGCCCTTGGTCTTGGTGATGAGGAGGGCCTGGCCTTCGTTCTCGGCGGCAGCCTTGAGGTTGTTGCTGGCCACGACGCGGCTCATCGATTCTATGATGGCTTTGTCGAACGTGATATCGTTGATCTGCAGATCCATGAGGTGATAACCCCATTCTTCGAGCGAATGATCGATCTGGTCTTTAACGAATTCGACGATCTCGCGACGCAGACCGAGGATCTCCGCCTGTCGTTTGGTAGCGACGAAGGAACGGATGCTGCCCTCGATGGTGCGGGTAAGCGCCTGCATGAGATCACGATCGGCAATGAATTTAAAGGCGACCCGCTGGATGGTCTCTTCTTCGGCATTCTGCACCGCGTACAACAACATGCTTTTGAAATAGACATTGGCCTGGTCGGAGGTAACGGCCTGGAATTCGAGCTCGACGGAGCGGTTCTGGATCGAGATCTTTCTATACACTTGTTCTATGAAGGGCAGCTTAAGGTTCAGGCCGGGACGCAGGACGCGTTTGTATTTCCCGAACTGGGTGATGACATTAATATATCCCTGGTTGACCGTTACCAGGCAACTGAAGATAACGGCCAGGACGACCACTATGATGACGATAAGGACTACGTTGGAGGGTTCCATAATTTGAACTGATTTATGGGTGAATGTACATATTTTTGCGTCGCGAATGAGTACGAACTACGACCTGATCATTATCGGCGGGGGGCCCATTGGTATCGCCTGTGCGTTGGAGGCCCGAAAGGCGGGGATCAGCTATCTGATCCTGGAGCGAGGCTGCCTGGTCAACTCCCTGTACCGGTATCCGGTGAACATGACCTTTTTCTCCACCTCGGAGCGTATAGAGATCGGTGGTATCCCGTTCGTAAGCAATCATGTAAAGCCTAACAGGGCCGAGGCCCTGGAATATTACCGCCGGGTGTCGGTGAGCAATGCGCTGAATATCCATCTGCAGGAGGGCGTCCATACGATCCGGCGGGACCGGGAGCATTTTGAAGTGGTGAGCGATCGCCGGGTTTATAGTGCGGCTCATGTGGTCCTGGCCACGGGCTTCTATGATATCCCCGTGTTGCTGGATATTCCCGGTGAAGAGCTGCCCAAGGTGACGCATTATTATAAGGAGCCGCATTATTATGCCATGCAGAAGGTGGTTGTGGTAGGCGCCAGCAATAGCGCTGTAGATGCTGCACTGGAGACCTGGCGCAAGGGTGCGGAGGTGACGATGGTGATCCGCGGTGAAGGTATCGGTCCCCGGGTCAAATACTGGGTGAAACCCGATATCGAGAACCGGCTCAAAGAAGGAAGCATCAAAGCATATACACACAGTGAACTGGCGGCCATCCGGCCCGGTGAGGTGGATATCCAAACGCCAGCCGGCATCGAGACCATCGCCAATGACTATGTGATCGCTTTAACAGGTTATCAGCCTGATTTTAGCTTTCTGCGGCGGGCGGGAATCCAGCTATCCGATGATGCCCGGCTGCAACCTTTCTATAACCCCGAGACGATGGAGACGAATATCCCCGGGCTATACCTGGCCGGCGTGGTGTGCGGTGGGATGAATACCCACAGCTGGTTCATTGAAAACTCACGCGTGCATGCGGAGTTGATCGTACGGCATATTACGACCTCCGCCTAACTCCAAAATGGGCCAGGGGCCCATTGGCCGAAGGCCAGACATTAGACCTTTATGGCAGATGCGCTACTTTTCCCAAAGCGCATCTGTCATACATTTTCCGCCCAGATACAGGACAGGTGGACGATGGTCTCCACTGCCTTTTGCATATCCTGGATGCTGACATATTCGTGTTTGCCATGGAAGGCCATCTCGCCCGTGAAAAGATTGGGACAGGGCAAGCCCATAAAAGACAGCCGGGAACCATCGGTGCCGCCGCGGGCGCTGCTACGGTGAACATCGAGCCCCGCCCTGGCGATGGCTTCGGCTGCGTATGCGATGATAGCGGGGTGTCGATCCAGGACCTCCTTCATATTACGGTATTGTTCGGTGATGGTGATCTCGGCGGTAGCGCCGGGAAAGGTGGCCAGGGCCTCTTCTACCCTATCCCGTAGCGAGTCCTCGTAGGCTTTCAGCTTGAACGTAAAGAAGTCGCGAACGATGAGGTCTACTGAAGCTTTTTCGGCGCTGCCGCTAATGCGCACGGGATGGACGAAGCCATACCGGTCTTCGGTGGTTTCAGGAGACCATTCGTCTTTGGGAAGCAGGTCCACGAAATGAGCGGCGACCTTGATGGCATTTACCAGCTTGTCCTTGGCATAGCCGGGGTGTGCGCTGATCCCATTAAAGGTGACCGTAAACGCATCGGCTGAAAATGTCTCGTCTTCGAGCGTCCCGCGCTGCCCGGCGTCCAGCGTATAGCCGAAATCGGCGCCAAGCCTGGTGAGGTCGACCTTATTTACGCCGCGACCGATCTCTTCATCCGGTGTAAAAAGAATGCGAATTTTTCCATGCTCCAGCTCGGGGTGGCGGACAAAGAAATGGACCATGTCCATGATCACGGCTACGCCTGCTTTGTCGTCGGCTCCGAGGAGTGTGGTCCCGCCGGCGGTGATGATGTCATCGCCTTTGCGGCTGGCAAGGTAGGGATGTTCGCGGGCGAGGATGACCTGAGACGGGTCGTCGGGCAGGACGATATTGCCGCCATCATAGTTTTTATGGACGATGGGATTAACGTTGAGTCCGCTGCAATCCGGCGCGGTATCCATGTGTGCGCAGAAACAGATCACCGGTGTGGGTTTCGTAGTAGTCGCGGGCAGGGTCGCATAGACGTAGCCATATTCGTCGAGTTCGGCGTCGCGGAGGCCGGCGGATTGCAGTTCCTCCACCAGGAGGCGGCCGAGGTCCTTTTGTTTTTCCGTGGAAGGCTGTGAAAGGGATTGCGGGTCGCTTTGGGTATCGATCCTGACGTAACGGAGAAATCTTTCCGCTACGGTAAAGGCGTAGTTCGAGAACATTTTTTTAAGTAAATTAGGAGGCGAATATAATGCCTATGTCTGAAGTGGTTATAAAAAATCCCGTGATCAAGCAGGGCTGGTTGCGGGTGTTGTTGTTTGCTGCGGCCTTTTGCCTGCTTACCCTGCTTATTGCCATTCCCGCAGCGGTATTGCTGGCGGGCGTCACCTTCGATCAGCTGAGATCGAATCTGCTCGATACCCTGGAGGGGCTGTTGACGGGCAATTATCTATGGTTGATGATCCTGGTGGAATTTGCGATCTCGGTGGTCAGCGTAGGCATCTTCCGGTTGTGGATCGACCGAAAGGGGTTGAAGGGTCTGGGCTGGTCGCTGGAAGGTTTTACCGGCGAGGCCGTCATCGGGTTGTTCATGGGGCCGGCGGTAATGGGTATTGCGGCTTTGCTGATGTGGTGGAGCGGCCATGCGGCGTGGGTGGATATTTCATGGGATCCCAGTTCGCTGTTCGTCAGCTTCGGGCTGATGGCGCTGATCGCTTTTAGCGAGGAGCTGGTCTTTAGGGGCTATGTGCTAGCCACCCTCATGGAATCTTTTTCGAATAAATGGGTGGCCCTGATCATCTCTTCGGTGCTTTTCGCCGGATTCCATTTTACCGGGCCGGGCATCCATACGCTGGCATTTCTAAATCTTTTTCTCGCGGGATGTTTGCTGGGTGTTAACTACTTGTATACCCGAAATCTTTGGTTTTCCTTCTTTTTTCACCTCAGCTGGAATTTCTTCCAGGGGCCGATACTTGGTTTTAAAGTAAGCGGGCTTACGTTTCCCTCTTTACTCGTAACGGAAACGAGAGGAGATCTATTGATCACCGGCGGCGATTTTGGGCTAGAAGGGTCCATCCTGACCACCGTAACCGCTTTTATCGCGTTTTTTCTGGTGGCCTGGGCCTTCGAAAGGAAATATGGTTCTGCTGACTTGATTACGGCATGATGATACGACTCGGGCTCTTGACATCTACGAGCTCGAGATCGAAGATCAGGTCCTGACCAGCCAATGTGTGGTTGGCATCCAGGACTACCACGTCCGGTCTAACTTCCACGATCACCACAGGGATCTGCTGTCCCTGCCCGTTGTTCATGGCCAGCTGCATGCCTACTTCGGGTTGCATGCCGGGAGGAAAGCGGTCGATGGGGAATTCGATGATGGCTTCGGGGTCTCTGGGGCCATAGGCTTCGTCCACGGGGATCTCGATGGTCTTTTTCTGGCCGACGGTCATGCCCATGACGCCGTCATCGAAACCTTTTATCACCATCCCACTGCCGACTTCGAATTCGAGGGGTGCGCGACCTTCGGAAGAATCGAATGTCGTTCCATCGGTAAGACGGCCATGGTAATGAACCTTTACGGTGTCTCCTGCTTTCACTTCTTGTGCCATATGACGATATTTTTTGATCGGCTTTTTTTGCCAAACCGGACCTGCAAGGTAGGATTAAATAATTAAATTGCGCCTAAAACCCGAACAGAGCAAAAACCATGCGAAGACTCTTTTTGATCCTCGGAATCATTATGATGCGACTGGTCGTACAAGCACAGCCGCAAACGGGCGCGGAGCAGATGAGCGAGTATCTGCCCCTGTTACAAGGCAAGCGGGTGGCGATCCTTACCAATTATACCGCTTTGGTGGATGGCACCAATGTGGTGGACACGCTGGTTAAAAGAGGCATCAATATCGTGAAGATCTTTTCACCTGAGCATGGATTTCGCGGCGATGCCGACGCAGGGGCGACCGTAGGCAATCAGAAAGATCCGGTGACGGGCATTCCCATTATCTCGCTGTATGGCAGCAAACACAAGCCCACCGCCGATGATCTTGCCGATGTCGACGTGATGGTTTACGATATACAGGATGTAGGTGTTCGTTACTACACCTATCCTGCGTCGCTTCAACGGTATATGGAATCGGCCATCGAGAATCATCGACCGCTGATCGTGCTGGACCGGCCCGATCCCAACGGTGGCTATATCGACGGTCCCGTGCTGGATACCGCGTTCAGGAGCTTTGTGGGCATGCAACCCGTACCCGTGGTCTATGGAATGACGATAGGCGAATATGCCCGCATGCTGCTGGGTGAGGGTTGGGTGGCCAGCGCCAGCGACCGGGGATTTCGGCTTACGGTGATCCAATGCCGGCATTATACGCATCACAGCAGGTATATCTTGCCGGTGAAGCCGTCGCCGAACCTGCCCAATATACAGAGCGTCTATCTCTACCCTTCGCTTTGTTTATTTGAAGGAACGGCGATCAGCCTGGGACGCGGCACCGATAAACCCTTCGAGCTGTTTGGTGTGCCTTCGCTTCCGCACGATCTTTTTAGCTTCACTCCGCGAAGTGTGCCGGGGGCCACCTCACCGCCGCATCTGGGTGAGGTTTGTTATGGCTATGATCTCAGCCATATCGATGTGCCGCACGCGATGTCGCTCAAGTGGGTGTTGCTGGCTTACCGGCTTTTTCCGGACAAGGACCATTTCTTCAATAAGAATGGCAGCGTGTTTGACCGGCTGGCGGGTTCTTCCGTATTACGGCAACAGATCCGGGATGGGCTGTCCGAAGAGGCGATCCGGAAGAGCTGGGAGCCGGGGCTGAAACATTTTAACGTTATCCGAAAAAAATATTTGCTTTATGCCGAATGAGATCGATGGTGCGGGGAGGGAAGGATCCGCATCCAGGAGCCCGCTATCCGACGCGGCGAGCCCGCGAATCGTGTTCATGGGAACACCGGAGTTTGCGGTGGCCAGCCTGGATGCTATTCTTGAAGCTGGTTATAATGTGGTCGGCGTGGTGACGGCTCCGGACAAGCCTGCGGGCCGGGGGATGCAGCTTGCTGAAAGTGCGGTGAAGAAATATGCCGTTACCCGGGGGTTGCTGGTGCTGCAGCCGGAGAAGCTGCGTGATCCCGGTTTTCTCTCGGAGCTTCAGTTGCTGCGTGCCGATCTGCAGATCGTCGTGGCCTTCCGGATGCTTCCGGAGATCGTTTGGAATATGCCGCCGATGGGAACGGTGAATCTTCATGGGTCGCTTTTGCCGCAATACCGTGGCGCGGCGCCGATCAACTGGGCGGTGATCAATGGCGAGACTGTCACGGGGGCGACAACTTTCCGGTTGCAGCATGCTATCGATACGGGGGGCATTTTGTTGCAGGAGAAATTTTTTATTTCCGATACCGATACAGCCGGCGATGTACATGATCATATGATGAAGGTCGGGGCGGATCTTTTGGTTGCAACGATCGGGGGACTGGTGGCTGGAACGCTGCACGAAGTGCCGCAGAAGGATTCGCCTGAGCTGAAGCATGCGCCTAAAATTTTTACGGAGACCTGTCGCATCGACTGGAATAAAACTACGGTGGAGGTCTATAATCTTATACGCGGGTTGTCGCCTTTTCCGGCGGCTTTTACTTTTCTCGACGGGAAGATGCTGAAGATCTTTCGGAGCGAGAAGGAGGTGTCAGGCGAGGTTTTACCAGGCGGTGGTCCTGGAAAGCTTCATACTGATGGAAAAACCTTTTTACGATTTAGCACGGCGAATGGATGGATACGCATCACCGAGTTACAGTTGGAAGGCAAAAAGAAGATGGGGGTTGAAGAGTTTTTGCGGGGATATAGACCTAAGTGAGCCTTTATGCAACTTCCTTTTCCTTGCGCCTTTCCATAAAGAGGTCGTAGTATACCTGTACTCTTAGCCAGTACTCGGCAGGAATACCTAACAGCTTTTCCAACTTCAGCGCCGTAGCCGCGCTGACATGCCGCCTGCCATGGAGCAATTCACTTAAATGGCCGGGCTTCATACCAAGCTGTTCGGCAAAAAAAGACTTTTTGATCTCCCTTGCTTCCAGCTCATCCTGTAGGATCTCACCGGGATGCAGCGAGATATCGGTCTGGATCTCCTTTCCGCGTGCGTTTACTATTTTATAATTGGACATGGTCCTAGCTAATTTTAAGCTACTGATAATGGTTGGTAAGGTAGTGAACGGTAAGAATTTCCGTGATCCTCACGGTTTCATCCTCATCTACGGTCAAGATTAGCCGGTAACTGTAATCTACCCGCACAGAAAAATATCCCTTCCAATCGCCTTTGAGCGCTTCAAAGTTTAACCCCTTGTGAGCCTTGAGCTCTCTGATACTGTCGGCATATCGCAGCTTCAGGACCGTTTTTTTGAACTTTGTCACCACCTCGTTACTGTATCGGGGCTTGCCCGGTATAGGCTTGCCTTCGAAAAGTTTTTCGAGGTAAGCGTTCTTAAATTGCAGGATCATTGATTAAAAAAAACTAAGGTCGAATTTCTTAATCGAACTCACCTGACAAAATTTTACCAAAAATAGGTAATTTTCTTGGATTTACCAAAATTTGGTAATTATATTTTTAATAGCTGATCTGTACGGCAAAGCGGCTGTCCGTTTCGCCGAGTTCGGCTGCCGCCGCGTTGCTCATGCGGATGGCGAGGCCGGCGCTTTCTTTCATGTCGGGTAGCTGGCCGAGGATCTTGGCGTAGACAGTTTTATTGGTCGTGGGGTCCGTGATCCGGACGATGGTGCCTACAGTGACGTTATTCATCAATGCATAATATTTTCCATCCTGCCAGCCGCTGGTGCTTTTGAAGATGCCGGCCTGGCCGGAGGCTGATTTGCCGCTTTCATTGTAATCGGAGCGGAAGTTGCCACCATCGAAATGCGGAGCCGGGGACGTGGGAGTAGTAGACACTACGGGTGCGGGGGGAGGCGGAGCCGAGGTTGCTGGCGCTGATGTGCCGGGGGTTGCGGTCGTCGGGGCCGACGTCGCGGGCGCTGAGGTCGTGGGCGGGGGGCCAGCCGGCTTGGGCATTACGGCGGCGGGCTGAGTGGATGTCGCCGGTGCATATGTTGCCGGTTCGGTAACTGCGGGTTCGGCGGGTGCGTTTGTCGCAAGAGCCGAAAGAGCCGTTCTTACTTTAAGGTAGCCGACGATGAGATGCATGCCGGGATGGATCTGGTCCGGCGTCACGTGGTTCCATTTTTCGATATCGGGGATCGGCACCTTGTTGTGATCCACGCTGATGCGATACATCCACTCTTTTTCCCTGGTGATATGGATCACAGGGATCAGGGTCTCACCGGCGGGTCTGCCGTCATTTTGGGAGAAATTCGTAGCGGTAAGGGGGATTTGCAGGATCTGGCCGATGATAAGCGGCTTTGCCAGCGTAAGGTGATTGAATGGCGCCAGCTCTTTAGGGTTCACATTGTAAAGTCTGCCGACACTATACCAATTCTCTTTTGGGACTACGGTGTGTTCCAGGTAGAGTTTTCCTGTCACGCCCTGGATGATTAGTTCATGGGATTGGGATCGGGCAAACTTTGCAAAAAAACAGCTGATCAGTATGAGGACGGTCGCCGATGATCGCATGGCAATATTTTTTTATAAGTTTGAAAGCAATGATACAAAATTATTCTTTCCTGAGTATCCGCCATTCTTTGGGATAATAGTTATTCCACCGATTTGGCAGGATCTTCACCCAGCCGAGGTTGTGGCCGTCATAGTGAATCAACGCCCAGCCACGGATCGTAGTGTCGACGTGCAACTCTTCTTTTCGCAGGTATTGCAAAGCCTGCCGGTGATCGAGCGCAACGGCAGGTAACTCCGCGGCGATGATGGTGCTCATGGCAAGGTCATGCTCGGGGATAAAGTCTTTTGCTGAAGGCGTTCCGAGCGTGATGCCGGCTTTTTTGAGATAACAGGCAGACTGCAGGACCGGCAGGTCGGCCGCCAGCGTTGCCGGCAAGGCATGCACCTGCTCCTGATGGCGGAAGAAAAAAAGCGGCACATCCTGGCGAACCCAGGGTTGCAGGAGTTCCTGCTCTTTTTTGGAGATGCGTTCCGGTGCGTTCGTTTTCCGGGGCGGAACAAAGCTGCCGCCATCCGTTTTGCGGAGACAGGCGATGAAAAAGCCTTCGCCTTTTAGTTTGTCGGGATAGAAGCGATAGCCCCAGGCGCCGTTCTTGCCCCGGGCCTCTACGATATTCCATTGGGGATCCAGTTCGAGGCGACACGATTCCGCCTTCAGGTCGGTAGTCAGCCAGTCGAGAATGTCTTCGTCCTCTTCGCGGGAATAGCTACAGGTGGAATAGATCAGTGTGCCGCCGCCCCGAAGAGCGGGCCAGCAATCGGCGAGGATGCGTTGTTGGCGCTGGCTGCAGAGCTGGACGTTTGCCGGGCTCCATTCCGCGATGGCTTCGGGTTCACGCCGGAACAAGCCGCTGCCGCTGCAGGGTGCGTCGATCACGATAACGTCGAAATAATGCTGCAACGCCGCAAAATCGCGCGGGTCGTTGTTCGTGACGATGGAACCCGTGCCGCCCCATTTGATCATGTTCTCCCGCAGGACTGCGACGCGGTTACGGATGACGTCGTTGCTTACCAGCAAACTATCGGTGGAGATCAACGATTGCAATAAGGTGGACTTGCCGCCGGGTGCGGCGCAACAATCCAGTACGCGGAGTGGTTGTGCCAGATCGACGGTTTGCCGCAGTGCCTGTTCGAGGAACATACTGGAAGCCTCCTGTACGTAATAGACGCCTGCATGGAACAATGGGTCGAAGGTGAAAAATGGCCGCTCCGGCAGATAATAGCCCCAGGAAGACCAGGGTATCCGGGTGGCGACGGATAAAACCGGAAGTTGCGGCTGCGCTGCGAGCTGTGGCTGGGGTGCGGAAGACGCGGTGAAACCGGCGATTTTAGCCGGATTGATACGGACGGAAGTCACCTGCCGGCCGGAGGCATGGATGGCTTCGAAGGCGGCGGCATCGTAGCCGGGAAGCCCTTGGAGCGAGGATAATAATTCTTTTGGTAAGTCTGAGTGCACTACTGGCGCAAAAATATAGCAAATCGAATTAATGTCCGCTTAAAACGTCGTCGAGGAGGTTGGCCGGATCTGTGGTGAGCTGCAATCGTTTTTGGGCGCGGGCTTTGCGAAGCACGCGGATGAAGAAGATATGCCCGCCGAGGATGGAGATCCAGAACAGCAGGAGGTGTACGAGTGTAACAACCCGGATGAATTTAGTGATCTCTATATTGGGGGAGAAATCGTCATATAGCTTGAAGATCCATTCTTTGATAAAAAAGGAAAAACGAACCACATGAGGCCGGGTTGAGCAAATCTCCATGCGGCAAACATAAAATAGGTCGTGATGCCCAGGTAAGCGAGGGCGACCAGGAGAAGAAAGATGGCAGGGCCGATGAAATTGTTTTTGAGCATGGTTGTACCCTTAAGGTACAATTTTAATCGCTCAGAACCGGATACTAAAGTCCTGTTTCACTTTGAACTCGTCGCGGCGGAATACGAAGCCGATGAAAAAAAGATCGATCGTCAGGTATACGCGGGGGTCATTACGGATGGTGTCCCATGCCGTTTCCATCTCTTTGCTCCAGTGAATGTCGTCGAAGATGAGCGTGGAAGAAGGGGCGGTATGAAGAAAGATAGTATCGAAATATTGCAAGGTGGGTTCGCAACGGTGATTGCCATCTATAAATGCCAGTTCTACCGGGGGTATGTCTTTTAGAAGCCCGGGAAGAACGCTATCGAAATTGCCGGTGAGGACGTTCGCTTTCACGCCGAGCGAGGAAAGATTGCCCCTGGCCTTGTCCGCTATGGCCGGTGCGCCTTCGATGGTCCATAGCCGTGCCTGCGGCGCCCCGGCAGCGAGATAAGCCGTAGAGAGGCCCAGCGAGGTACCCAGTTCCAGCATGGTGCCGGGTGAATAATGCCGTGCCACGCGGTAAAGCAACTGTCCCCATTTGGGTGGTTTGGCGGCGTGGCGGGCGATGGAGGCGATGGAACGTGTCGTCGTTGTCTTGTAGACGGAGCCTGCGCCGAGGTCAGTGAGCTCAAGCAACCTGGGGTCACGACGCAATGTCCGTCGCAGCTGTTCTATCGGCGTATAGGCCGGGTAGTGCCGGTGGTCGTTAAGCACCCTGGTGATAAAATCGAATACAAAGGGGCTGTGGGTACCATGTCCTTTACCGTTGGCGGCAGTAAGATAATAGTGCAGGTATTTACCCGCGAGCTTATACTTGGAATACATGTCTATTTTTTCCTTTCCCACAGCTGGAAGCTGTATGCATAAGCGTGTTTATCGTCGGCCGGAAAATCCAAATTGCTGGTGAGCGTCCACTGCTTTTCATCGATCGCGGGAAACCAGGTATCCCCTTCCAACACGGCATGCACCCGCGTCATATAGATACGATCGGCGATGGACATGGATTCCTTGTAGATCTCGCCACCGCCGATGACGAAGGTTTCTTTGCAATCGGTATCGGCAGCGAGCTTAAGCGCAGTGGGCAGGTCGGCGGCTTTTTGGACCTTTGGGCGTCCGGGGTCCCAGTCCTTATTCCTGGTGATCACAAAATTGAACCGGCCGGGCAGCGGCTCGCCGGCGAGGGCTTCAAAGGTTTTTCGCCCCATGATGACAGGCATGCCCCAGGTGGTGTTCTTGAAAAACTTCATATCATTGGGCAAATGCCATAGAAGCTTGTTGTCTTTGCCGATGGCATTATTGGTGCTGGCAGCGACGATGAGGCTGATGATCATGGGCTCAAATTTAGCTTGCCCGGTTCAGCAATAGGCAGCCGGGGCTGAAAAAATAAATTTGCATCAGTTTTAAATACATCAGACAATTATGTATATTTGCCTACGATGAGCTGACTCTACGCTAAATTCTTACATGATGTACACGGACAAGATCCTCAACACAGCTTATTCTTTCGCGGCCGCGATCGTGGTTTTTGGCGCCTGGGCCAAGCTGGAGCAAAAGGAATTCGGCGGGCTGGCGCTCACCATCGGGATGTTGGTGGAGAGTGGAATATTCGTGATCTATGGGCTGGTCGAATGGCGTGAACAGCGGCAGCCGGCTGCGTCTGAAACGCCCGCAACGACAGCAACGACAGTAGCTAACGAGACGACCGGGGTAAAGCCTTTGGATGCCGACAGGATCGACGAGCTGCAGCAGACCGTAGAAAAGACCCATGGGATGCTAAAGAAGATCTTTCGGACCGAAGCCTAAACAGCTACCGGAGCTTTAATGGCCGGGTGCGACTCGTAGTTCTCCAATGTAAAATCTTCGAATTGGAAGGCAAAGATATCCTTTACTGCGGGGTTGAGCTTCATCACCGGCAGCGGGTAGGGTTTGCGGGTGAGCTGCAAACGTGCCTGTTCCAGGTGGTTGCTGTAAAGGTGAACGTCGCCGAAAGTATGGATGAACTCGCCGGGCTCGAGGTCGCAGACCTGGGCGACCATGCGTGTCAGCAGGGCATAAGAGGCGATATTGAAAGGAACGCCGAGGAAGACGTCTGCGCTGCGTTGATAGAGCTGACAGCTCAACCTGGGCTTTCCGTCCGCCCCATGGGCCACATAGAATTGAAAGAGGGCGTGACAGGGCATCAGCGCCATCTCCGGCAGTTCGGCGACGTTCCAGGCGCTGACGATCAGGCGGCGGCTATCGGGTGTCTTTTTTATCTGTGTGATGAGCTGGGTGATCTGGTCGACCGTTTTGCCGTCCGCGCCTTCCCAGCTGCGCCATTGTTTGCCATACACGGGTCCGAGTTCGCCGTCCGAATCGGCCCATTCGTCCCAGATCGTGACGCCATGGTCATGGAGGTATTGGATGTTCGTTTCGCCGCGGAGGAACCACAGCAACTCATAGATGATGCTTTTCAGATGCAGCTTTTTGGTGGTGACCAGGGGAAAACCTTTCGACAGATCGAAGCGCATTTGATGGCCGAAGACGCTGAGGGTGCCTGTGCCGGTCCGATCGGTCTTCCGGGCACCGGTGTCAAGGATATGTTGAAGGAGATCGAGGTATTGCTGCATACCTGCAAGGTACAGAGAATTTTAGCCGGGGGGAGATTTGACTTTTCCACGGGTTTGCGCTATTTTACACACACCCCTAAACCGGAATACGTGAAACTGCTGAGAGTCAATAATTTTTCCAGCGAACCCTCGCTGAAACAGGGCAAGCTCTTTCTGACCACCCGCATCAGGAAGCCGCGGCGGTTCGATCTCATCAGCTACCGGGCCATTCTTCCGCCTAAGGGCATCACGATACTTACCCACCGCCTATGTGGTGTACCCGGTGACACGCTGGAGATAAAAGCCGGGGTATTGTATGTGAATGGACAGGATGTGGACGCCGAGCTGCGGTTGAAACATATCTTCAAGTTTGCCGCGCAGGATTGTCCGGGTCTCGTCTATGACCAACGGCAAGCGTATACCATCCCACCTTATACCAACACGCTTTATATCTCGCTGGAAGAAACCTATGTCCGAAAATTCGGCGCGGCCTGCGAACGTTATGTGCTGCCGGCAGGGTTACGGGACGAGGAGATCTTTCTTACTTTCAAGAAAAACTGGAACCGGGATCATTTTGGACCGGTGCGGGTACCCGAGGGCCGGTGGTTTGTCCTTGGCGACAACCGCGGCAACAGCAAGGATTCGCGTTATCTGGGGTTGATCGAGCAGTCGCGGTTTATCGGCACGGTAATCTGGAAATGAATGAGCCTGGTCTAACTCAGCATCGACTGCATTCCGAAGGCCGTCAAAAAGTTTTCGTACTGTTCCTTCACCTGCTTGTTGGCAATTTCGGAGAAGTTCCCGGTTACCGGGTCTACAACGGTTCGTAAGGGTCGCTTGCCCGCCGGAGAATCGATGAGTCTTAGAATCGCGTCGGCGACTAACTGGGGATCGGGTTTCATCGCTTCGAACATTTGCCCGATGCCGGCTCCGATCTGTGCAGGAACGTTAGCCAGGTCACCGTATTCCCCGACCACAGCTATATCCGATCCGGCTACTATTTTTCCCCAAATGTCTGTAGGAAACGCGCCCGGTTGCAGAGAAACGACATCCACTCCCAAGGGTCGTAGTTCATAATGCAAACATTCCGTCAACCCTTCGAGGGCAAACTTGCTGACATTGTAGGCCATTTGAAAGGGAAAAGAGAACCGGCCCGCTACGCTGGATATGTTGATTATCAACCCACGCCCTTGCTTCCGCATCTGCGGCAATACTCCCCTCAGGGTTCTCCAGGGTCCACTTACATTTACATCGAGCACTTTTCCCAGATCTTCTTCTGTAAACGTTTCTGCGATCCCGGTTGCATAGAGACCTGCGTTATTAACCAGGACATCGATCTTGCCTTCCTTTTTTACGACGGTCGAGATCGCTCCGGACACAGACCTTCTATCCGTAACATCGACTTCCAGTACCTCGATGCCCGCCTCCCTGGCCAGTGTCTTTGCTTTATCTGCGTTGCGGCCTGTGGTATCCCGCATAGTGGCGTATACGCTATGTCCTGCGGCGGCGCAGCTTTTAGCCGCCAGCCAGCCAAAACCGCTGTTTGTTCCGGTGATTAAAACTACTTTGTTGTCCATGTTTCAAATTTATTGAGACAAAGCTACTGTCTCGAGTCCGGAGCGTCAGGGTGTGAAATAGACATTCTCCCGGGTCGATCCGGACAAAACAAAGACCTACCTTTATTATTCAAATGTTCTATCATGAAACATATCACCATTGTTGTTCCGGACGGGTATGCAGACCTGGGCAGCATAACGGGTTCTTTCGATATCCTGATGAGGGCAGACGAGCTTTGGCGAAAAGTGGGGAACAAATCGAAGCTCGACATCCACATCGCCGGTTTCATGACGGAACTAAAATTGGATGTAGGTTGTTTTTCCATCCGTCCTGAAAATATCCGGGATATAACAATTACGGACCTGGTGATCATCCCTTCCGTAGGCGATTATTTCAATGAAACCGTTGAAAAAAATGCACCGCTTATTAAATGGATCATGGAGCAAAGCAAATACGGGGCTGAAATTGCAAGTATTTGCACCGGTGCTTTTTTGCTGGCCGCTACCGGCTTGCTGGATGGAAAAGAGTGTTCCACTCATTGGCACGCGGAGGTCGATTTCAGACGTCAATTTCCCAAGATCAAGCTGCGTACCGATAAGCTGCTTACCGCTGCAGGAGGAATATATACGAATGGCGGTTCTTATTCTTTTTTGAACCTGATACTTTTGTTAGTTGAAATTTACTTTGACAGGCAAACGGCGATCGTCTGTTCAAAAATGTATCAAATCGATATGAACAGGTCAATGCAATCGCCTTTTATCATTTTTCAAACCCAAAAGAACCATGGCGACGAGCTGGTTTGCCAGGCACAGACATATATCGAGGAGAATCTCGCCGAAAAGATCTCTTTCGAAGACCTGGCCTCGCGTCTGGCAATCAGCAGGCGGAACTTCGACAGGCGTTTTGTCAAAGCCGTGGGAAATACACCGGTGGAATATTTGCAGCGGGTAAAAGTAGAAGTGGCAAAAAGTTCGCTGGAAAATGGTCGCAAAAGCATTTTTGAGGTGATGATGGAAGTAGGGTATTCCGATGATAAGGCGTTTAGGGAAGTATTCAAAAGAATAACCGGTTTATCTCCTTTGGAATACAGGGCAAGATTTACGAAAAAGACGCTTCCGGCATAACGTGGGTGACCGTCCCGCTAGTCCTTCGCTGCCAGCAGGTCGTTTACAACGGTATAGAACTCCGTTTTTTGATCGTCATAGTGGGAGCCGGTGCCAGGGCCGCTAAAGCCGGTGTGGATCTTTTCGATCCTGCCCGTTTTACCGACGAAGATGGTTGTGGGGAAGTCGTGGATGCCATCCAGTTGCGGTAAGGTTTTGGAAGCGCGATCCGGATCGCCGACGGCCACACCGGTGATGAGCAGGGGATATTTCACCTTGAACCGTTGCTGTACGTTGCGAAGACTGGCCTGGGAGCGGGCGAAATCGGTGCTGCGTTCATACGCCAGCCCGATGACCTCGACACCTTTGCTGTGGTATTCATCGTAGAATGCGCTGAGAAAACGGGTCTCGTCCATACAGTTAGGACACCAGGAGCCCATGATCTGTACCAGCACGACCTTGCCTCTGAAACGGGGGTCGGACAAGGATACGTTCTTCCCGTCGAGGTCTTTGAAGGTAAAGGTAAAGGGCATGTCCTTGTTCCATTTCGTCATCGCAAACTGGTCCTCCAGGTGTGCGTTGGGGTCTTTGGTGGCGGTCCAGGTCTCGTGCCCTGCGAGGCCGATATAGTGCTGGCCGTCGGTGAGAGTATGGCCATTGCCCGTGATGAGGGCGGTAAAGAAATACGCATGTGTGCCATCGAAACAGGAAAGCTTCAGCGTGTCACCGGTGACGACGCCTTCGAGATAGCGGAGGTCACCGCCTGCGTCGAGGAAGGTGCCGATGACATGGGAGCCGTGCTGGCGGAATTCACCGACGCGGAAGGTCGAGTCTTTGCCGTCCAGGGTCCGGAACATGGCTGCCCAGCGGCCGGAGATATCGATTTTCCCGGCTGTATTGGTCGTAGCAAAACGATAGTTTTCGCCGTAATATGCTTTGAAAGGGACCACTTGCCAGTCCGCTGCCAGATGCCTGAGCCAAACCCCTTCCAGGTTTCCATCCGGCGTCACGCGGGCGCGTAGCTGAGATTCATAGAAAGGCATTTTAATCCAGATGGAATCGCCCTGGTGGGTGATGTCGTCGACCAGCAGCCGTTCGCCGGCGTTGCGGATATAAATGATCTGTTTTCCCGCGCTGTCTTTGACCTCGAAGTTGAAGACGATGTCGTTGCCATCCTGTCTTTCCAGGAAGGCCCGCCACTGCCCGTTGCGGAAGCTGGGAGAGGACGTGCTCACGCCGGTTGTGGGTGCCGGAGCGGGAGACGCCATGATGTCGGAAACGCAAAATGACAGCAGGATAAGCGAGGTCAAAAGTCGGGACATGGGATCTGTGTTAATTTGAACGGGCAAATTAACGAAAATTTTGGTGGCAGATGATCATTTGAGATTCTCCAGCATGTCCCTGGTCATCCGGGAAAGGTCGTATTCAGGTTTCCAGTTCCAGTCCGCCCGGGCGACGGAATCGTCGATGCTTTGTGGCCAGCTGTCGGCAATATGCTGCCGGTAGTCGGGGGCATATTGGATGGCGAAATCGGGAACGTGTTTTTTGATCTCGGCGGCGATATCTTTGGGCGAGAAGCTGAGGGCCGAGACATTGTAAGAGGTGCGGACGGAGAGCTTGTCGGCCGGGGCTTCCATGAGCTCGATGGTGGCGCGGATGGCATCCGGCATGTACATCATGGGTAGGTAGGTGTCCTCGCGCAGGAAGCAGGTGTAGCTGTGCGCCTCCAATGTCTCATGGAAAATCTCTACTGCATAGTCCGTGGTGCCGCCGCCGGGCGCGGATTTGTAGCTGATAAGACCGGGATAGCGGATGCTGCGGATGTCGACGCCATAGCGTTCGAAGAAATAGTTGCACCAGAATTCGCCGGCATAT
>DASYZH010000279.1:0-19586 GCA_035946435.1 Puia sp. | reverse complement strand
GACCGTATCCTCAACTCCGGCGACCTCATGCTGGACGCCGCCCTGCTGTTCGCCCGGCGCGCGCTCGATGAGTCTACCCTCCCGGCGACCCTCTTTCCCGATGGACGTCCCTTCGTGCTCACGACGATCCACCGGGCCGAGAATACAGACGATCCCCGGGCCTTAGGGGCGATCCTGGCTGCCCTCCACGAGATCGATAAAGAGATTCCCGTGGTCTTCCCCATGCATCCCCGCACCCGGCAGGTGATCGACACCCATCGCCTGCCGTTCACCCTCATCAGTACCCCCCCGCTGGGCTACCTCGACATGCTGGCCCTGATGCAGGCAGCCCGCTACGTGGTGACGGATAGCGGCGGCGTCGCCCGGGAAGCGTTCTTCTTCCAGAAATCTGCCTTGGTGGTCATGAACAAAATTTTCTGGCCCGAGATCGAAGAGAACAGCCCCAGTCTGGCCGCTCCGGCCGATACCGCCCGCATCCTGCAACAGTTCCATACCATGGCGGCATCGAACAAAGCCTTCCGCACCGGCGTTTTTGGCAATGGCCAGGCTGCCGAAAAGATCAGCCAGGGCATCCTAAATTATTTTCATGGGTAAGCGCGTGGTGATTGCGGCTATCTCCGACCTGGCCACCGACCAGCGGCTTCATAAGGTCAGCCTCACCCTGCAGGAGGCCGGCTACGATGTGCTCCTCATCGGCACCCGCCGCCGGGATAGCCTGCCGCTCGCCCCCCGCTCCTACCCCATCCGCCGTATCCGCCTGCTCTTCCAGAAAGGTGCGTATTTTTTCGCGGAGTTCAATTTCCGGCTCTTTCTCCGGTTGCTCTTCACCAAAGGCGATATCTTCTTAGGCAACGACCTCGACGCCATCGGCGCGGTGTGGCTCGCCGGCACGCTCCGGCGCTTACCGGTGGTATATGACACGCACGAATATTATCTCGGGATGCCCGAGCTCAACGGGCGGGCGGGGGTAAAAAAGGTATGGCAGCACATCGAAGCCTTCGTGTTCCCGCGTTTGCGCTATATTTATACCATCTGTGATTCCTTTCGGGAACTGTATTATAAAGATTATGGGAAGACGCTGGGCGTAGTACGCAATGTACCTTATCGCAAAGCCGCGGACATCGACATCCCGCTGCCAAAAGACCTGGAAGAAAAGCTGCCGAAAGACAAATTCTTTCTTCTTTTCCAGGGCGCGGGCATCAATCCGGAACGCGGTGTAGAAGAGCTGGTGCTGGCCATGCCCCTGCTCGATCCCGCCCGCTTTCACCTCGTGATCATCGGCGGCGGTGAGAACTGGGAGAAGATCGTCGAAATGGTCCGCGATAACGGTTTATCGGACCGCATCACGCTCATCCCCAAGATCCCTTTTGAACAACTACGGTCGGTGACGCGGCGCGCCCATCTCGGTCTGTCGCTGGATAAACCGAACAATATCAATCATATTTACGGCTTACCGAACAAAATATTCGACTACCTGCACAGCGGCGTCCCCGTGCTGGTGAGCCGGGTGGTCGAGCTGGAAAAGATCGTCAACACCTATGACGTAGGCGATTTTATCGAGAACCACCAGCCCGCTCATATTGCAGCGAAGATCCTGGCGATCAGCAGCGATCCCGGGCTGCTGGAACGATGGAAAAGGAACACCGCAACCGTCCGCGAAGAGCTTTGCTGGGAGCGCGAAAGCCGCGTGGTGGTGAATATTTTCGAACAAGTAGCGTCTAAAATCAGTTATTAGGGTGTGAAAGATAGGCATCTACATATCGTCTGCCTGGATGTCCCCTATCCCGTGGACTACGGGGGCGTCTTCGACCTGTTCCATAAGATCCGGTGGTTGCATGAGGCAGGGGTCAGCGTGCATTTACATTGCTTCGAATATGGCCGCGGGCGGCAACCCGCGCTGAATGAATACTGTGAAGAGGTACGCTATTATTGCCGCCACCAGGGACACAAAGGGTTTTCGCACCGGCTTCCTTATATCGTATGCTCCCGGTCGAATGGCGAGCTGCTCGAACGGCTGCTGGAGGACGACTATCCGATCCTTTTGGAAGGCATCCACTGCACCTACCTGCTCAATGATGAACGCTTCGATGGCCGCAAGGTCATCCTGCGGCTCCACAACGTCGAATACCAATACTACCATCAGCTCTATCTCTCGGAGAAGTCGCTGCTCAAAAAGATCTATTATCTCCACGAAAGCAATCTGCTGCGCGGGTACGAGCACCGTATCGCCGGCAAGGTGAAGATCCTGGCCGTATCGAAAAAGGACCAGGAGCAATATGCGCAGGAGTTCGGGGCCGCGGATATCGACACGATCCCCGTGTTCCTTCCCTTTGAACAGGTGCGAAGCAAGGAGGGCACCGGCTGTTTTTGTCTCTATCATGGGAACCTTTCGGTGGCGGAGAACGAGCAGGTGGTATGCTGGTTGCTGAAAAAAGTATTCACCGCCACCGAAATGCCTTTCATCATCTCCGGCAAGAATCCTTCCGCAAAGCTGTCGCGGCTGATCACGCAATATCCGCAGGCCTGCCTGATCCCCAACCCTTCGGAGGAAGAGCTGCAGGACCTCATCGCCAAGGCCCAGGTCAATGTCCTGCCTTCGTTCAATTGCACCGGCATAAAATTGAAACTGCTGAATGCCTTGTTCAATGGACGCCATTGTATCGTCAACCAGGATGCGGTGGAAGGCACCGGTCTGCAGGCAACCTGTCATATCGCGGCCGGGGCCGACGAAATGCGCGGGCTGCTCGATGAGCTGTGCGCCCGCCCCTTCACCCAGGAGGAGATCACCGTAAGAAAGGAATTACTGGAAGGTCTCTACGACCAGAAAGCGAATCTGGAAAAGCTGATGAATGCGATTTGGTAAGCCCACGTCTCAGGCTCGCATAGCCGCCTGGTCCGCGCCCCGCAGGATGCTCAGTCTATCGCTCAGTCTATCGCTCAATCTATCGCTCAGTCAATCGCTCAGTCAATCGCTCAGTCAATCGTGAGTGTCGCGTTGTCGATCACCTGTCCGCGATCGGTGCGTACCATCCGGGCGGGGAATTTGTTGATCACCCGGTAGTCATGCGTAGCCATGATGACGGTCGTGCCATAGTCGCCGGAGATGCGCATGAGCAGCTGCATGATCTCGTCCGAGGTCTCGGGATCGAGATTACCCGTGGGCTCGTCGGCGAGGATGAGCTTGGGAGAGTTGAGGAGCGCCCGGGCGATATCCACCCGCTGCTGCTCGCCGCCGCTCATCTCGAATGGCATCTTGTGCCCCTTCGCCTTCAACCCCACCTTATCGAGAACGTCGCCCACCTTTTCTTCCATCAGCCGGACATCTTTCCAACCCGTGGCCTTTAGTACGAATTTGAGATTTTCGTTCACGTTCCGGTCGGTGAGCAATTGAAAATCCTGGAATACCACGCCCAGGGTCCGCCGCAGATACGGCACCTTTTTCCAATCGATCTCCCGGAGATTGAAACCTGCAACCTGCCCTTCTCCTTCCCGTAGGGTGAGATCACCATACAAGGTCTTCAGCAGGCTGGATTTGCCGGTGCCTGTTTTCCCTACGAGATATACGAAATGGCCCTTGTCGATGGAGAGATTGACGTCCTGGAGGATCAGGTTATCACCCTGGTAGATGTTAGCATGCTTTAGTTCTACGATAATTTCGGCCATAGAGTCGTCTTTCACAACAAAAATAAGGAAAAATCAAGTTGCTCGTCACGATCCTTTTACCAAAGGCTCCTCGATCTTTTCGACGCTGGTATCACCCCGGTTGGCCTTCAGCATCAGCCGGAGCGTGGAATCATTGGCAAAATAGCTCATCATCCAGTTGAGGAATACCGTGATCTTGTTCTTGACGTTCAGGAGCAGCATCAGGTGCACGAACATCCAGGTGAGCCACGCGAACAGGCCCTGGAACGAAAAACCCGGGAGGTCGACCACCGCCTTGCGTTTTCCTACCGTGGCCATGGTCCCCTTGTTGTGGTATTCGAATTCGAGGGGTTGTTTCCCCGTGAGCTCCCGTTTGAAGTTCCGGGCAAGATGCTGCGCCTGGGCGATGGCCACGTTGGCCAGCTGAGGATGCCCGTTAGGATATTTGGGGGTAGGCATATAAGCCACATCGCCCACGGCATAAACCCCATCCAGCCCTTCGACCTGACCCAGCCGGTTCGTCTTTAGCCGGTTCCCCCGCACTATGTCCGATGCCGGTATCCCGTCCAGGAGATTCGCGACGACCCCCGCCGCCCAGATCACATTCTTCGTCAGGATGGTCTCGCCGCCTTTGAGCCGCACCGTGGTGCCGTCATAATCTTCCACGACCGTACCCGTGCGGACGATCACCCCCAGCTCCTCCAGGTATTTCCGCGACTTGGCCTTGCTGGCATCGCTCATCGCGTTCAGCGTGTTCGGCGAACCTTCCAGCAGGTAAATGGTAAAACGGGAAAAATCGACCTCCGGGTAATCTTTCGGCAGGACATATTTTTTCATCTCGGCCATGGCGCCGGACAGCTCTACGCCCGTAGGACCGCCGCCGACGATCACGAAATTGAGCAGGGCCTGGCGCTCCGCCGGTCCCGCTTCGATGGTGTCTTCGAAGGTCTGCAGGATCCTGTTGCGCAAGGCCATCGCGTTGGGCACCGATTTCATGGGGAAAGCATGGTCCCTGATCCGGTCGTTCCCGAAATAATTTGTCGTACAACCCATGGCGATCACCAGCCGGTCGTAGGAAATATTGCCCAGCGAAGTGTGGACCACCTTCGTATGGACATCCACATGCCTGATCTCGGCTATCCGGATCGTCATATTACGTTTGTTGTGAAACACTCTTCGCAGCGGAAAAGAGATGCTTGAGGGCTCCAGGCGGGCCGTCGCCACCTGGTACATCAGCGGCTGGAATTGGTGATAATTGTACCTGTCGATCAACCAAACGTCATAGTCCGTATTCTCGAGGCCCCTTGCCATCGCCAGTCCTGCAAACCCCGCCCCCAGGATAACGACGCGTTGCCTGTTCGCTGGTGTTGTTAGCGTTGTCATAGCTTTCGATTTCGATTAATTCCTATCCGGGTACAAAGGTACGCCCAATCCCGCATTTCCTGCCGGCCAAATTTGTGCGTCAAACCACGAATTCCTTGTATAAATTACCAGGCCATCCATAGCTTCCCCCGCAGCCGTATCCGGCCCCAACCAGGCTCCCGGCTACAGTCGCATCTTCGTCCTACCATGAGGGTCACCCTTTCAGTCCGGGTTAAACCTCCTGCTCCGCATCCAGCCGCAGCAGCACCCCATAGTTCCCGCAACCCGGATCATGCAGATAATCCGGCAACAGCGCCAGCGGCCGAAAGCCCATCTTTCGCTGGGGTGTCAACGTGGGGTCCCCGCGCCTGCCCTCCAGCCATTCCCGGTAGTAGGCTTCCCCGCTCAGCTGTCCCGCAACCGCGCCATAGCCATTCATCATGCCCACCGTCAGCTGCCCCTTCAACCCCAGCGAACGCGCCAGCTGCTGCCGGGCGCGATACAACAGCCGGGCATACCCTCTCTCCCGGTAAGCCGGATGGATGCCGATATCCAATCCGTACAACCATTCCCCGCCGGGCTGATGCTTTTCCAGCCGCCCGCCCGCGAACAGTTCGGCAAAGGGGTGGTAATAGTGTTCAAAATCGAAATCCCTGCGCATGGTCGTGGTCATGCCTACGAGGGCGCCCGCGTCTTCGATCACGAATTGCCCCGCCGGAAAAACGTCCAGGTGACACAGGTATTGGGAGGCATGCAGCCGCTCCTCATCCGCCAATGTCGGAAAAACGGTGCGTTGCAACGCCTCCAAAGCGTCGGCATCTCCCTGCAGCATATGTCGCACGATCGGCATTCGACAAAATTACGGTACTGCGCATATGTTTCAGCGTTCCATCTTTCTTTTGCAGAATAAGTACACTATGACCTTACCACTGAAACACATTATTGGCGAAATGAATAAGATATGCGCCATGCCGCCAAAGTTTGAACTGGAGCTATTGCATAGCATCGAGCGGATCGAAATACCGAAAAACCGGGTGCTGCTTGAGCGAGGGCAGATCTGCGATCATTACTATTATATCGAAAAAGGCATCCTGTCCTGCCACGAATTGGACGATGCCGGTGGCAAAGAGTATTGCACCTGGCTGATGTTTCCAGGCAGTATCGCAACATCGATCCTCAGCTTCAACGAACGTGTTCCTTCAATAGATATCATAAGGACCGAAGAGAAGTCTGTCCTTCATTTACTTCCCTGGAAAAATGTAGACCGGTTTACCCGGCAGTCCCGGCAATTCGCTTTTATCCGACAGGAGCTGACGAACAAATATTATCTCCAGTTCTCCAAGATGGACGCACAGCGTCTGAGGCCGCCGGAACAATTCTTTCAATATCTGGAGACGTTATACGGCGACGATTTTTACCGTGTCCCGGGCAAAATAATGGCTTCCCATATGGGCATTTCCGAAACGACCTTTTACGAGATCAAGAAAAATTTCGGCCGCGATCACCGCAACAAAGGGAAACGCTGATTTTGGTGTCCCCCCTTCACGTTGTCTCCGAACATGGAGGCTTTTTCTCAAAAGTCTCCGATTCCGGAGTGTTTTCCCCATTTTGACCTCAATCTCTTAGTCCACCTATGTCCGTTAGTCAGGGTACTTTTGTCCTTATTCACTTAAAACTTGAAATGATGAAAAATTATCTTTTCCTGCTGGCCGCCACCGCCCTGCTCGGCCAGGTTCACCGGGTGACCGCCCAGACTACGGCTTCATCCCAGGGGCAGGCGATGGATCATTTGTTCTCTACTGTCATCAGATCATCTGCTGTCAATCCATCTGCGACGACCAAACCCGGGAGCGTCCCAATGAATTCCGGAAGTGGCCCCATGAATCCCGCCGATCTGCGCCGCTGTTGCGAAAAGATCGATCGGGACATTCAGCGCGTCTATTTCCTGCGCAACCGCAGCGGGAGGATGAAGCTGCAGGTCAGGGGCGTCTATACCCATGGTGCCGCACTGTTCTTTTGGTTGCAGCTGAACAACCGCTCTCCGCTGGACTACGATGTCGACAGCATTGCCTTCCAGATCACGGCTGCCGGCGGGAGGCAGGCGGCGCCGGTTACCCCGAAGACGCTGGCGCCCTTCTATGTCTTCGACAGCACGGCAACGGTGCCGGGGCACAGCCGGGTGACGAGCATCTTCGTGCTCCCGCGCTTTACCCTGCCCGCGGGACGGCAGCTGACGATCCATGTATCCGAGAAGAACGGCGGCCGCCACCTTCAAATCCAAGCGGGTAATTACACACTCGAACGCGCACGGCCGGTGTGAACCCGTGACCTACCGCTATGGACGCTGAAGACCGATCACGTCGGGCGTTCACGAAAGTTTGAACACCCGGATCTTGTAATTTATTAAATTTTAAAACGATGGAACAAAAACATTTGGACTTTCTCAACAACGCCTTAAAATACCTTGGCTTCGGTGAGAACACATTACTGAACCGGGAACTGGAAGAGCATATCGCCCTGGGAGAGCAAAGCTTCGAGCTGGAGACCGAAGTTAGTTATGACGGCGTAACCCGTCTTTCTGCCCAATTGTTCTTCAGTCGAAGCAAGAACAAGCTTTATGATTTTTATTTTTTCAACAAATACAAAGTGCAGCTGCACGATCCGGCCAAAAAAGGGGAAAAAGCCGCTCAAAAGATGTTCTATATCCAGGAAAGCCGTCTTGGCGTGACGCTTAAACAAGCCTATAATTTGTTACAGGGCAGATATGTTCAGCGAAAGATCGTCGACCAGAACGGGGAAACCTATTTAAGATGGCTTTTCCTGGAACCGAAGCTCGAGGATACGGATGGATTTGCTTACCTGCGCCAGATAAAACAACAGTTCGATCTGGACAAAGCGTTGGACATTTACCCGATCCCCGGGCTTAACTCACGGGAGATCAGAGAAAGGATCTGCAGTTCGTTGCGTCGCGGCAATCTGCATCCCGTAACCATTGCTCACGAGAGCGGTAAGTCCCAGGACCTGTTGCTCTATGCCAATCCCATCAATGGGGTGATAAGCAACATCGTCGTGGCAACGGGTGCCAGACAAAAGAAGGGCAAGGGTTTCGAGATCACCGAACTGCCGGAGCTCGAACATCCGAGCGGTGACCCGATCAAGGAGTCGACCCTGGAAGAAGAACCGTCCAAGGCCCGCAAAAGGGCCCATCTATAAACCAGTAAACCGTTTTGTATGTCCTATCAAACATGTATCTGTCTACAGGCCCAGGCCGATTTCAGCGCCTTTTGGTTCACCCTGGGCATCCGGGGAGCCCTGCTGATGGAAATGCGGTTTACCAGCCAGCAGTCCAAAGTCTCTGGACCGGGGCTCAATGTCTCTCAACAGCAGCTCAACGTCTTCGACCTTACCCTCGAAAAGCGGTATCTGTTCGAAGACCCGCAACCGGCATTTTTCAACGAAAATGATGTCGACACGTTGTTGTACGCCGTAGTGCAGGCGATCGAACTGTATACGGGAAAATATCCGGAGCGAAGCGTCCGCTGCAAGGGCGGCGACTCGATCCAGACGGCGATCTTCCGCATCATCCTGCGAACGAACCAGGAAGTCCTGGCCGGATTGTTTTCGATCGATGAAGAAGGGAAAGAACGTTTCCGGCCTTTTAGCCGGCGACCGGACAACCCCAATTTTCTGCTGAAAAGAAAACCGGACCAGCAACGAAGGCCCCATCCCATCCAGCTTACGCTCAATACGTATAGCCAATTGTTCGGGAGTCCCGTATTTGTCCGGTTATGCGAGCATCGTAATTATTCTCCGGATACCTGTGAGGCGAATAAAAATTGAATCAGGCCAGCACCGTTATTAACCCTTTAATAACGGCCCCTAATTTCACGCCTTCCAGTACCCTGGACTCCGGACTGCCATGTTGTAGCACGGAACGTTCGTGAGAAGATACGCACATTTCGCAGCCATTGATGGAGGAGACTACCAGGCTCACCAGCTCGAAGAACTCCTTACCCAGCACAGGACTGGCCATGACGCTCATCTTGATGCCGGCAGGCTGGTTGTCATAAAAGTCCTTCTTCAGGAAATGGCGGAAACGGTAGAAGACATTGTTGGTGTTCATCAGCGCCGTGCAGGCCACGATCTCGGCGATCTCGGCATCGATAGCTCCGGCTTCCCTGGCCAGGTTGCTGAACGACTCCTGTAAAAGCACGAACCGCTCGTTGACGGCAACCGCCAGCGCCAGCAATAAAGCCTCTTTCCGGCTCAGGTACTGAGCATTATTGAGGACATTGCCGACATTGATCTTCAGGTCCTTGATAAACCGGGATTCCGCACCTGCCAGCGCCAGCACATTGGCCGACGGCTCGTAGGAGCCCAGCTGAAGCTCGCCGAGCAGGTTCTGTAACGTTTCGTTTTGTATTGTAGTGAGAATAGACATATCTGCTTTTCTTGGTCTTGAATACTCGTTATCAAAAGGCCGCCCTTTTCAAGGGGCGGCCAATTTTTTAATTCAACGCCAGCGTCTCGGTGAGCGTCGTCTCCCCTTTCTTCCAGTTACAAGGGCAAAGCTCGTCCGTCTGCAGGGCGTCCAGCACCCGCAGCACCTCCTGTACACTCCGGCCGACGTTGAGATCATAGACACTCACCCAACGCACGATACCCTGCGGATCGATGATGAAAGTAGCCCGGTAGGCGATCTTCTCTTCGTTATCCAGGATACCCAGCTCCTCGGCCAGCGACTTCGACGTATCGGCCAACATCGGGAATTTCAGGTCGCGCAGATCGCTGTGATCCCTTCTCCAGGCAGCATGGACGAACTCGGAATCGGTAGACGCACCGATGACAACCGTATCCCGGTCGGTAAACTCACTGTTCTTCTTGTTGAATTCGGCGATCTCCGTAGGACATACAAACGTAAAATCCTTGGGCCACCAGAATATCACGGTCCATTTGCCTTTGGCCGAACCATACTCCTGCGTGATCTCGGTAAACTCTTTTCCTTTCTCGATAGATACTACTGCCTTCTTCCTGAATGCGGGAAATTTCTCTCCAATGGACAAAACTCTGTGTGACATATCGTGTATTGTTTTTTGAAAATGAAGAATGAGCTCTTCTTAAGGCGGGCAATCGTCGTAGTAGGATGCAAAAGTATAGAAGATCATCAATAGAAGATGATCTCCATTTTCTATAATGACATAGATTTTATCTATGAGGAGCCGGCCGTGGCGTCAAAGCTCGAGCGAATCGGCATCCAGCAACGCGCCCTCGGTCCCGCCCATCGGCCGTTCGTCATGCAGCGTCGTCCGCACCAGCACGGTGATGAGCAACCCAAAACCGGCCATCATGCCATAGGCGCCACGCATGCCGGCCAGCTGCGCGACACTACCTACCAGCGGCGGCACCGCCAGAAAACCCAGGTAACCCACCGTCGATACGCTCGCAATCGCCGACCCGCTGCTCATACCCGCCGCACGGCCCGCCATGCTAAAGACCATCGGGATCACACACGAGACGCCAAACCCGGTGAGGATAAATCCAAATCCCGCCGTCAACGGATACGGCAGCAGAACCGCCAGTAACAAACCGGTCCCGATCAATACACCGCTATAGGTGAGCATGCGTTTGATGCCAAACCGGTTCGCCATCCGGTCACCCGTCAGCCTGCCCAGGGTCATCGCCGTCATATAGACGACAAAACCTACGGTGGCACCCTTGGCGCCGGTATGAACCGCGTTGCGGAAGAAGATCCCGCTCCAGTCGAACATGGTCCCTTCGCAAGCCATCGACAAGAATGCGATCATCCCATACCTCGCCAGGGTCTTATCCGGCAACGCGAACCACGGCCTTCGCTCCCGCTGCTTCGGCTGCTGCGAAAGGGTACCGGGGTAAGCGTACAGACATAAAGCCGTGAGCACGATCCCGACGAAAACAAAATGCCAGGTCGGCGAGATCCCCAGCGATACCATCATAGAACCCACCGCCGCCCCGCCAAAGCCTGCCAGGCTCCAGACAGCATGAAAACGGGCGATAATACTCCGGTCGTATAACGCCTGGACACCGATGCTCTGCGCGTTTACGGGGATGTTCATCAAATTGCGGGATGATCCGAAACAAATGAGCAGGATCACGAGCTGCCAGGTCTTTGACGCAAAACCGATCCCGCACAACATCAGGTTGAAGGCTATAGCGCCGAACAGCATGATCTTCCGGCTGTCCTTCCGGCTGAGCAAAACGCTGGTGACCGGAAGCGTGGCCATCAATCCGATGGGTAAAGCAAAAAGGACGGCGCCCAATTGCGCCTCGTTCAAATGCAGCTGTTGCTGGATGGTGGGGATGCGGGAGGCCCAGGTGCTGAATCCAAAACCGGATACAAAGAAAAAAATGGTGACCATGATCCGGATCCTGGCCGGGGATAGTCGCTGCTCAGCCGTAATTGCCATGCCGCAAAAATAACAAAAGGGCGCCGCTTTCCGACGCCCTTTGCCCCGGTGTTTGCCTCCGGTGCTTGCCGGGAGCTCAGTTATTCAATTGATCGATCAATTAAAATCAGTTTTCAACCGGATGTATTTGCCGAGATCCTTCGACTCGAAACCTTGCGCCTTCATTTTGGCGACATACTCCGGCGTCACGCCCGTTGCCTTGAGCTGGGTCAGCGTACGTGCAGGAATATGATCGAAGCCCAGCTTTTGGAAACCCGCGACAAAATCCGGGGTCACGCCCATCGCCTTGAGCGAAGCCAGATCACGTGCATCCAGATCCGTATAGCCCAGATCGACAAATCCTTTCATAAATTCGGGGGTGACACCCATTGCCTTGAGACTGGTCAGCGTCCGGGCGGTAAGATCCTTATAACCCGCCGCCTGATAACCCTTGACCAGGTCGGGGGAAACCCCCATCGCCTTGAGGCTGGTGAGCTCACGCGGGGCCAGATCTTTATAGCCCAACGCCTGCAGCTGCCCGATGTATTCCGGCGTCACATGCAGGGCGTAGAGGCTCGTGAGGTCACGCATGGCGAGGTTGTCATAACCCAGCTTACGCAGACCTTGTATATACGCGCTATCGATATGCATCGCTTTGTAGGAAACCAGCTCCCGCACGGGGATCGGCTGGTTGTTCAGCCCATGCCCCATCGACTGGATATATGCTTTGTCGATATGCTGCGCCTTCAGCGACTCCAGCTCACGAAGGCTCAGATGGTCGTACCCCGCAGCCTTGAGGTCATCGACATAAGCACGATCGATACGCATGGCCTTGAGCCGGATCAGCGTCCGGGGGTCCATCATATCCATATCGTCCAGGCTCGCCCCACGCCAATATTGCACATAGGCTTCGTCGATATGCATGGCGGCAAAGCTCATCAGATCACGCTGCGTGAGATGTGGATAGCCGTTATGAACAAGCATATTCACATACTCTTTTTTGATGTTCAGGGCAAAGAACCCGAACTGCCGCCGGTCTTCGATGTCCTCGACCCCCAGCTGCTTCAGGGCCGGGAGATACGCCGCATCCGGGACGAAATGAAAATGACCGAATCCCTCCTCCCCGTCGAACTGACCTTTGAACTCTACCGTTCCCGCCTCACGGACCAGCTTGAAGGAGACATTGCCCTGGCCGGGGAACGGATTGATCTCGCTTTTGTCGACATGGAGCGTATAGCTCCAGTTGTGATCCTCATCGCCGGCTTTGAGCTCGAAGCTCAGGTGGTCCCCATAGCTCGTGGCGTACCAGGCGCCATCCGTGAGCACGGTGTCGTCCGCAAAGCCAAACCGCGGCCCATCGGGAACCATAACTTTCCCCTTCATCTGCGCATCGATGTCGGCTTTGATCGCCATGTTAAGCTGTAAAGGATCGGTAAAGGGGGCAATGGCGACCGATAGGTTGTTATCCGCGTACTTCGCTTTTGCCCCCTGCCTCACGGCCTGGTCATAGGCGTCCATCGTCGCCATGGTCGCCATGATGACCTGGCGATTGGATTTTTTGGCACCGGTAATGGTTATGGCCGTGCCGTCGTTGTAGAGATCGTCCGACGTATTGCCATACGTTTCGTTATAGGCCGGCTCCTCACCGGAATCCGCTCTTTCGCCAGACCGGATCCCCTGGTCGGAGCTCCCACTCGATGAGGCCGCCTGCGAAGCCTTTTGAACGGCGGCCGGTGCGTCGCCGGTGGATCTCGCAGGTTTTTTGACCGTATCGCCCGCGGGCGCAATGAAGTTGAAGAGTGGCGCATGCGCCAGGGATAAGTCATTGGTGGCCGCGCCCAGGGCGATGGCCGGTTTGTTCAGGGCGCACATCAGGCCGGTGAGCAGCGGGATAAGAAAAAAGTATTTCCAAACCGTATGCAGAGAAGATCTTTGACTATTCATCATAACGATACGTCTTTTAAGAAGTGAATGATTGTAATTGTTCGTGAGACTAAAAGGCAGCTGCGGTGCAGAAACCCGAAGCAGGCTCAGCTGATAGGCACTTCGTTCGATGGTTGCATCCAGCAGAACATGTGCATCGGTGAGATACTCCAGGTTGTTCTCCACCTCCCGGCGATACAGCCACGCGAAAGGGTTGAACCACTGGATCACGAGCGCGAGTTCCGCCAGCAGGATGTCCAGCGTATGACGGCCGCTCACATGGATCTTTTCATGGATAAGGATCTGGTTGTAGGTCTCCCAGTCGTATCTCTCCGGGTTGATGAAAATGGTGTTTCCGAATGAGCAGGGCGCGCGGTCGCCGCTGATCTCCACGATGCGAAAACGCCCATCCCGGATCACGGGCCGGCAATAGCTCTGGTACAGCAGGACCGCCAGCTGCAACAGGAAATTGGCGCCAAAGAGTACGACACCGAAGAGATACAGGTAAAAAAGCCACTGGACGGCCAAAAGCAGCGTCGCACCCGAGAAAAACCGCACAAGCGTCCCCGCGCCATTTTTCTCCGCCGGCGTCCCGGTGGTGGTTTTGCTACTTTTGTTGCCGGCTTCGGCTTTGTTGCCGGCTTCGACTTTGTTGCCGGCATCGGCGATACCCGACACGGCAGCCGTCGTCGGTCTTTCGACCACCGCCGCATTCGTTCCCCGCCGGGGCACTGCCGTCGGCTTCTGGGCAGCCGCTGCATGCTGGCTACCAGCCGTCACGCCCTTTGTCTCCGCCGCTGTCCTTGCCTGCGGGCCGGTAACCGTCGCCCTGCCTGCCGGAGGCTGCGTATGGCCGTCAGCTGTAGACACCGGCTCATAAACCGTTTGGTTACCCGCGACCGCAGTACCGGACCCGTGGTGTGGGTGGGTCGCTACGTGGCTCAGGGGCGCCGGGGAAAACACTGGCTGTACGACGGCCTCCTGCGCAGCTGCGGCTTCCGTTTTCGGCTGAACACCTTTCTGCGCAGTTGCGGCTTCCGTTTCTGCCCGAACACCTTCCTGTGCCGCTGCTGGCTGCGTTTCTACCCGAACACCTTCCTGTGCCGCTGCTGTTTCCGTTGCCGGCCGAAGCCCGGCTCCCGCGCGTTCCGGTGTCGTCGAAATCATTTCGGTTGCCGTCCACTTTTCGCGCCAGCTCCACTCCCGCGGTACGGGCAGGAGCGGTAAGGCAAAGGACACCACCAGACAACCTAAAAGGGTCCAGCGGTTCAACCGGTAAAAGGTCTCCTTCTGCAACAGCAATTTGTAGAAGAGGAAACACACCGTGGTGATCACCGTTACGTGCAGGATATAAGGTATCATTTCTTTTGAGATTTGATAAGCTCCAGAATTTCGTTTAGTTCTTCCTGGGAGATCTTTTGCTCCTTGGCGAAATAGGCCAGCATCCGGGGATAGGAATTATTGAAATATTGCTTCACGATGTCCTCGAAAGCGTGGTTCTGATATTGCTCTTTACTGATCACCGGGTAGTATTGAAAGGTATTCCCAAACGTCTCATGCCCCAGAAAGCCCTTCTCTTCCAGGATGCGCACCATGGTCGCCACGGAATTATAATGCGGCTTGGGGTCGGGCAGCTCGGCTATGATCTCCTTGATAAAAGCTTTCCCCAGATGCCAGCAGGCTTGCATGATCTGTTCTTCACGTTTGGCTAGTTTCTGCATGATGGTCCTAATTTTACCTGAAGCTACTACTAATCTATTAGTTTTACAACTAATTCATTAGTTTTTTTAAAAGTTTCTTTGCCCTGCCGCGATTTCGTTGCCTCCGTTCCATAGCCAACGACACCGATTTTTCTCGAATGTGACACAATCAACTCTCGCTCATTCCCATCACGATGTTGAAGATCCTGGTTTCGGATCCCTTATCAGCCGGTGATCCACGCCGCCGCGATTTCTCTGGGGAAAATGTTGAAAACCATCTCCTTCCCGTGGAAAAATATCCGACCTTTTTTTTGCCACCAATTGTTTTTGCCCTATTTTTGCACTCCCAAAAACGCACACCGTGCATTTGCGGGAATGATTCCGTAGCTCAGTTGGTAGAGCAATACACTTTTAATGTATGGGTCCTGGGTTCGAGTCCCAGCGGGATCACCTGATGGGACAAGTCGATGAAAATGTCACTTGTCCCATTTTTTTTTTGGGGGAAAGCCGCGTCCAGCCTGTATATCAGCCCCACTGCCTCATTGACCCTCGTGGTTCGAAAATTTTCGCCGTCAAAAACCAATTTTTCCGGAAAGATCGAACCGATGATCTGCCGCTTCTTGATCGTCGTCGCTTCGATCCACACACTTTCCAGCTTCGCCAGGTTCTCTATCGCCTTATCGAGCACCGGCCCCATGTCTCCAATTTCTTCCGACATCGAACCGAGCTTTGCTTCGAATACGGTGATCTGTTTTTCGCATTCTGCTTTGATCGTCTTGAAATCCAAACCGTCAATATCTCCTGACAAGAGCAACGACCTCCCCTTCCCCACCCGATCATTTAGCTCTGCGATCTTTAGTAGGATGTCCTTCTTTCGTCCGCTCTGATCCTTGGCCTGCGTCGTCATCGCTTCCAGGATCACCTGTTTGTATATTGCACTGCCGGCCGGGTGCGGTATGTACTTTTTCAATTCCCGGATGAGTTCGTAATGGATGGAATCTGCTCGAAACCTCAACCCGCAAGCCGAGTTGCAATGGTAGTAGAAATATCGAAGTTTTCGTCCTCTTGAACCGCTACCCGTAAGCATCCTGCCACATCGCGGGCAGATCAGGAAACCGCGCAGCGGGATACGGTCATCGACCGTCAGTTTCGTCCGCTGTTTCTTTTTCTTCCCGTCCAGGACGTCCTGGGCGTCATAGAACAGGGCCTCGGTAATGATGGCCTCGTGTTGCCCAGGGACAAACCGGCTGTCCTCGTCCTTGAACTTCTCGATAAATATCTTGCCGCAATACACAGGGTTACGGATCGCGACCCAAAAGTTATTCTTGCTGCATTTCATTCCTTTTTGCCGCGCCTGCTTAAGCACATGTTCGGTCGTCAGTTGGCCATCTGCGATTGTTTCAAAGACCCATTGCATAATTTCCGATTCTGGCGGCTTTGGAGCGATGTATTTTCGTCCATCTTCCCGAACGCGATTAACGTACCCAATCGGGGCGCCGCCCATCCAACGGCCTTCTTTTTTAGCCCTGCGCATTCCATAAAATACATTCAGGGCCCGCCGATCGTTCTCGACCTCGGGTGCTGCCAAGTAGAAGGCCAGCATCATCTTGTTTTCGGGTATGGTCAGGTCCAGCGGTTGCTCGATAGCCTGCGGCTCGGTCCCCAGTTTGCGTAGGATATTGATCATCTGGTAGGCATCCGCCGCGTTTCGGCTAAAACGATCCCATTTCGTAAAGAGTACCAGGTCGGTTTCCCCTTTCTGCCTGTGCAGTCCTTTCAGGAAGGCCATCCACGCCGGCCGGTTAAATGTTTTTGCGCTATGATCCTCCAGCACGACTTTTCGAACCGTGATGGAGTTGATCTCGCAGTAACGCCGCAAAACCTCTTCCTGGTTACGCTGGCTATAACCCTTTTCCGCCTGTTCGTCTGTTGACACGCGGATATACAGATCGGCGACTTTCATTTCTCAAATAATTTAGGTGATGAAATCATGGCGAGCTTACGGAGAAATCCCAGGATTGCCTCAGCCTGTTCCAGGCTGACCTCCATTCCGTGTTCTTGCAAGATTGACCGGGCTCGTTCCGGTGTAAGTTTCGTTGCGGGCTCCTCCGTTCCGGAGGATCCGGGATGCATAATGCCACTCTTCACGTTTTCCATATCCGCTCTATCGTTCACCAAATATAAGGCGATTTCCTTTCCATCACCTATACAGTATGCGGTTACCACCCCCGTCTTGTTGACCGGGGTCGCCACCTCGAACCAACTCCACCCTCTACCTCCAAACCCCGCAAGTTGAACGAAAGTAGCACGCCGTCGTAGCACAAGCGGCAAACCATAGCCGAATAAACCCACGCAAAATAACCACCTTTCGAACCGCGTGCTACACGTGTCACCCCGCCCAGGCTAGATGTCCTTTTGTGCCACAATTTTTGAGACTTTTAAAATCGGCTAGACTTTTTAGACTGCGGCACTTTTTGCGGTAAAAAGGTCTCGCTCCGGCCCCCTCGGCAAGAACACGTGCCAGGCCGGACACCCCATTTGCTCCGCTTCGCGTCGCTGCATGCGGTGTCCGCCGATATACAATCTCCTCGCTGCGCTGCGGGGATTGTACATCGGTCCGCTGTTTGGCACGGTTCTTTCGCTCGGTGGGGCCTCCGCTCGGGCAGCTCCTGCGTCCGGTTCGATAATGCGCTGCGGCTCACTCGTCGCTTCGCTCCTTAATCGCCACAGTGCGCTTCGCCGCATTATCTCCCGTCCGCCCGCTGCCCCATTACGTCCGCCACCCGCAAGCGGCCGGCGGCGTGGCTAATGAATTTGCGTCCGCTCCGCTCCCGCATAACAACCAAGGTCTTCCGCGGGTAGCTGCGCGCCGGCCTCCGTTGTCGGCCTACTCCGCGCAGCACCGCCGGCCGCGTGGCGGTCGGGTGGCGGTTCAAAGTAACCTTTCTTCCTCATTCCAACTCCCGAAGCAGCCAGCAGTAGTACAAACTGGCGCCGGCGATGAGCAGTAGTTCCCTGATCAGCGTCAGGAACGCCGTTGCCGCCCCTGGGGAACAAGATAAATCTTGTCCCCCAGGGGATAGTTAACCTTTTACCCGGCAGCAACCTTCTTCTCCAAGACTTGCCCACCACCATATCCAAGCGAAAAGTGATAAAAATTAATCCGTAAAGTTCGGCTACCGGCCGGCTTCGCCAAGGAACTACGGCATAATCGATTCAGTGCAAAGGGGCAGCTGGGTAGCCTGCACAAGCCCCATCTGGAAGGGAGCAGCAGCCTACACCTCGTTATTCCGTTCCTCCTTGGCCTTCAGCCAGCCTCACGCCGGAGTGACCGGTTTAATTTTTCAATCACTTTAAATCTTTAAACTATGCCACAGCAGAATACGAGCAAGGCGAGCCAGGAACGCATCAACAACATGTGCGTCAAGACCTACCTAGAAATCATAGGATATGGGGCTATCGTCAGCCATCGTGGCTATGCCATCTTTCCATCGCCTTTCCACGAGGAAGGCACTTTATACGTGGATTATCGAACCAACAAAGCCCGGCTGAATACCGGCCGCCAGATCGGTGGTGTCCTCGACCTAGCATCTACCCTATTCAAAGTCCCCAAGAGCACCATTCTGTGCAACATAATGCAGTACCGGATCGATCTCCTTATGAATCGATGCGGAGATCGCCAGGGAGCTATTTGGTAACTTCCATAAGGGGATAGTTAACTTATCTCTTTTCATTCCCTGCTCGAAAGGAATGCAAGAGCGAGTTACCGAAGGTTTTATGATTTGTCGCCGCTCCGCTCCGGCAGTACAATTAAGGAAAATACACGCAGATACGATCATTGGATAAGTGACCAAGCAGCCGAATAACCGGCCCTTTCTATCGTCCTGGGGATGGTTATAGCCTGGAGCTCAACAGAGGGTTTGCTTTTTTCTAACGACTTTAGTCCAACAAGCTTATTCCAACCGGTAATAGTCGGATTAGGAAAAAAGGTGGAGGCGATAACACTCTCGGTCGCAGTTGATAGCTCTAACGACATAAGGAATGCTATTTTTTCGCCATTTAGTTGTACTATACTTATGCCTTTACGTGCTTGGCTACCCAGTTTCGGTTCCAACCGTGTCGGAGCGCTGACCGGATAAGCTCTTTCTCCCAGCATTGCTTCACGGATCCATCCTCCATAGGTGGAGTACACAAACTCATAACCCCAATTGACAAACCCCAATAAATATGAAGATTTTAATATTGCTTTGGCTAGTTTTTGTTCGTCGTGAAGACCCACTAAGACGGTAAGTTTAGGAAAAGCTCCTGCATGCATCTTTTCGATAAACGCTTTGAGTTTGGGGTTATGCTGTTTAGCAGCCTCCCGAAATTCCACATTGGTTTCATTTTGAGTCCTTTTAACTGCTACTCGGTAAGATTCATTGGTAGCCTCATTCATCACTCGTACATCCGGAAAAAGCGAACCATGCTTATCTGGAGTCGAGCCAAAATCCAATAGCCTTAGCAACTCTGCTTCAAAGGAACCGGCATCATTGTT
>DASYZH010000278.1:0-10565 GCA_035946435.1 Puia sp. | reverse complement strand
AACACTTTTTATATTGTATGGATTGATAAAGATCATCAACTTTATGCAAAAAACAATTGATATGTCTATTAAGCGAAATAACGGCGGTGACTCTCCGATCAAAGGCGGAGATGACCCCATCAAATAAGCTCAGGCTAATTTAAATAATTAACCCCCTGGTGTTGCCAAGGGGTTTTGTTTTTATTGCAATATTCCGGGAACGAGCTTCCCATCCGGTGTCTTGAAGTCAATGCCCAGCAGCGCATATACAAGCGGCGAGATATCCGTCTCGCAGAGCTCGGTGATGTGTCCGCCTTTTTGGATACCGGCGCCGGCGGCGATGAAGCCGGTGTACATCTCCGGCAGATTTGGGTCATAGCCATGATGTCCACCATGGACGGGAACGAAGACGCCTTCGAACGGGTTCTGCTGGATGGCAGTGCCGGGGCCGTTGTTGACGGTAGTGGCGGCTTTGACGGCACCACTGAAGACCAGACCGGGGGTCGCGGCCAGAGCCAGGATCGCCGCGCTGTCGGCGCCCATTTTATCGAGTTCCTTACGGTCGAGGATGCGGAACAGCTTGCGTTTGTCTTCCGGCAGCTTGTCCAACGCAGCGGTGACCTGATCCGCCATCTCCTGCAGCCGTTTTTGCCGGTGCCGGTCGATCCGGTTGCTATCATCGGGCGGCCAGACGTCCGTAATAGGCGTAGGATAGAGAAAGGCCGAGCCGCCCGACGCAATGAATTTGGCTTCGATTCCCCGGATCAGCATGTTGGGTCGAAAAGCTTCGTGGATATCACTGAACCCATGGTCGCCGACGACGATGACTACCGTACTGTCCTGAATTCCGCCGCGGACGATCGCTTCCAGCATGAGCCCGATATCATGGTCGTCGGTGGCCATGGCCAGCCGCACGGAATCTCCTTCCCTACCCTGCTCGTGCTCCATCCCATCCACCGTAACCAGATGAATAGCCAGGAAAGCGGGCCGCTTCGTCTGAATGATATAGCCGGCCATCCGTGCCGAATTATCGTCTACACTCAAATAGTCCTCGCTGAGCGTGCTGCTGTCCAGCACACCCGTGGCATTACGTTCGATCTCGCCGATAAGCCCCGGCGTGGCATAATGGCGGGTAAGGGTGATGCGGTCCTCCGGATGATGAATATCGAAGATCTCGGGAATGCTATACGTGATCGCATCCATGGCGCTCAACGGCCATTGGACGGCAGCGGTGGTCATGCCATTTGTTTTTAACACCTTCCAGATCGTTGGAACGCGGATACTCGTGGAGAACCAGTCCCACTGGCCATTCTTCGTTTTGGGCTGATTGTAATAGATGCCGGAGCGGGCCGGCAGCGCGCCGGTGACCATCGCGGTATGCGAAGGATAGGTATAGGCGGGAAACACGGATCTCAGGTGCATCGCATACGTCCCCTGTTTCATCAGATACCGCAGATTGGGCGTGGGCCACGAAGAATCGAGATACATATCCGGCCGCAGGCCGTCCACCGAGATGAGGATCACGTGCGTGGCGCGGCGGGCCGGGGTAGTTTGGGCGTGGCAGTATTGGGCCAGGAGGAAAGTAAACAGAACGAAGATCGAACGTTTCATGAGCGTTGGGTATGCTTTGCCCATTATACGGCGGAATCTTTACAATAACCAATTGCGGACCGCGAGGAAGCCGAGAAAGAGGCCCGAGATCACTGACAGCAGTCTTCGCCGTCGCCGATGTGGATGTTTACGCCGGAAGCGCAGCCATTGGCATAACTAATGCCGTAATGGGCCCAGTCCCTTTTGGCTTGCTCCCGGTCGCGCTGGTCTTGTTCACGGTCACGTTGGCCTTGTTCGCGGTCACGTTGGCCTTGCTCGCGGTCGCGTTGCCCTTGTTCGCGGTCACGTTGCCCTTGTTCACGGTCACGTTGGCTTTGTTCGCGGTCGCGTTCGCCCTGCGCGTCATCGACATCGGTGCGCATCACCTGGATCAACGAGTCATAGTGAGGGATCTCGTTACCGGCAACCTGCCTGTCGTCGACATCAATCTCCGTGGTCTTGCCGGCAACGCTGACTTCCTTATAGCTGTGGGCACCCTTATAGATCGTGAGGATATCCTTTTCCGAAGACTTATCCTGGGCCTTTGCCAGGGTACTAAAGGTTGCAAAAGCGGCGATCGCCAGTATCCTTTTCAACTGCATAGTTGGAGTTTTACTATGGTGATACTTCCGGTTCGGAAAATGGTTACAAAAAAACGATCTTTACTTTATGGTCACTCCCTCAATTGCCCCCTGGCTGAATATTGCCGACGGCCGCCGCGCGGCCGAATTCTACAGCGCCGCGTTTGGCGCCATCGAAACCTACCGGCTGGAGGCGCCGGATGGCGCCCTGATCCTTCGGTTCTCGGTGGGCGGGGCCGAATTCTGGGTCAGCGGTGAGGCTCCATCCACGGATGGGCCGGGAGGCGGCAAGGCTGAGCCTCCACTTGGCTCGGGCACGATCCGCATGATCCTCACGGTCCCCGACCCTGACTCCTTTTTCGCCCGTGCCCTGGCCGCCGGAGCGACCCAGGTATTTCCCGTGGGCGAAGGTCATGGCTGGCGGCTGGGAAGGCTGATAGACCCTTTTGGGCTTCACTGGGAGATCGGCTACCCGCTGGGGTAGACGCCCAGCCGGATCCATCGCGAAAAGGCCGGGGACGAACCGGCAACGCTGCGAAAGGCTCCCCGAGCCGGCGCCTCTACCGCTATTCGCTACGCAAAGAATGCGTCGGATTGGCCAGCGCGGCCTTAAGCGCCTTAATACTCACCGTGATGAGTGCAATCGCCACCGTGATCACCGCCGCCAGCACAAAGATCCACCAGTACATCGGCGTGCGATACGCAAACCCCTGGAGCCAATTGCTCATCACCATATAAGCGATGGGAATCGCGATCAGCGTCGCCAACATCACCGGGCTCAGCAGCTCTTTGGAAAGCAGCAACACGATATTCCGCACGGAAGACCCCAGCACCTTGCGCACGCCGATCTCCCTGGTCCGCCTGGCGGCGGTAAAAGAAGCAAGGCCAAACAGACCCAAACAGGCGATGATGATGGCCAATCCCGAAAAGATGCTGAGGATCGTTTGCTGCCGGATATCTTTCTTATAGAGCTGGTCGAATTTCTGATCCAGGAACGTATATTCGAAGGGATAGGCCGGGGCCGCCGCAGCATAGGCCTTTTTGACGATCGCGAGATCGTTTTGCATATCGCCCGAACGCAGCCGCACAACGGCCACCCGTCTGTCGACCCCGGGCGAGATGATCAGGGGGCCGATGTTCTCTTTGAGCGAGGTAAAATTAAAATTCCCGACCACACCCACCACCCGCCGCGGGAGGCTGTCGCGGACGGTATTCTTGATCCATTTGCCCAGGGCCTGCTGCGGCGTCCAGCCCAGATCCTGTGCCGCCTTCGCATTGATCAGCACCGCCAGCAGGCTGTCCGTGGGATATTGCGCGGAAAGATCACGACCCGCAACGATCTTCAAGCCCAGGGTCTTCACAAAGTCAACATCCGCAAATTCGGTGCGCCCCTGCCAGACCTTATCGCCATGACCTTCCACATTAAAGGTATGCTGGTCGAAGAAACCGCCCGGCTCCCCTGACATCATGCTTACCGAAGCAATATCGCTGTTGGCCTGCAACTCCTGCTTGAACGATTTCATGTGATTATAGAAATCGTTATTATCGATCCGGATCACCAATGCCTGGTCCTGGTTATAGCCCAGCTGCCGGTTCTTGACAAAATGCATTTGCTTATTGATGATCAGGGTACCGGTGATCAGGAAGACGGAGATACCGAATTGCACCACCACGAGGGCATGACGAAAGATCGTACCACCTTTCCCGCTCTTTAGCTTACCCTTCAGGGCTTCGATGGGCGTGAAACGGGAAAGGATCAACGCCGGATAGCTGCCTGCCAGCAATCCTACTACCAGCACAGTTCCAAGGAGGAAGGCATATAGATACCACTGGTTGTATGGTATCTCAAGGGTATAACCCAGCAGATCATCATACACCGGCATCAACAGGAAAAGCAGGGCAATCGAGAGCATGCATGAGATCACCGTCATCAATACCGACTCACCCAGGAATTGCCAGGTCAGCGTATTGCGCAGGGCGCCCATGACCTTCCGCAGGCCCACCTCTCTGCTACGTTCGGCGGCCCGGATCGTCGAGAGGTTCATGAAATTGATACAGGCAATGATCAGGATCAACGCGGCAATGCTCAGGAAAACATAAACGACCCTTTTGTCCCCATGCCGCACCTGGTCGAAGGAAGAACTCCGCTCGAAATAGATCTCGCGAAGCGGACGCAATGCCAATTCGTAATGAATACCCGTTTGCTCCATGGTCTCTTTGAGATATTTGTTCATGAACGCGGGAAACTGTTTCGCCACCGTTTGGGGGCTTACTTGCGGATCCAGCATCACGTAGGTAAAGTTGTCGTTGTTGAGCCAGAAGTGCATCCACGGTTGATTCTCATAATACGAAAGCGGGAAAACGATATCGAAATCGAGATGTGAATTGCTGGGTACGTCTCTAGCGATACCGGTCACCTTCAACTTCCGATAGTTCTGATTGGTATTCATCTCCAGGACCTTGCCGATGGGGTCTTCATTCCCGAAGTATTTCTTTGCCGTGGTCTCCGTGAGGACGACGCTATTGGGATCCGCGAGCACAGTGGCCGGGTTGCCACGCAGCAGCGGGAATGAAAAGAAGCTGAAGAAATTGCTATCGACAATGAGTACCTTTTTTTCGTTGAATGGCCGGTTGTTATACGTGAACAGATCGTTATCGGGCATGACCCTGACGATATGCCTGATCTCGTTATGAAAATCATTCCAGAGCGCCGCAGCATAGGGGCCGGAGAGATATGGCACCGGCGGAACATTCGGATCGAAGGTTCGCATCACGCGATAGATGTTCTTCCCGTTCGTATGAAAGTTATCGAAACTGAACTCATGCATGACGAACAGGAAGATCATCATACAAACAGTAATGCCGGTGGTGAGACCGGCAATATTTATGAAGGAGAACACCTTACTTTTCATCAGGTTTCTCCAGGCTATTTTGAAATAGTTCTTTATCATGGCCAGACCTGTACCAAGGATATGCCGGGATATAAGCCACTGATCTATAGGGGGCTAGCCCGGTGGCGGGAGGGGTCCAGTCCGAAATCGATACACCGGTGTACGGTTTCGATACACCGGCAGGTGCGTAGCGTCACAGCCGGGGGCTTATTCACTTCGGAGGCTTTTAACCGGGTTTGCGCGGGCCGCCCGCACCGCTTGCGTGATCACGGCGGCCACACCGACGCCGACACTCCCTACCAGGGTCAACACGAAGATCAGGGCGTTAAAGGAAGTATGATAAGTATATTGATCCAGCCAGCGATGTATACAATACCAGCCGATGGCCGCGGCCAATAGAAAAGCAACCAGGATAAGTTTCACAAACTCCAACGCCAGCAGCGTGACGAGTCCGGGCACGCCGGCGCCGAGTACCTTTCTGATGCCGATCTCGCGCGTTCTCTGTTCGGCGGAAAACGCGGCGAGGCCGAACAAGCCGAGACACGCGATAAGGACGGCCAGGGTCGTAAAGCCCAGTGAAATGGCGCCCAGCAGCTTTTCGTCGCTATATTTTTTGCTGAAGTCCTCGTCCGTGAACCGGTATTCGAAGGGATAGGCGGGATTGTATCGTTTGTAAAGCGCTTGCAGCTGCGCCAGGCTCTGCGAAATGGACTGGCCAGGGTTTAGCCTCAAGCCGATATTACCCACCCAATCCTTTTGAAAGCCTATGACCGCCGGTTTTACGGGCTCATACGGCGAGCCCCAGACGAAGTCCTTCACGACGCCGATGATCCGCCGTTGCTGACTCTGCCAGGTGATCTGCTGGCCTATAGGTTTTCGTAGCCGCATGAGCCGGACGGCCGCTTCGTTCAAGATCACCGCGGCCGAATCCGCCGGCCGCTCCGGATCGAAATCCCGTCCTTCGACCAGCGTTAATCCATACGTTTTGATAAAATGAAAGGTCACCGCCATACAATCCACCGGGATCTTATCCTCTCCCGCGAGCTGTCCCGGCCAATGCAGTCCCCAGGTGCTCGTCGTATTTTCGGTTATCGCGTCCGACGTCATGGCCGCGTCGAGGATGGCCCCACTCGTGATCGCATCCCGCCGGAAGTCTTCGAATGCCGTTTGCATCCGGCCTTCGACAGGCAGCTCGATGAGCCCCACGCGGTCATAGCCTACCGGCAGGTTCCGGATATAATCGATCTGCCGGTAGATATAGCAGCTCATGAGGATCAGCGCGATGGCAAACGTGAACTGGGTCACTACTAATACCTGCCTCGGCTTGACCGCGGTGCCCGCTGCTGTGAGCTGCCCTTTGAGCGCGGATATAGGCTCAAATCCCGAAAGATAAAAAGCAGGATAGCTGCCCGCCAATACGCCGGTGACCAGGGTGACGCCAAGGCCGACGGCCCAGGCGCAGGCATTGTCATAGGGCAACCGCAGCTGAAGGCCGAGGAGGTGGTCTGCAACCGGAACCAGGATCGCCGAAAGCCCCAGCGCCAGGAGAAAAGCCGCCAGGGATAATGCTATCGACTCCCCGAGGAACCCCGCGATCAATGCACCCCTCGCCGCACCCATCGTCTTGCGGACGCCGACCTCGCGGGCACGTTTAGCGCTTCGGGCCGTCGACAGATTCATAAAATTGATGCAGGCGATCAAAAGAATACCGATGGCGAGGATCAGGAACAGCCGCACATAGCCGATGCGTCCCCCGGCATTCACGCCATTTTTGAATTGGTTGTATAAATGAAGTTTGGCAAAGGGAAAGAGAAATAGCCGGATCTCCTTCTCCGCCGGGTCGTATTGCCTGAGCAGACCCGCCAGCTTTGCGTTCGCAGCGGTGACCGATGCGCCGGGTCGAAGCAGCACATAGGTCGCATATAAAAAATTCCCCCAGCCGGCGTCTTTCATCCACGGGCGTTGATGCTCGAAGGCCTTCCACGAGATCATGGCATTGAATGAGAACGAGGAATTTACGGGATGGTCTTCGATCACGGCGCTGACGACGAGGAGAAACTCGTTGTTGAAGCGGATCGTTTGGCCGAGGGGATCGGCGGCACCAAAAAGCGCCGTAGCGGCGGATCTTGTGAGAACGATGCCTGTGGCTCCGGCAAGCACGGCCGGCGGCGCTTCTTTCGCCGGGGCGTTCCGACGTGAGGAAGTGCTTCCGCGTGCAGAGGTGTTCCCATATAGGGATGATGCCGCGAGTTCGAAGCTAAAGAGGTCGAGAAAGGTCGAGTCCGCCGCGATAGTATTGAGCTTTATGGCCTTGTTGCCGTAACTCAGCAGGCTATTGCCGAGGGCATTCACGCGAGCGACCTGTTCCACTTCCGGATAGTCTTTTTTGAGGGTCGCGGCGAGGGGTTCGGGCGTGATGGATTTGGTTCGTATCTCGCCGGCCGCCGTTTGGTTCTTAAAAACCTCGAAAAGCTGCTGGTCATTACTGTAAAATTTGTCGAAGCTATATTCCTGCCAGACGTATAGCAACAGGACAAAGCTAACGGTGAGCCCCAGGGCAAGACCGGCCACATTTATAAGGCTATAGAACTTGTCTTTTATGAGCCTTCGCCAGGCGATCTTCCCGTAGTGGTGGAGCATAACAGTGTTTTTCCTAAAATAGGAAAAATTCCTGGGATGCGGGATAAGTGGAATTCGACGGGGTTGCGCGCCCTTCGTCGAGGGAAATTTCCTTTCGTCGGGTAGAAATGTCAATTAGACGAATAAGTTTCAGGCTGGGGAATATTTTGCCCATCTTTGTATTGTTGAAACGTTAGCGATCCAATCCGAGAAAAACCAAGCGTATCCAAAATCCGAAAAAACCGATCTGAAGTCCATGAAAATCCAAGCATCCAATTCCTAAAAGAGACCGACAATATCCAAAGAAAAATCAACAAGTATCCTCCGAAAAACCAAGAAAAATCCGATCCCGTAAAAACTCAGTGGTCCTATCCTTAAAAATCCGATGATCCAAGTATCCTGAAAATCTAAACATCCAATCCTAAGACAAAGCTGTATTGTGTAGAGACCCTGACAAAAAAGTTTTACCGCCTGGTTACGCCGGGCGGTTTTTTATTGCTGGCCTTTATTGGGCTCCCGATCGCCCATGCGCTGACCATAGAGGTCGAAATCCCCCACTATTTCAGGCAGATATTTAGTCAATCCCATTCTGTATAGTCTTGTCCTCGCTTTTGTGCTGCCGGTCGCATAGATCCATGCCTCAGGGTACTTTTCAGCGAATGAATAAACGGATCGGGTCTTTGTCTCCAAAAGCAAGGTTTTACAAACCTTTTAAATTAATTCTACTCTGTCAAATTTAGCTCTTTGAATCTTTTAGGGCCGAAACGCACGTCAGAAGCGAAAAGCACCTAACTTAGCGGGTCGAAAAAAGCAACACCCCACGAGTAGAAACCCACGGGGTGTAAATAAAAAAAATTATGGGACGAAAATAGAAAATTTCCGGCTCATAGAGAGCCGGTTATTGGGATTTCTTCTGCGTTTTGAGTATTTATTTATCAATCTCACCCGAATGGAGCCTTTATCCAGGGCGATTACCTTAAATCATCTTTATCGCTGCCTTCATAAATCCTAATGCATATGCCATTCCTGCGTACCAGGGGGCGTCACAGGTCATCTGTGGTGTATGATCGGGGATCAGCACACCTTGGAAATTCCTGGCCTTGAGGATCCTCAAAATTTTGATCATGTCGATGTCCCCTTCATCTACGAATACTTCTTTATAATGCGGGACCTTCCCCCGTACATTTCTAAAATGAATGTAGGCTATGTGCTCAGCATATTTTTCCGTGGCCGCAGCCGGATCCCCGCCGGCCTCTTCCTTCCCAATGGCTAACTGGTACAAAGAAACCAGGGTTCCTCTGTGCCTGGCGGGAGACAATTCCGAAATGAACATAGGTGCAACCATTGCCGCAAATCCAACGCCTATCCCACCCACTATTCTTGCGCTTACCAGCAAAGAAGGGTTAATGGCCACCGCGCAACCCAAATAAGAAGCCGCCCATTCCTGCTGTGAGGCAAACCAAAATGACGTAAAATTTCCCCTTTATTTTCATATCACAAGCTTGCCCTTAGTTCGATTGTCTCCCCTGCGGCTGTTTTAAAAGAAATCTCCCTTCCGGCGGCGGTCTCCGGTTTTTTCCCTTTTCGTATGATCAGCAGCTTTTTTCCAGGCCATGGATTGGCAACAACGCAGGGTTTGCCCTTCTCGCTAACAATCTTAACACCGGTGACGACCCCATTTTTCAATCCAGCGGAGACAAGAAAGGCGCCCCAGGCCCTGAGGTTTTTGAAACTCGCATTCGAATTCTTAGGGAATATCCGGAAGACCCTTATGACATTGCCTACACTCATGCAAAGCATTTCATCAATGGCGTTAACTACCGTACAGCTATTCTCAATTCCATGTGGGTTATCCAATTGAAATCCATTGGGCCGGGTATGCAACGCATATTTATGCAGCTCATTTAAGATAACAGAAGAATCGAATCCAACTCTGATGGCCGCCACGAAAAAGCTATTGCTTGTGTTCATGTCCTGCCAGCGTTGCATCTCACCAATCGTATTCCGTGCAACATCAAGCAATGCCCCCGGGCTTTTCAGGCTTATGGCATTTGCCGGATAGATCTGCTGAATACCCAATCCATTGCCGTCGGCCCAGGCAAGTCCTTCTTCCGTATAACGAAAAACCGTCTGTCCCTTTCGAATTTGGGTCGGAAACCCGCTTAGCCTGTTTAAAATATCCTTCCAGTGCGCCTGTCTTGCTTCGTCGACCTTCAAATTCGTACTAAGATCAATGACCAGATCAAGGGCATTACGAACCAAACCGAGCGACAGGATCGGATTTTTATCCGCCCCTGATCCTTCATGAATGGCATCGTTATAAATTACATATCTGCCGTGTTCCAATTTCAAATAATCCTCCCAAAAATCGACCACCGCTAACGCGTATGGATAGATCTTCCTGCCGTAGCCCTTGTCATAGGTACAACGCCACTGTTGAGCCATATTTACCAAGCCATAGGCAGCATTGGACCGCTGGCCGTAAAATAAGCCTCCTTGTTCAATGTCCCCTTCCTTTTGATACCCGCCAACCGAAAAATTTCTCGTTGGCTCGATACCCAGGGGCCCAATGCCTACAGGGTACAGGATACCTCTTGTGTGGGTCACGTTTTTCGCATACCACCGGCCCCTGGGAATAAAATCAAGTAGCGGAGCATCCTGCGGCGTCCCTTGCTGGATGCGATTGGCTTCATACAATCCATAAAACGGAGCGAAAAAATTATAATTCAAATGATAATCGCCATTCCAGGACGGCGCATCGGTAGTAGTCCATCCAAAGATCCCCGGGGGGAAGCGGGGATCGCGGCTACAGGCCGCCATCGTATACAACCCCTGGTAGTATGCCTTCATCAGGATAGTATCTTCCAATGTCACGGAAGACTTGTTCCAGTAGGAATCCCACCAT
>DASYZH010000277.1:0-55815 GCA_035946435.1 Puia sp. | reverse complement strand
CGATAGCCCTGATCTTGTCGTCCGGAGGAAGCTGTATCAAATTTTGGACCGCCCTACCCTTACCGTTCTTCTCGCCCTCGGGGATCTCATAGACATTGAGCCAGTAGCACCGGCCTTTTTCCGTGAAGAAAAGCATCGTATGATGGGTGGAAGCGACGAACAGGTGTTCGATATAGTCCTCGTCCCTGGTGCGGCCGCCGATGGCCCCGCGTCCGCCGCGACGCTGCTGGCGGAATTCGGTGGCGGAGGTACGCTTTATATAGCCCAGATGCGAGATCGTGATCACGACATCCTCTTCCCGGATCAGGTCTTTGATGCTGACCTCGTTGTCCAGGTAGGTGATCTCCGTTTTACGGGCGTCGCCGAATTTATCTTTTACCTCCTGCAGCTCCTTGCGGATGACCTCGAAGCGTTTGCCCTCGTCGGCCAGCAGTTCCTGCAGATAGTTGATCAGGTTCATCAGCTCGTCATATTCCGCGCGGATCTTCTCGCGTTCCATGCCGGTGAGCCGTTGGAGCCGCAATTCGAGGATGGCCTTGGCCTGGATCTCATCCAGCCCCCAGCCGGCGTTGATGAGGCTTTCTTTGGCTGCGTCGGGCGTTGCCGAAGCGCGGATCAAAGCAATGACCTCGTCGAGATGGTCGAGCGCAATGAGATAGCCTTGAAGGATATGCGCTTTTTTCTGCGCCTCCCTGAGCTCGAAACGGGTCCTGCGGGTCACCACCTCCATGCGGAAGTCTACAAACTCGCTGATCATCTCCCGCAGGCTGAGGGTCTTGGGGCGTCCCTTGACCAGGGCTACGTTATTGATGCCATAGGAGGTCTGCAGCTCGCTGTGCTTATACAGCTGGTTGATCACGACATTCGCCACCGCATCCCTTTTCAGGTCGATGACGATACGGGTCCCTTCGCGCTTATTCGATTCATTATTGATATGGGCGATACCTTCGATGATCTTCTCATTGACGAGCTGGCCGATGCGATCGCAAAGGGCATCCCGGTTAACCTGATAAGGGACCTCGGTTACGATGATCGTCTCCCGGCCGCTGGGCTTGGTGTCGACATGCAGCTTGCCCCGCAATACCACCCGGCCACGCCCGAAATGCATGGCGGCCTTTACCCCTTCCATCCCATAGATGATGCCGCCCGTGGGGAAATCGGGCGCTTTGACGTGCAGCATGAGCTCGTCCGTGGTGATGTCCTGCTTATCGATATAGGCGATACAGCCGTCGATGACCTCGCTAAGGTTGTGCGGCATCATGTTGGTCGCCATCCCTACTGCGATCCCGCTCGATCCATTGATCAACAGCTGGGGTAGCCGGGTGGGCAGCACCATGGGCTCTTTTTGCGTATCGTCGAAATTGTTTTGGAAATCCACCGTATCCTTGTCGATATCTTCAAGCATGTATTCGGCCTGGCGGTGGAGCCGGGCTTCGATGTAACGCATGGCCGCTGGGCCGTCGCCATCCTGGTTCCCGAAGTTGCCCTGACCGTCTACGAGAAGGTAACGCATGCTCCATTCCTGGGCCATGCGGACCATGGCGTCGAAGATGGAGGCGTCGCCATGCGGGTGATATTTACCCATCACCTCCCCTACGATACGGGCGGCTTTTTTGTGAGGCTTGTTACTGTGATTGCCGAGTTCATTCATTCCATGAAGAATACGGCGGTGCACCGGTTTCAATCCGTCTCTAACGTCCGGGAGGGCCCGGCCCACGATCACCGACATCGAATAATCGATGTAGGCCGTTTTCATCTGCTCTTCGATATTTACAGGGACAATGCGATTGTTATCCTGGGTTTCAAGCGGGGTGCTGTTATCTTCCATAACTTATGATTCCATAAAAGGGCCTCCGGCCTTTTTTGTTAATGATCCTCCGACTTCGGAGGGATGGCAAATTTACCCCTTTTGGGCTTGAAAACCCGGGTATTCGGAGCTTTTTTACCCCGGAATTTTCCACTTTTGTGGATTGCCGCCTTCGAGTCACGGTCCGTTTCCCGGGCGTCATTACTCCAGCCAGGCCCCCCGGACCTCGTCACCCTCCACCTCGACATTGATATGCTCCTGCAAGGTCGTCGACAGGGACAATCCGGTATAGTCCGGTTGTACCGGAAAGGCTTTATGGCTGCGCTCCACCAGCACCAGCGACTCGATCTTCCGGGGACGGAAGTCCAAAAAGGGTTTCATCGCATAGAGCAGTGTCCTGCCGCTGTTAGCGACGTCGTCGATGACGATGATGACCTGGTCATCGAAAGAGAGGGATTCGCTCACCGTCACGGTTCCGGGATCCTTTTTGTCCAGCGAGATGGAGATCAGCCTGGTTTGGAGGACGTCGCCGGCGATCTCCTGCAGCTGTTGCTGGATGACGCGGGCGATCACGCTGCCGCTTTCCCGGATACCGGCGAGGATCAGCTGTTTTTCCCCCGCGTTGTTCTCGAGGATCTCGTAGGCCATACGACGGAGCTTTTTTTCCGCCACCTGCTGTGTGAGAATGTAATTTTTCATTGCCGCCACAAATTAAGGCAATCTCGCTTATCTTAGACGCACAAACTTCGCCTATGCCCCTTTTTCAGCAGATCGTGTTCATCCTCGTGCTGGTCCTGGCTATCTACCTCTTTGTGGGTAAGATCCGCCGGGTACGCCGCAATATCCTGCTGGGGAAGGACGAAGATTATTCGGGCGACAGCGGCCGCCGGTGGAAGAACGTGTTGCTGCTGGCCTTCGGACAGAAAAAGATGTTCCGCAATCCGCTGGTGGCGGTGATGCACTTCGTGATCTATGCCGGGTTCGTCATCATCAACATCGAGGTGCTGGAGATCGTACTGGACGGCATCTTTGGCACGCACCGGGTATTCGCCGGATTTATGGGTTCGTTGTATCTTGGTCTCATCGACGGCTTCGAGGTGCTGGCCGTGGGCGTCTTCCTGGCCTGTGTTATCTTTCTCTCGCGCCGCAACATCCTCAAGCTGCGCCGGTTCATCAGCCATGATCTCGACGGATGGCCACGGAGCGACGCGAACTACATCCTCCTCACGGAGATCGTCCTGATGACCCTGTTCCTGACCATGAATGCCGCCGACACCCTGCTACAGTCGCGCGGATATGGACACTACGGGTTGCATCTCACCGGCGATTTCCTCTTCTCCCATTGGCTCCATCCTTTGCTCAGCAGTTGGAGCAGCCCGGCACTCGTGGTGCTGGAACGCGTCTGCTGGTGGCTGCATATTTTGGGCATACTGGCCTTTCTCAATTATCTGCCTTACTCGAAACACCTGCATATCCTGCTGGCCTTTCCCAACGCTTATTATGCGCGACTGCAGCCGGAAGGGAAGCTGCGCAATATGCCGGCGGTGCAAAATGAGGTGTTGTATGCCATGCAGCCGGAAACAGCGCCGCCCGCACCTGCCGACGGCTCCGCTCCGCCAACACCACCCGCAGCGGCTTCTGCCGCTGCCCCAACGGATCACTTCGGTGCAAAAGACGTCTTCGACCTGAGCTGGCGTAATTTACTGGATGCCTATTCGTGTACGGAATGCGGGCGCTGCTCGGCGGCCTGTCCTGCCAACCTCACGGGAAAGGTACTTTCCCCGCGCAAGATCATGATGAGCACCCGCGACCGGCTGGAAGAAGTAGGCCGGAACCTGGACGCCAATGGAAAGTTCACGGACGACGGCAAGACGCTGCTCGATTATATCACCGTGGAAGAACTGCGGGCCTGTACGACCTGCAATGCCTGCGTGGAAGAATGTCCCGTAAGCATCAGCCCGCTGGAGATCATCATCGAAATGCGCCGGGCGCTGATCATGGAAGACAGCAATGCACCGCAGGAGTGGAATGCCCTTTTCGGCAATATCGAGAACAATTTTGCGCCCTGGAAATTCTCGCCGGACGACAGGGATCAATGGGTCAATCCCTGATCACTGCTTTTTGGCCAGCACCGTGACCGAGACCTTCAGGTCATTGGAGATCGTGCTCGAGCCACCGACGCCGAAATCTTCCCGGTTGATGCTGAACTCCCCCTTGAAGATATAATCGTCACCCATGGGTGTAGCGATGAACGGAAACTCGAGATCCCTCGTCGTGCTTTTTATCGTGAGCTTCCCGTGGAAGGTGTAATGACCGCTTCTGTTCGGTCCCGTGACACCGGTGGAGACCATCCGGATACGGGGATAATTCGCCACATCGAAATACGCATCCTTCCGCAGGTGGTCATCACGCATATCGTTATCCGTGCTGATCGTAGCGGCCCCGATGCTGACGTCGAAAGCCGATTTCCCCGGGTCGCTGGCATTCCAGGTGATCGTTCCGTCGAGTCCGCTGAACGAGCCCTTGGTATTGAACCCGAAATTCTTGATCTCGAATGCTATCGCAGACCCCTGATCGGTAGGTTTATACTGCTGCGCCTGGATCGTGTTAGTGCCAAAAAGAATCAGTAAAGTACCCCAAAAGAACTTGATCATGCCAATACCCGTTTTTGTAATTTTTTCACATCGAGAAAACAAATCTCCTGCCGGTTATACGAAAGGATGCCTTCGGTCTCCAGCTCGTTGATCATAGTAGTGACCGTCTGGCGGCTGCTGCCGATGAGACTCGCGATATCCTCATGCGTCAGGTAATTGGGCATGCAAAATCCTTCGGCGGTGTTCTCACCCAGGTTTTGTTCGACCAGCTGCCAGAGAAAATGGATCAGCCGGGTCTTGACATCTTTATTGAGGAGGTTGATAAGCCGGTTTTCGATGGTGCGCAGCTTGGCGCCGACTGCCTTGCTGTATTTGAGAGCCAGGTCGGGACGATTCTTGAGCAGCCGCTCGAAATCATCGATATTGAAAGCGCAGATGCTCACGTTATCTTTATAGGCCTGGGCGAACTCGCCATGCAGGTTGCTTCGTTCCAGGCCGAACTGCCCGAAGAGCTCTCCCTTCCGGATGATCTCTTTGATCTTTTCGTTTCCGTCGTCATCGATATAGCCGATCTTGACGTTGCCTTCCTTGACAAAATAGATCTTGTTGTGATTGTAAGCCTCGAAATAGATGTATTCGCCCCGGGGTACTTCGATCACGGCATGTTCCACCTTGAGCTCTTTGTATTCTTCGTCGGACAACTGACACCACAGATCATAGTTACGTATCCATAAAAGGCTATCATCGCCTGCCATATCGAATCATTTTAGCGATTGTGAATTTCGACTAAAGTTAATTCGGAATCCTTAGATTTACGAAAAATATCCATTATGCAGGTGACTACGATGGCCCAGTGGGCAGCAAAAGGAGAAACACCGGAGATCCTGTTCTGGGTCGGCTGCTCGGGAAGCTTCGACCAGCGGGCCCAAAAGATCACCAGGGCCTTCGCCACCATCCTGGATAAGGCCGGAATCCGCTATGGCATATTGGGCAAAGAAGAGGCCTGTACGGGCGATCCCGCCCGCCGGGCCGGCAATGAGTTCCTTTTTCAGATGATGGCCTATCAGAATATCCAAACACTGAACAATTACGGCGTCAAAAAGATCGTCACGACCTGTCCGCATTGCTTCAATATCCTCGGCAACGAATATCCCGAGCTGGGCGGCCGGTACGAGGTCATGCACCATACCACCTTTCTGCAACAGCTTATCGATGAAGGCAGGGTCCGCATCAAAGAAGGCGGCCCCTTCAAAGGGAAACGGATCACCTATCACGACAGCTGCTATCTTGGCCGCGCCAATAACATCTATGAAGCACCCCGCAAGGTGCTGGAAGCCCTGGACGCGGAACTCGTCGAAATGAAGCGCTGCCGCAGCAAAGGGCTTTGTTGCGGCGCCGGTGGCGCGCAGATGTTCAAAGAGGAAGAGAAGGGCACGACGCGTGTCAATTTCGAACGAAGCCAGGAGGCCATGGGCACAGGCGCCGGGGTGATCGCAGCCGCCTGCCCGTTCTGCAATACCATGCTCACCGATGGCGTCAAACACGAGGAAAAAGAAGAGTCGGTAAAGGTCATGGACATCGCCGAACTGATTGCCAGCTCGATTGTGTAACTTTGCCGATCACTTTCGTAACTTTGTACAGCATGAACGCACATCACAACGAGTTGTTACCCGAAGATCTTGCCGGCGATTCCCGCGTGTGGATCTACCAGAGCCCACGGCTCTTCTTTCTATCGGAAGCCCTGCAGATCGAGGAAATGCTGGAAGCCTTTGTCCGCGACTGGAAATCCCACGGCACGCCCGTGAAAGGCTATGCCAACCTCTTTTATGGCCAATTTATCGTGTTGATGGCCGATGAGAACGCTACGGGCGTCAGCGGTTGCAGTACCGATAGCTCCGTGCACCTGATCAAGGAGATCGAAAAGGAGTTTGGGGTTAACCTGTTCGACCGGTTGATGCTGGCTTTCCGGGTCAACGACAAGGTACAGATGGTCCCCTTTTCGCAGCTGCCCCATGCGCTCGAGAACGGCAATATCACCGGCGATACGCTTTATTTCAACAACACCGTACAAACTAAAGCAGAATTAGAGGATAAGTGGCTAATCCCGCTAAAAGACAGCTGGTTAGGGGATCGTTATTTAAAGTCACCCGTGAAGGGATAAAATTATTTTTACGCGAATGCGGCAACCCCGTATATTTGCCTCCCGGATTTAAAAATTGTCCTATCGGACGAGCCGCCACCGGCGGCTTTTGAAAAAAAGATGAGTGCGGAAGTAGCTCAGTTGGTAGAGCGACAGCTTCCCAAGCTGTAGGTCGCGGGTTCGAACCTCGTCTTCCGCTCAGACGAAAGGGTTTCAACGAAAGCTGGAACCCTTTTTTATTTGTTTCCAAAGTGTATCTTTACTGGAGAAAGCCGGGGGCTGCTATCCCCGACTGTTTTCCCTCTTACAGGAAAACCTGCAAAATGGAAATCGCTAACTTGATTATCATCAAAATTTTGATGCCGTAGCCCGGTGTTGAAGCACTGGGCTTTCTTATTCTAATCATAAGACAAAAAATCGGGATTTTTCAGCCCGAAAAAACTTCGCAAGTACCGCACTGCACATGCGGCATTGCCATTTTTTTTCACGAGTAGATAGCAGCAGGGGGTTTTCTTAATGCCGCATTAAAACAACGGGATGCGCTGCCAAGTTGTCATCATCTATCCCTTTTCTACTTATCTTTGCGGTCTAAAACAAGAAAGAGATGTTGGAATCCTTGAGCAGCAAGGTACATGAAGAAGAAAGGCAGGGCGAGGCGTATGCACCTGCCACCGTGGATGGCCGGAATTTCCGGAAAAAGTTCTATATCGAAAGTTATGGTTGCCAGATGAATTTTTCGGATAGCGAGATCGTGGCATCGATATTGAACGACAACGGGTTCGGTGCAACGGGGAACTATGCCGAGGCGGATCTGGTCTTGTTGAATACCTGTTCTATCCGGGAGAAAGCGGAACAAACGGTGCGGAACCGTCTGCAGCTATTCCGGCAGGTCAAGGAAACCAAACCCGGCATGCTCATCGGGGTGCTGGGTTGTATGGCGGAGCGGTTGAAGGGGCAATTCCTCGAAGAAGAGAAGCTGGTCGATATGGTCGTAGGGCCGGATGCTTACCGGACCCTGCCACAGCTGATCGGCGAGGCCGAAGGCGGCCAAAAAGCCGTGAACGTGCTCCTCAGCCGGGAAGAGACCTATGCAGATATTGCGCCCGTGAGGCTGGATAGTAATGGCGTTACGGCCTTCGTGAGCATCATGCGGGGCTGTAATAATATGTGTGCTTTTTGCGTAGTGCCTTTTACCCGTGGCCGGGAACGCAGCCGGGACGCTGCCTCCATCGTCCGGGAATGTGCCGGGCTTTTCGCACAGGGGTTCCGGGAAGTGACCCTGCTGGGCCAGAATGTGGACAGCTATCATTGGTTCGACGAAGCCAGCGACAAGCCGGTGACCTTTGCGCAGCTCCTGGAACAGGTGGCACTCATCGATCCGTTGCTCCGCGTTCGTTTCTCCACGTCTCATCCCAAGGACATAACGGACGAGGTCCTGCATACGATGGCGAAGTACGAGAACATCTGCAAATACATCCATTTGCCGGTACAGAGTGGCAGCACGCGCATCCTGCAGCTCATGAACCGGACCTATACGCGGGAATGGTATATGGCTAAAGTCGATAGCATCCTCCGCATACTGCCGGATTGCGGATTGAGCACGGATGTGATCGCCGGGTTCTGCACCGAGACCGAGGAAGATCACCAGAACACGCTTACGCTCATGGAATATGCGCGGTACGACATGAGCTACATGTTCTTCTACAGCGAGCGGCCCGGTACGCTGGCGGCGCGCCGGTATGCCGATGACGTGCCCGAAGCCGTCAAGAAACGGCGGCTGGACGAGATCGTGAAGCTGCAGAACCGCTTGTCTCAGGAAAAGAACAGGCAGGACGTCGGCAAGACCTACACGGTGCTCATCGAAGGGGATTCGCGCAAAAGCCCCGCCGACTGGCGCGGACGGAACAGTCAGAACAAGGTAGTCGTATTTCCCAAGGCAGGATCGTATCGGAAAGGCGATTATGTCAGGGTAAGCATAGCCGATTGCACCGGTGCGACATTGATCGGCCGGATAAGCTAAAAAGGGAAAGTTTTATGGAAATTCAATCAATTAAGAACCGGTTTGGCATTATCGGCAATTCGCCGGGGCTGAACTTTGCATTACAGGTGGCTGCGCAGGTGGCGGTGACGGATCTCACGGTGCTGATCGATGGAGAAAGCGGGGTTGGGAAAGAGGCGTTTTCGATGATCATTCATGCCTTATCGGCACGTAAGCATAGTCCATTCATTGCCGTCAACTGCGGCGCCATCCCCGAAGGGACCATCGATTCCGAGCTGTTCGGCCACGAGAAAGGCTCCTTCACGGGCGCCGTAGATTCCCGAAAGGGTTATTTCGAAACGGTGAACGGCGGGACGATCTTTTTGGATGAGATCGGCGAGTTGCCCCTGGGTACGCAGGCACGGCTCCTCCGGGTGCTCGAGGCAGGCGAATTCATTCGCGTAGGCTCATCGAAGGTGCAGAAAACGGACGTCCGGGTCATCGCAGCCACGAATAAAGACCTGCTCGAACTAACGGAAAAGAACAAGTTCCGGGAAGACCTCTATTACCGGCTGAGCACGGTCCCGATCCGGGTGCCGGCATTGAGGGACCGAAAGGAGGATATTCCCCTGCTATTCCGTAAGTTCGCCGTGGACTTCGCCGAGCGGTATAAGACGGCCCCCGTGCAACTGGAGGAGGACGCGAAAAATCTGTTAATTAACTACTCATGGCCGGGTAATGTCAGGGAATTGAAAAATATTGCAGAGCAGGTTTCCGTTCTATCGGAGGAAAAGCACATCACGGCCGCGGCCCTTCGACGATTCATCCCCGAAACCGGATCGCGATTGCCGATGGTAATGCCCTCGAATGGGTTGGGGTCCGGCAATGGCGCCCATGAGTTCAACAACGAGCGGGAGATCCTGTACAAGCTCTTTTTCGACATGAAGAAGGATGTGACGGAACTGAAGAAGATGTTCCTGGAGATCGTTCAGAACCCGGGCATGGCCTCGCCAAACCATAGCGCGTTCTTCAATGACCTCAAGGAGCTGAAGCCGGCGGAGCAGCTGTTCCCAGCCCCCGCACTTGCAGGTGCCCAGCCGGTGGTGATCCACAACAACGTGAACGGGCACGAGGATATCCATCACCATGAGGAAGTGGAAGAATCGCTCAACATCATGGACAAGGAGAAGGAGCTCATCGTAAAAGCGCTGAAAAAGCATAAAGGCAAACGAAAAGATGCCGCTTCGGACCTGGGCATCAGCGAAAGGACACTATATCGAAAATTAAAGGAATACGATATTAATGAATAAACTCCAGCTAAAAGGATTGCTTTTTTTTGTGGCCCTCTTTACCCTTGGGCTTTCTTCCTGTAAGATCTATTCGTTCAAGGACACTTCGATCCCGCCTGAAGTAAAGACCATTCATATCGCCTATATCGAGAACCGCGCTCCGCTGGTCAACCCGCAGCTGGCCCCGCAGCTCAACGATGCTTTACGGCAAAAGATCAATAACCAGGCTTCGCGGCTTTCGCAGGTCCAGACTTCGGATGCGGATTGGGACGTCAGCGGTTGGGTATCGGGGTATAGCTATACCACTTCCGGCGTCGCCAATCAGCAGGCGGCCAGTAACCGGTTGACCGTTACCGTGCATATCGTTTTCAAGAACCATCTCGATCCTACGGGAAAGAAGGTGGCCCCCGCCGATTTCGAAGCGGATGTATCCCGCAACTTCGATTTTTCGGCCAATATTACCATCAGCGATGCGGAGGCGCAGCTGATCCCCACCGTGGTGAGCAATATGACAGACGAAATATTTAATAAGCTTTTCTCCAACTGGTAGAAACGATTCCTATGCACCAACCCTTCATCATCCAGCATCTTTTCCAGGTCTCGTCCCTGGAAGACGTCAGCCGGGAGCGGCTCGAAGCCTTTGTGGAGGCCTACCCTTCCTATGGCATCGGGCATTACCTGCTTTCCTGTAAACTGCAGGCGGAAGGTTCCGAACGTTTTATGCCGGAGACCCAGCGCACCTGCCTGTATTTCTCCAATCCCCTGTGGTTGCAATGGCAACTGCAGAATCCGGATGGGATGGCCGCTGCCCGGCCTGCGGAAACACCGGCACCCTGGGTTGCGGAACCCCTGGCAGTAGAGTCGCCGGCTATCGGGGAACCGGTCGATGCGATCGAAGAACCGGGCACGCCGGCGATCGAAGAACCCAACGTGGAAGGAACGGTGGAGAATTTAGTCACGATGGCCGAAGATGCGTTCGTCACCCCCGAATCGCTCACTACCGGCGAGATCGGGCATATCACGGCCGGCGAAGGTGAGAACCTCGGGGCAGCGTCCCCTGCGGCCGAAGAGTTCTCCGCTGCGGAACAACTGTTACGCAGCATCGAAGAGGCCAGGGAATTGCGGGAATCGCTGCAGCGACTCGACGAAGAGGCAACGGCCGGGACGGCTGTTGCCGGAGAAAGCCTGACGGCCGAACCGGAGCCCCTCGAAGCCGCACCAGAGCCGGTGGCACACGAGGCTGTCGCGCTGCAGGAAGAGCCTGTCGTCCACCACGAGGAACCTATCCAGGACGAGGAGACGCCTTTCGTGCTCGACGAGCCGGAAGAACAACCCGTAGTCGTTGCGGAAACACCGGCGGCACCGGAAACCCAACCTGCACCGGAACCGCAACCCGAAGCCGTGGCCACAGAGCCGCAACCCGAAACCGTGGCCACAGAACCGCAACCCGAAGCCGCGGTCACAGAACCGCAATCCGCAGCCGGATCACAACCGGTCGCCGATCCGTCGACGGCCGCTCCTGCTGTAACACAGGACTTCCTGTTCGAACCCTATCATACGATCGATTACTTCGCTTCCCAGGGCATCAAGCTTACGCTCGACGAGAATCCCCAGGACAAACTCGGCAAACAGCTCAAGAGCTTCACCGAATGGCTGAAGACGATGCGCCGGCTGCCGCAGAAGGACCGCGAGGTGGTTCCGGACCGGGTCATGGAAGAAGCGATCCAGACCAGCGCGGCTCATTCGATCCAGGGCAAAGACGTCCTAACCGAGACCATGGCCGAGGTGCTGGCCAAGCAGGGAATGCGCGAAAAAGCCCGCGCCGTTTATGAGAAATTAAGTTTGCTCAATCCCGATAAAAGGGCTTATTTTGCAGCCAAAATCGAACAATTAAACATTCCGTGATATGTTATTTTTTGTGATCTTGATTATTCTTGCCTGTGCGATCCTCGGATTGATCATCTTAGTGCAGAACCCCAAGGGGGGTGGACTGGCAGGAAACGTGGGTGGTTTCAGCAACCAGCTGATGGGCGTCAAACAAACAACCGACGTCCTCGAAAAAGGGACCTGGGTGCTCGCCGTGGTGGTAGCGCTCCTTTGTCTGTTCTCCGCAGTCTTCGTTCCCAAGGCTTCTGCCGGCAACCAGCGGATACCCGAAAAGGTCAATCCTACTTCAATACCTTCTCAGCAGGTTCCGGCGAACTCGGTCCCGCTGCCGAGTCAACCGACGAAATAAAGAACTTTAACCCGGTAAGTAAAAAAAGGTGGATCGACGATCCACAGCAAATACGAGCTCGAATTTGTTTAATAAGGCGGCCCTCTCAGCGTTTTTGTTTCCTGAGACGGCCGCTTTTGCTTTTACCGCCGGAGGCGGTTCGTCCGAAGGACAGACACGCCCGAGCCATGGCGAAGGGTGCGAACGAGGGTGGCACCAGTGGTGCAGGCCGAAGTCCTGTTTTGCTCGAAATGCGCTATTTTTTTTCTGAAAGCGCATTTTGAGCATTATATTAGACGGCCAAATTAGGCTTCTACAATCAGGAATCCAATTGATTTACCTATGAAGAAATTTTTTTTAGGTTTCGTCCTCGTCCTGCTGGTCGTCTGCGTTTTCATCGCCTGGCGGGTCCTGGGTCCCGGCACGGCATTCAGCGGTGACAATTACTATCTGTATATCCGTACCGGCATGACATATGAGCAGGTCGAGAACCTGCTCGAGAAAGATACCGTTCTACGCAGCCCTGCGGCCTTCCGTTTCCTCGCCGCCAGAATGCATTATCCCGGCAATGTCCGCGAAGGAAAATATGAGATCCGCAAGGACATGAGCCTGCTGAGCATTGTCCGCATGCTTCATAACGGCCGCCAGATCCCCGTCAAGATCGTGATCACCAAATTCCGCACGCCCGAAGGATTTGCCGGGGCCGTGGGGAAAAAGCTGGAGTGCGACTCGACGGCTATTGCGGCCTTCATTCATAACGATGATTCGCTGAGAAGATTCGGTGTCGATAGCAGTACCTTCCTCGCGATCGTACGGCCCAACACGTATACCTATTTCTGGAATACGACGCCTTCGGCACTTTTCCAAAAGATGTATACGGCGTACAAAGCCTGGTGGACCCCGGCACGGATACAGGCCGCGCAGGCCAGGGGGCTCACGCCCATCTCCGCCACCATCCTGGCTTCTATCGTGGAAGAGGAGACCAATGCGCAGGCCGACAAAGGCAAGATCGCCAGCGTCTACCTGAACCGCATAGCAAAAAAAATGAAATTGGGCGCCGACCCGACGATCAAATACGCCATGCGCGACTTCGAGCTCAAACGCATCTACGACCAATACCTGAAGATCGAATCACCGTACAATACCTATATCCACGAAGGACTGCCGCCGGGTCCGATCTGTACACCTTCCGATGCGACGCTTGAAGCGGTCCTTTCGTCGCCCGCCACGGACTACCTGTATTTCGTGGCCAAACCGGATTTCTCGGGCTATTCCAATTTCGCGAGCACCTTCAAGGAACACGAAGCCTATGCCAAGGCGTGGCGCGATGCCCTTGATAAACAACAGGGCATCCGGGATACCAGTCAGCAGAAGTAACCCAGGTATATGATCAAATTTGAACGAAAAGTATACGAAAGCGCCCCTTTCCGCTTCCTGGCAGCCAGGAGCAAAAAGGTCATTTTGCCGGGTTTCCAGGGCGTATCCCTTTACGAGGTGATCAAATTCTTCTCCAGCCAGATAAAAAAGGTGGGTCTCGTCGACCGGGCCCGGGCCATCGCCTTTAGCTTTCTTACGGCAATCCCGGCAGCGATGATCTTCGTGTGTACCCTAATCCCTTACTTACCGGTATCGCATCAGATCGAACGGCAGTTGTTGCTGTTGACAAAGGATGTCACCCCTAACCAGAATACCTATGTGCTGGTCAGTGACTTCCTGCGGGATTTCCTGGAGAAACCGCGGGTTGGGCTGTTGTCGTTCGGTTTCGTCCTGGCCTTGTTCTATTCCTCCAATGCGATGCTGGGCATCATGCGCTCCTTCAACAAATCCCTTATCTACAATACCCGCCGCAGCGTCATCCAGGCCCGGTGGATGGCTATCAAGCTTACCGCCCTGGTGCTGTGTATCGTCATTGGTTCGGTGATCATCCTGGTAACCCAGGCCGAACTGCTGCGCGACCTGTTCCACTGGATGCATCTGCGGCGCAACGACCAAACGGCCCGCTTCCTCGTCAGGACATTGCGGTGGGTAGTCATCATCCCCTTGTTCTATGTCGCCATCGCCTGTATCTATAAATACGGACCGGCTGTACAAAAACGCTGGGCCCTCTTCTCTCCCGGCACCTTTCTGGCCACCCTGCTCACCATCCTCATCACCTTGCTGTTCTCCTATTGGGTCAACAACTTCGGGACCTACAATAAAGTCTATGGTTCTATTGGTACGGTGATGATATTGATGATCTTAGTGTATTTCAATTCCCTGGTGCTGCTGATCGGCTATGAGCTCAATGTCAGCATTCATCACCTAAAGGTGATGAAGGGAGAAAAGGCTAACTTTGTGCGATAAAACCTTGGATCATGAAGAAGCTTTTATCCCTGCTGGTTGTCGTGCCCGCCCTGGGCCTTCTTTCGCTGTCCTCCGGCCCCGCAGGCCTGCCCATCGGGTCGCCGCTGCCCAAAGCGGATATCCCTATCAAAGACGTATCCGGCAAAATGATCACCCTTGGCGAGGCCAAAGGCGCGAACGGCCTGCTGGTGATGTTCAGCTGCAACACCTGTCCGTATGTGATCCGCAATCAAAGCCGGACCAAAGCCGTCTGTGGCTATGCCGGCGACCACAAGATTGGTGTCGTGCTGCTGAATGCGAATGCGGGTGACCGTGACGACGGCAATTCTTTCGAGGCCATGCAGGCCTATGCAAAAGGCCAGGACTATGGCTGGTATTATGCGCTGGACGATAAAAGCGTGCTTGCCGATGCCTTTGGCGCCAGCCGGACGCCGGAATGCTTCTTGTTCGACAAGAACGGGAAACTGGTCTATCATGGCGCCATCGACGACAGTCCCGGTGATCCCGGCAGGGTCGGACGGCACCATCTCCAGATCGCCATCGACGAAATGCTGGCAGGCAAAGAAGTATCGGTGAAAGAGACGCGGTCGGTGGGCTGCTCGATCAATCGCGGAGCCTAAAAGCCCGTCAACGCACGCCGGCTGCAGCCGTCGGTGGCGCCAACATCTTTTTTATCTCCAGTCCCACCTGCGGCTCGGTGAGCTGCCGGTCGAAAAAGCGCCGGTAATGGGTCTTGTTGTTGATGAAAAGCGAGCAGGGAATACCACCTGTCCACCCGGGATCGACCTTGGGACAAAAATAATCGGCATTGGTCTCGTCAAGCCAGGCGATGGGGACCGTATATCCCCGCTCCTTAGCGAAGGCCGCGATCCGCGCCGGATAATAGTCCGGGAGGTCCAGGCTTACCAGGATCAGTTCTACCCGCTGGTCCTTGTACTGTGCTACGGTCGACTGAAAATAAGGGATCTCCTTGTTGCAGGGCGCACAAAAGGTCGCCCAGAAATTCACGATCAGCGGGTGGTTGCTTTGCGCAATGGTCTGCTCGAGATCGGTGATCTTTATTTTTTTGATCGTGGGCTGGGCCAGAACGGGCGCCAGCACGGCTGCAAACAGCAGAGTAAATACGATACGCATAGTTTATTCATTTGTGGAGCTCAGCTGTCCCTTGCTCCATTCCTTCAACAGGCTGTTATAACGGTCGGGCGTCAGTCCGGACTTCAGATAATGGCCGGCAGCACTCTTCTGACGAAACGCCTCATACAATGAGACAGCACAAGCTACCGAAATATTCAGGGACTTAATGATGCCCACCTGCGGGATGATGAAATTCCCGTCCGCCAGGGTGCGGATCTCGTCGCTGACACCCGAATGTTCATTCCCGAAGACCAGCGCGATACGGCCGGTGAGATCCATGTCATATAAAGATACGGCGTCATCGGCCAGATGAGTGGTAAAGATCCGATCGGCGCGGCCACGCAGCGCCTGAAAACATTCGCGGGCATCGGTATACTGATGGATCGTGAGCCAGCCGGCTGCACTGCTGCTGCTTTTGGCACCCCATTTCTTGTGGCGCGGGATGCGGGTATTCAGAATAAAGATATCCTGCACGCCCACGGCGTCGCAGGTGCGCATAACGGCCGAGATATTATGGGGGTCGAAGACATTTTCCAGTACGATGGTGAGATCGGCCTGTCGCTTATCCAGCACGCTGGTGATTCGTTGTTCTCTTTCGGGAGTCATAGTGCAAAACGCAAAAATAGGCCATAACGGCGTATTAGTCAATAAATAAGATACGCTGCCCGCCCCTAAATCCCGAACGGCGTCTTGCATACGCAGCCGAAATATGTAATTTTGTAAAAAGAACTTACCCGATGCCCGAAATGCTGAACAATCCAAGAACTGTCGAGTGGGAAGACACCGACGTGATCACGGCTTACGACGACCCTTGCAGCCTTATCGTCTGGAACGATGAGGTGAATACGTTCGAGTGGGTCATAGAGACGTTGATCGAAGTATGCGGGCAATCTGTCGAACAGGCCGAGCAATGCGCCATGATCATCCACACCAAGGGGAAATATGCGGTGAAGCGCGGCTCCTACGAAGAGCTGAAACCGCTTTGCGATGCTATTACGGACCGCGGTATCGGCGCTACCGTCGAGATGCTTTCGGAGTCCTAGTCTTCAGCGATGTCACTCTTTATCCTCAACCCAGAATTGATCTTTCCGCCGGTGGAGCTGGCGGAGCCGGACGGGCTGCTGGCCGTCGGTGGTGATCTGTCCACGGAGCGGTTGCTGCTGGCTTATCGTCAGGGTATCTTTCCCTGGTATGAAGGGCAGCATATCCTGTGGTGGAGTCCCGATCCCCGTTTTGTTCTTTTCCCCCCGGAGCTCCGCGAAAGCAAAAGCATGAAACAGCTGCTCAAACGGGATGTCTTCGAGTTCCGCATCAACACCGATTTCACCGGCGTGATCACCAGTTGCAAGACCATCGCCCGACGTGGCCAGGAAAGTACCTGGATCACCGATGAGGTCAGGGCTGCCTATACCCGGCTCCACCACGCCGGCTATGCGCACAGCGCAGAGGCCTGGCAGGATGGCAAGCTCGTCGGCGGCCTTTACGGTATCCGGCTGGGCAAGGTGTTCTTCGGTGAAAGTATGTTCAGCACCGTGAGCAACGCAAGCAAATACGCCTTTATCAGCTATGTCCACCGGCTGCGCGAGGAAGGCGTGGAGCTCATCGACTGCCAGGTCTATACGGAACACCTCGAGTCGCTGGGCGCCAGAATGATACCCCGAAAAGACTTTACCGCCCTCTTGAAGCAGCTCGTTCTGCATATGTAAAAAAATCCAAATATGCAATATTGCAGGATAAAATTTTCCCTACTATCTTGAGCCTGGGGTAAACCCCTATTCGAATCCGTTTCTTATTTAAAACCTATAAACCCAGTATCATGAAAAAAGTCCTCGTAGCTGGCATTGCCATGCTTACTCTGACCGCAGTACAAGCACAAGAGATCACCGGCGTAGTAAAAACTCCTTTCTCACAAGCTTACAAACCTTTTAAAGTCGACATCTCCACCGGCGCGGCCATCCCGCAGGGCCCCGGCGCAGGAGGCGGCGTACTATTCTCCATCGAGCCCAAGTACACTTTCTTAGGCATCATGTCGGTAGGTCTCCGGATGGAGGCTGCGGTGATGGCGCATGGCTATGTTTCCAACGATGGTTCCACCGTCAGCGGCAGTGTAGCGGCCAATGCGTCTTACCTGGCGACGTACGATTATTATCTCACGAAGGTGATCTTTAAACCCTTTGTAGGCGCCGGTACCGGTATCTACAACATAGCCTCGGCTTCGGTCACCGACAATTCCACGAACACAACCGTTTCCGCATCGGGCGGTTCCTCCAAGGTCGGCGGCATGGTCCGTTCCGGTTTCGAATTTCATCATTTCCGCTTTGCCGTGGAATATAATTTCATCGGCAAGACCACTCAAACCATCACGGAGAACAGCACCGGCGCCGCGGTCGGAACGACCTCGTCCAAGAATGGCTACTTAGCCATCAAGCTGGGCATCCTTATTGGTGGGGGGAGAAAATAAATTTTTTGGCCGGCCAGCGTTCCGCATGGGCATAGATCAGTCCCCGCATATAATCGTTCTCGGGATAGCGGGTCAGATAGGTCTTCAGCTCGGAAGGATCATAGATCGCCGTATCGGCCGGCAGATAACCCATTCCATAGAGGCGGCCCCGTTCGATGAGGATACAACTTCTTTCTTCGGCATGACGCCCCCGGTCCATCAACGAGAAGCTGGGCAGGCTTTGTAACAGCGCATCGATGGCCGCCTCTACCCTTCCATTATAGCTCATGGGATCCTCGCGATGTTCACAGGCGCCGTCGCAGGTCTGATCCTTCACTCCCTCGCAGGTGTCATTGTCCGTTTGGATATAGCAAAGCTTGGGGCAAAGCCGGTATTCCCGCACCAGCTTGCGCAGAAGGTTTTGCCCTTCGATGAGCAACGAGAAGGTATAGATCGGCTGCAGTTGCTTTTTCTTTTTCTCCAGGATCAGGCGGGAATAGCCGTTCCGGTCTTCATAAAGATACAACCCATAGGTCGCTTCCAAGCGTTTTAGGCTCCGGTTATACGCCGGCCATAGCCGCTTTATTTCAACGCACTCGAGCAGAAAGGCCATCAGCTCCGTGCCGGTCGTCTCATGGGAAATAGAATAGATGTTCCGGAGGAATTCCTGCTTTTGCCGGCCCGTCCGGTTGTTGGAGAAATGGCTCGCTACGCGGTGCCGGATGTTCTTGGCCTTGCCGACATAGATGACCTTTCCTTTTTGATCGTGGAAGTAATAGACGCCGGGCGTCATGGGCAGCCGCTCCAGCTCTTCGGCCGGCAGGTTGATGGGCAGATACTGTTCGCTGTTCCTGCCTTTGAGCATGCCGCGGATCAATTCGAGCCCGCCGGCTTCGAGGATCTTCTCGAACAGCAGTACGGTGGCCCGGGCGTCGCCGCCGGCGCGGTGCCGGTTCGAAATGTCGATGCCGAGATACGAACAGATATTGCCCAGACTATAGCTGGGCGCGCCGGGAAAGGCCTTGCGGCTCAGCCGGACGGTGCATAGTTTCTTACTGTTGAGCGTAAACCCGCATTCCTGGAGCTGATGTTTCAGGAACGAGTAGTCGAAGTTAACGTTGTGTGCGATGAATATGGCGTCTTTCAGCCATTCGTAGACCACGGAGGCGATGGCTTCGAACGGTGGGGCATCAGCGACCATTTCGTCGTCGATCCCCGTGAGCGCCTGCACATAACGCGGGATAGGCATACCCGGTCGAACCAGGGTCTCATAGCGTTTAACTTCCCGGTTTCCATCGTGCAACACAATAGCAACTTCTGTAATGGCGTTATTAGCGGCATAACCACCGGTAGTTTCTATGTCGACTATCGCATACATATTCTCGGGTCCGCTCGCCAGCGGCACCGCGGGGCTGTAAAGATAGCAAGAAACCGTCGTTGGTTCTTGATAATAAGCCGACGAAGGAGGCTTCGTCCGAAGGACAGACATTAGCGCTTTGCCGGGAATGCGCTAATTTTTCCTAAAGTGCATTCCCGGCACATACCCTACCCTCGAAAACCATTGGTCCGAACCCTCCGTGAAAGCTCCGGCCAAACCCCCGGCCTTGACCGTCGACGCAGCGGTCGGCCGAAGGCCAGACCTCTATGTTACCCGATTGTTTAACCTAAATCCAAATCGTATGGAACAAATGGACTCTAAAATGGACTCCATGGCGCACACGGAAAGTATGGTGATGACCTTCATCACGGCGTTTTTATACTTCTGTGCCATCATGTCTGCAGCGTATTTATTCACGATGGCTTAATAGCTAATGATCTTCCCAGCCGACAAGCCGCCGGGGAGGCGTTAGCTGGAGTTTTTTGGCGGCCGGAAAGAGGGGCAAAAAGATTTTTTTGAAATTATAAAAAATTTCTATCTTTGTAAAGTCCCCTACTCTTTCCGGCCACCCAATAAGCCAAATTCACTGAGAAACCGTACCTTATAGAATTCCGATCCCCTTTGAATTCCTTTTTTTAATCACAATTTGGTTTCACCCTAAAAAATTCTTTTATGAAGAGGATCTTTCATTCTATCCATCTTGGAGAAACTGCGAAAACTGCACTGCTCGCAATCGGATTTATCGGTTTGGTGATGTTCCTGTCTTACCTTTACTGGTTTGCCTAGGGACAAGCTGATTTACAATAAGATATTATGATTCCCCGGCGCGAGTCCGGGGAATTTTTTTGCTCCCCCCGGTCGCCGGGGGGAATTTTTTTGGCTTACTTTTGCAATCCTTGAAAACGCGATGGCGTTTTCGTCCGAAGGACAGACATTAGCGTTTTGCCGGAAATGCGCTAGTTTTCTGGAGGCGCATTTCCGGCACATATTATTGAATTTAGATCATGGAACTGAGCAAGAACTATATCCCCGCCACCACGGAAGACAGGTGGTACGCACATTGGCTGGACAAACGGTACTTCAACAGCAAGCCGGACGGACGCCCCGCTTTTACGGTGGTGATCCCGCCCCCCAATGTCACCGGGGTCTTGCACATGGGCCATACCCTCAACGAAACCGTACAGGATATCCTTGTCCGCAAAGCCCGGATGAGCGGTTTTAATGCCTGCTGGGTGCCGGGCAGCGACCATGCCTCCATCGCCACCGAAGCCAAGGTCGTAGGCATGCTCCGCGAAAAAGGGATTGATAAAAATCAACTTAGCCGCCCGGAATTCATGACCTATGCCTATGAATGGAAGGAGAAATACGGGAATATCATCTATGACCAGATCCGGAAATTAGGTTGCAGCGTAGATTGGGACCGCGTCTCTTTTACGATGGACCCCGACTATTATGCTTCGGTGATCACCGTCTTTATCGATCTTTATCAAAAGGGCCTGATCTACCGCGGTGCGCGGATGATCCATTGGGATCCCCAGGCCAAGACCGCGCTCAGCGACGAAGAGGTGGAATATCGCGATGAGCAGGGAAAGCTCACGTATGTCAACTATGCCGTCGTCGATGCGGCGGGTGCTGCTATGGGCCGGTCGATCACCATCGCGACACAACGTCCCGAAACCATTATGGGTGACACTGCCATCTGCGTGAATCCCAATGACCCGCGTTACCAGGACCTGCGCGGCGCTTTCGCGATCGTTCCCCTGGTGAACCGCCGCGTGCCCATTATTGTCGACGAATATGTCGATCCCTCTTTTGGTACAGGCGCCCTCAAGGTCACGCCCGCTCACGATATCAACGACTATAACCTGGGGCTGAAACATGGGCTGCCCATCATCGATACCCTCAATGCGGACGGAACGCTGAGCGCCGCCGCGGAAGTCTTTGTCGGGATGGACCGGTTCGCTGCACGCAAGGCTGTCGTCGAGGCCCTCAAAGCCGCCGGACTGGTCGTCAAAGAAGAGGATCATTTGACCAGGCTGGGTTATTCACAGCGTACCAACGCCGTCGTCGAACCGCGTATCTCTACGCAATGGTTCGTGCGGATGAAGGCCTTGGCGGAGCCGGCATTAAAGGCCGTCACCGAAGGGTTCATTCATATCCACCCCGGCGACAAGTTCATGGCGACCTACAAATACTGGCTCGAGAATGTCGAGGACTGGTGTATCTCGCGTCAGCTGTGGTGGGGACAGCAGATTCCCGCCTGGTATGCCCCCGACGGCAGCTTCCGGGTCGCCGCTACCCGCGAGGAGGCGTATGCGCTTTTCGGCGGGACCGCTGCCATGGCCGGCGATGATGCCTCCAGGGCCGCTTCGACCAGTGCAGCGCTGCCCTTCACTACCGCCGATCTTCGTCAGGACGAGGACGTACTCGACACGTGGTTCTCCTCCTGGCTCTGGCCCATCGAAGTCTTCAAAGGCATCACCCGTCCCGGCAACGCCGACATCCGCTACTACTACCCTACTTCCGTGCTGGTCACCGGTCAGGACATCATCTTCTTCTGGGTGGCGAGGATGATCATGGCCGGGCTGTATTATTTCCCCGATAGCCTGCCGATGGACGAGCGTATCCCCTTTCGGGATGTCTATTTCACGGGCATGGTCCGCGACAACCTGGGACGCAAGATGAGCAAGAGCCTCGGTAATTCGCCAGATCTGTTGGGGCTCATCGAGAAGTATGGGGCGGATGCCGTCCGGTTTGGGATCATGATCGCCTCGCCTGCCGGCAACGACCTGCTCTTCGACGAAGCCGCGCTCGAGCAGGGCCGGAATTTCAACAATAAGTTGTGGAATGCATTGAAGCTGGTCAAGGGTTGGGAAGGCCGCCTGGCGCAAGCCGGCTCCGCCGTTCCGGCAACCGCCCCGGCCGAGGCAGGGAATGCGTCCGGCGCCAGCCATTTCGCCATCCTATGGCTGGAAAACCGCATGCGCGAAGCCCGTACCGCCATCGACCGGCTCTTCGGCGAATTCCGCCTCAGCGAGGCGCTCAAAACCCTGTACTCGCTGATCTGGGACGATTTCTGCAGCTGGTACCTGGAGTGGGTCAAGCCACCCTTTGGTGAACCCATGGACAAAGCGGTCTATGAACACACGGTCCGTTTCTTCGAACAGCTGGTGCAGTTGCTGCATCCTTATATGCCTTTCATTACCGAAGAGCTCTATCATCTGCTGGCGCAGCGCGCCGAAGGCGACGATCTTTGCGTCCGGCAGTTCGCGGCCGTAGCTGCACCCGACGACGCCATCCTGGCGCAGGGCAACCTCCTCAAGGACGCGATCACGACGCTGCGCGATGCCCGGAACAAGGCACAGCTCAAACCCAAGGAGCCGGTGAAGCTCTTTATCCTGCCGGAATCCCAGGCGGCCTATCGGCCTATCACCGGGATCCTTAGCCGCCAGGTGAATGCCGAAAGCATCGACTTCGCCACCGAGGCCATCCCCGGGTCCCTCACCGTGGTCGCCGGCAAGGACAAATACTATATCGTCACCGAACAGGCGCTCAACAACGGCAATCAGAAAGAAGAGCTGCTGAAAGAGCTGGGCTATCTCAAAGGTTTTCTCGAATCCGTGAACAAGAAATTAAGCAACGAACGGTTCGTGCAAAACGCCAAACCCGAGGTCGTCGAGCTGGAGCGAAGGAAAAAGGAGGACGCGGAGAGTAAGATCAAAGCGATCGAAGAGAGTCTGAATGGGTAGATCCCACGGGCTGTGGTCACTGCCGCATGCTAATCCACAGGCCTCACCGCATGTCCGCTATACCCTTGCGAAAGCAGGTTCAGCGGCAGGATGAGCTCCCACTGATTGGGTCCGCGGCCGCCGAAATCGGGATCGAGCAGCCGGCTATAACGTATGCCGAAGCTCACGGAGAGCTGGTTCCACCACCTGGTATCGAAATACACCTCGGATCCGAAGCTGCGGAACGTGCCGTTAAAGGTCTGCCCCGTGGTATAAAAGTCCATGGCCCGGGTATAATCATAATAGAGGTTGGCGCGGATACGGAGGAAATACACCATGTCGCCGAAGCCCAAGTCGGGATAGCAAAGCGGCAATTGATAATTGGCGGTATAGCGCCACATCCGGTAGAAATTTTCGGCTGTATATCCCCGCGAGAACGGGAAATTGTTGGTGAAGCGGGCATTGCCCAGCGTATCGCGTTGCTGGAAGGCGGCGCCCAGCAGCAGGCTATGGGTATATGCCAATCCGGGCAGGTATAAAAAGCCCGATGCCAGGAACTGGTGGGCACTGAAAGTCGTCACGGCGTCGCTATAGGAAAGACTGAGGACCTGCGCAAAACGCGGCGCGATCTGGGCCTGTGCCTGCTGCGACTGATGCACGAAGCTCAGATACGGATCGACATAGGCAAAGCCCTGGCTGTTGAACGAATCCTTGTACAATCCTGAATAATACCGCTGGTTATAGACGATGTCCGATCCCAATTGGAAGCTCGTATAATTACGTCCGCTGGTCCAGTTCAGCGGGACGCTGAGGCCTGCCCGGGTCTCCATTTCATTCCAATAGACCGTTTGGTTACCGTAGAGTGCGTTACGGTCGAAGGTATAGTCCCATCCCAGGTCCAGAAACGGGTATAGCGCACCATAGGTCGCGTCCACCCCCACCTGCTTGTATTGTTCATTGCGATTATAGCCTGCAAAGATATCGGTCTGCAGCGTGTTGAGGATATTGTCGCTGACCAGCGAAAGCTGGTAATCGGGGTCGTTCACGTAGGGGCGCCAGGAGTGAAAATTGATGAGATGCGAGGTGATGGGATACGAGGTGGCAGGATAAGAGCCCGTACCGATGTGGTCCAGCAAATGAGCGGGTCCATGGTCGAGGGAGTCGATGCCCTGGATCGAAAGCGCACGCGACCAGTCGTTCACCGCCAAGGGTTCGAGGTGGATGCCGCCGGGTGCGGCGTCGGCCCTATCGCTGATGCCCCGGGTCGTATCCGTGAAAAAGCCCACGGCCGTAAACGTATTCCAGGTATAGCGACCGTTATCGCCGGCATGGAACTCGTATTGCCCCGTGGAAGGATCGCCGTGCGGCAGGACGACCCGGAACAATTGCCCGCCGGCCAGGGCATAGACCCGGTCTTCCCGGCCCCGCGATGCCGTGAACCAAATGGTATCGGCGTTCACACTCGGGTAGCCGATGGTCTGAAAGCTGAACGGCAGCAGATAATGGGTCGTGCCGTCGCCTGCATCGACCAGCGCCAGCGACATCTCCCCGTGGCGGTTACGGACGGCCGTTACGATCTGCGTAGCACCCGCATAAAATTTAGGATAGGTATAAAAGAGCTTTTCAGGATTGGGGAATTGTTTGATCACGTCTCCTTTGGCGGCATCGAGCAGGTAGAGCGTGCAGGAGCCGTTGGTGGACTCCTGAACCGTCACGATCTGCCGGCCGTCCGCCGAAAGATCGGGGGAGAAATAGCGGCTGCGGCTGGTGAGCCTGTGGTCTTCGCCGGTACGGGGGTCGAGCAGCCGGAGGACGCTATAGTCGCGCCAGCCCCAGCGGGGATCGGTCTCATAGGCGGCATATACCACCCCGGCGTTGGAGAACGAGAAATAGTTGTCCAGCGAGATGGCGCGGTTCCGCAGGCGGGTCTCCTGCCCCGTCGACAGATCGCGGATCACAAAGGCCGGGATGCGTTTATAGCTGCTGCGCATATACAGCAGGCTGTCGCGGCCTATGAATTGCGGAAATTCTTCGTCTGCGGAAAAATGCCGGTGGGCACGGGCAAAGCTATCGGCTGCGACGGGACCTGTCGTACCGCCGCGGGAGGCCGTCGGGTGTTGGCCGGCGGTCGCCGCGAGTTCATCCGGCTGCAGTTGGCCCTGCCGGCGGAAATAGTCCAGGGCGTCGTCGCGGAACTGCCGGAAAGAGATGCCGGCATAACGGCGGATCGCCCCCTGCAGGGGATAGAAAAGGCCATGAAAGGCCGCGGCATCGTGGGTCACCTGGCGCCAGAATTCGTCGCCATAGCGCTCCCGGCCATAGGCAACCAGCATAAAGCCAAGGGGATACCAAGTGGGGATATAATCCTGGAGCGAGCCATTGCGGAGCTTCATCCACGAATAGTGCTTTTCGCCGGCCCACAGGGAACGGTAGGTGTTGAAGAAAAAAGGCAGCCGGCCCCGGCCCTGGTCGCTCACGAGGGTCTCCTGGTAGACGGCATCGCCCTCCCAGAACCAGTTTGGAACGGAGAGACTATTGGCAAAAGCCTGTCCGCCTTCGCCGAAGAGATAGTAGAAGAAAGCGGAGAGGCCTACGCGATAATTATTGTATTGCTGGACATGCCGGTATTCGTGGATGGCCAGCATCTTCTGCCACGGCAGGCTGCCCAGGTCGAAGCTGTTCTGTTCGGGTGTGAGCTGAAATTCACTACGGAAGGGCGCCAGTCCCACATAACCGTTCGGAATGGTCGTTTGGTTCTGGAGGACGATGTTGATCTTCCGCTGGGAAGGACCGATCGTCGGCAAGGTGGTCTGGGCCAGCCGGTGGACAATGGCCGCAACCTGCTCCGCCAGGGTATCGAGGCCCACGGGAAAGATGATGCGGGCGGTATCGGTATTCAGCTGATGCCATTTCAGGGAAGGCGGGTTGCCCCCGAAGACCTGGGCCTTTACGCCTGTCGAAAGCAAAAGCAGTCCAATAAAAACGGGCAGGCGAAAGCAGATCATCGAATTTTGAATTGAGGTGCCTCAAATTAATGAATTATTTTCGCGTCAAATCTATGCAGCGCAATTTTCGATCGTTGGTGTTATCCGGGAACTATGATGCTATCCCGGTGGCCATTGCCGGTTTCTTCGTTATCCAGGCGCTTTGCGCATATGGCGGCATCGGGGTCACTCCGGATTCCGTGGTCTACATGAGCACAGCCCAGAACATCCATGATCACGGCGCCATCAATGATTTCACCAATATGCCGGTGATGGATTTCCCGGCCTTCTACCCCACGTTCCTCAGCGGTCTGATCTTTCTCACCGGCCACTCCATCGTGCAGATCGGCCCGGTGCTCGACGGGTTGCTGTTCGCCCTGGTGATCTACGTCTGCGGCTGGATGATGAACCGGTTCTCCCGGGTCTCCCGCGGCTATAAATTCATCCTCCTGCTATTTATCCTGGGCAGCCCCTGCCTGCTCGAGGTCTACGGCTATATCTGGTCGGAGACGCTGTTTATCCTGCTCTCCCTGCTGTTCTTCATCGGCTGTTACCGGTATTTCCAAAGCCATCGCCTTTCGTGGCTGCTGGGTATCGCCGTGATCGCCGGTCTGGCGTGTGTGACCCGTTATGCCGGCATCAGCCTGGCGGGGCTCGGCGGAGCGCTGATGCTCTGTGACGCCCGGCTGCGCTGGAGCTGGAAAAAGGTCGGGCATATCGTCCTTTACAGCTTCGTCTCGCTCGCTTTTCTGGCGCTCAACCTCTACCGCAACTATGTCCTCACCGAAACGCTTACCGGCTACCGCGAAAAAGGCCTGACCTCGCTCAGCGAAAATATCCACAACTATGGCAGCGTACTATGCGACTGGCTGCCGTTCTTTAACGAGCGCTACGGCCTGGCGTCGATCGTCGCTCTGGTATTCATATTGCTTATTACGGGCATCTTTATCTACCGGTTGGCACGGCGCACCGGTTTTTTTTCCTATGACACCATTGGCATCAGCTATTTCGTGCTCTACACGATCTTTATCCTGTATACGGCTACGGCATCCCGTTTCCAGGACCTGGACAGCCGTCTGCTTTCGCCGCTTTTCCTGCCCTGGCTTTGGGGAAGCACCATCTGGATACCGGGGGCGCTGCGACGCTGTCCCCTGCGATGGCGAAAGGGGGCCATCGCGCTTTCCCTGGTGGCCGCCGCCTGTTTTCTGCAAGGCGAATGGCATACGTGGAAAGAGAACTGGGAAGGCATCCATTATGCGGGCATCCCCGGCTATTCCGAGAACACCTGGCGAAATTCGGCGACGATGGCCTATGTCCGCGCCCATCGCGACTCGCTGCAGCAGGCAGGCCCGGTGTACTCCGACGCCTTCGAAGGACTGTGGTTCCTCGGCGGCGGGCTGAATGCCGAGCTTATCCCGCACAAGGATAACCCGGAAGACATCTCGTATATGTTAAAGGACGATCATTTTACAGTGATCTGGTTCGACGACGCCATCAACGATGACCTCATCGATATCGACTATATGCGGGCCCATAAACAGCTGGTCCGGGAGCTCCATTTTACGGACGGCGCCATCTATTCGTTCCGGACGCCGCCCAATTGAAATTTATTTTATTTTTAAGGAATGTTATTAATTGCCCTGGCCGTCGCCCCCGGCGTTGCCATCTGTTTGTTATTCTACTCCCTGCAACGATTGGGGAAGGGGTCGATGGGTTACCTCCTCATCGCATTCCTGCTTGGCGCGGTCGCAACCCTGCCGGCCGTTGGGGTACAGCTGTTGTCGGTGGATGTCCGTAACGACCCCTGGCATCATTCCATTTGGTCTTATCTTTGGTACGCCTTTGGAGTGGTGGCGTTGAGCGAAGAAGGCAGCAAGTTCCTGGTCCTTCGTGGCTACGCCTATCCCAAGAAAGTCTTTCGTGAGCCTTTCGACGGCGTGATCTACAGCGTGATGATCGGGATGGGTTTCGCCACCGTAGAGAATATCGAATATGTGCGACAGTTCGGCCTGGAGACCGGCGTTTCCCGTTTCTTTCTGGCGATACCCGCACATGCTTCATTCGCGGTACTCATGGGGTATCCGGTAGGCCGCGCCAAGTTTGCGTCCGTCGAAAAGCACCATTCCTTAAGACTGCTTCTGAAAGGACTCGGGGTTGCGGTGTTGTTCCATGGCAGTTTTGACTTTTTCCTTTTTCTGCAACAGAGCCATGAAGCCGCCAAATACCTGTCCACGGGGGTAATCTCCTTTGGCGCTTTCGCTACCTTCTATATAGCGGTGCGGCTGGCGATGCGGGCCCTGCGGCAGCACCAATGCCTGCAGGAGGAAGAAGCAGAGGATAATCAACATATAAAATCGTAAAGCACGTGAAAACGACGGAAGAACCTTTATCGATCAGACCGGCGGATCTGGATGACATCAATACCATCGGCTTTTTGGCTCAGCAGATATGGCCCGTCACCTATAGTGGGATCGTAGCGGATGAGGATTGGCAGTATATGCTCAACCTTTTTTACAGCCCGGCCTCGCTGCGCAGGCAAATGATCGATGAACACCAGCAATTCCTGATCCTGGAACAAGGCGAGGAAGCCATAGGTTTCGCGTCCTGGGCGCCAACCGCCGAAACCGGAGTGTTCAAGCTGCATAAACTGTATGTGCTGCCAGGACAGCAGGGCAAGGGCCTGGGCCGAATGATCCTGAATTATATATATTGGGATATTCGTCCCGCCGGGGGAAAGAAACTTCGGCTGAATGTCAACCGGTACAACAAGGCCAGGCAATTCTATGAACGCATGGGCTTTGTCGTCATCGGCGAGGAAGACGTTCCGGTGGGAAATAATGTCTTTATGAACGATTATATCATGGAAGCGCCCGTGATCTAGCCGGCGGTGGGAATCACCCCCTCGCTTACTTCTTCACCCATGGCCGCCAGCCTCATTTTGTGGGCGGTCTCATGCCCTACATAGCGTTCGATCCTTCCTTCCACCAGGTAGATCAGCGGCGTCAGCACGATGGCGACCGTGAACTTATAGATATAGTTCATCATCCCGATGGCCAGGATCTGCTGCCAGGTGAAATACTGACTGAAGGCTACAAAAAGAACGATATAGCTATCCACCAGTTGCGAGACCAGGGTAGAGCCCGTGGCGCGCAGCCAGAGGTGTTTATTGCCGGTTTTTTTCTTGATCTGATGAAATATGGTGACGTCCACGAGCTGGCTTACCAAAAAGGCAACGATAGAACCGATGCTGATCATAATGCCCTGGCCAAAGATGGCGCTGTAGGAATTCTGGATGTTCTGCACGCCCTGCGCTTTGCTGCTGGCGAGCCAGGTGTCGGCCGGCGGAGTGTGGATGGACAGGAAATACATCAGGAATGCATAGGCGATGAGGATAATGGCCGTATAGGAGATGCGGCGCACGGCCCTCGGCCCATAGAATTCATTGATGATATCGGTGATCACGAATTCGAACGGCCACAACAGCACGCCGCAGGTCAACGTGAACGAAAGGCCGCTTTGGCCAAAAAGGGTAAAATTCACCGGATGCGCCCCGAAGAGCTTTTCCAGCGAGAACAGCTTGGTGCCGATGGCCTCGGCGATCAGGGCATTGCAACAGAAAAAAGCGGTAAAGCCGAGGAAGAGCTTGGTAGGACGGTCTTTTAATATAGACTGGATCAATGTAGCGTATTGAAAGAGTTGAACAATATGATTTGCAGGACAAAGAAAACAAAATTCGTGATCAGGAGCCAGCGGGGAACACCTGATGCCCAGACCCGGCGCAGGAAGAACAGGATCACAACGATCACGTTAACTAAAAAGTTCACCGCGATGGGGCCAAAGTAACCAAGCACGATGATATCCGATATCAGTGCGTTGTCGGGTGGCGCAGGCAGATATCGCAAAATGGACATAAGAAGAAAACAGATATTACAAATAAATGCCAGCCGGGAGAGAAATCTAAGTAGGCGCATATTTAACCAAAAATCTGTATTTCCGGGCAAAATACCATTAAAAAACCATTATTTTGCCGGGAATAATCATCGAACTGTATATGAATGCTGTATTGAAAAAAGCGCTTCCTCATCTGATCGCCATCGCCGCTTTTCTGCTCGTTGCCGTCATTTATTGCCGGCCGGCTTTGGATGGCAAGGTGGTCGGGCAATCGGATGTCGAGCAATGGAAGGCCATGGCGCACCAGTCCGACGAATACAAAGCCACCCATGGTCATTTCCCGTTGTGGACGGAAAGCGCCTTCAGCGGCATGCCGGGCTATACGATCTCGATAGATGCGCAAACAGCACTTCATTATGGTTATCTGCTGAATGTCCTGACCCTCGGTCTCCCGCAGCCGATCAACTTTTTTTTCCTCGCGTGTATCACGTTCTATATCCTCATGGCCGTCCTGCGCGTCAATCCCTGGGTGGCGGTGCTCGCATCGCTGGCCTACGCCTATGCGTCCTATGATCCCGTGGTCATCGTCACAGGACACATCACCAAAATGATGGCCATCGGGCTGGCGCCCGGTGTGATCGCAGGCCTCCTGTTGCTCTTCCGCCGCCAGTATCTCTGGGGGACAGGTCTGCTGGCCTTCTTCTTTGCCGCGCAGCTGGGTACGCAGCACCTGCAGATCGTCTATTATACCGTGCTGAGCATGGGGCTGCTGACGCTGTTCTATGCCATCTTCAGCATCCGCGAAGGCAAGTTCAAAGAGATGCTGGTCGGCGTCTGTCTTGCCGCCGTTGCCGCCGGTATCGGATTCGGCACCAGCCTCGCCTCCAACCTGCCGTTGAAAGAATATACCCAGGAGACCATGCGCGGCGGACGCACCGAGCTTACCAGGGGCACCAATAAGGACGAAGGCAAAGGCGGTCTGAGCAAGGATTACGCCTTCGACTGGAGCTATGGTGTCTGGGAAACGCTGACCCTGGCCGTGCCGGATATCTATGGCGGTGGTTCGGGTGCCCGCTCCGAGATCGGCGATAACTCCAAGTTGGCCGACAAGATGGCCTCCGACCTCAATGTGCCGGAAGATACGGGGATCCAGTTTGCCAACGGTTATGCGTACTGGGGAGCGCAACCTTTTACCATGGGCACGGTCTATATCGGCGCCGTGGTTTGTTTTCTCTGCATCCTCGCGCTCGTACTGCTCAAAGGCTGGCCCAAATGGTGGCTGCTCTCGACGATCGTGCTCGGCATCGTGCTGGCGTGGGGTAAGAATTTCGCCTCGCTCAACTATTTCCTTTTCGATCATTTCCCGTTCTACAATAAGTTCCGGTCCCCATCCACCGCGTTGTTCCTGCCGCAGCTGGCAGCGCCGGTACTGGTGGCTCTCGGGCTCGAACAGCTGCTGAACAGCAAGCTGGACGCATCTGCTCTATGGAAGAAATTTATGAATGCCGCCTACATCACCGGCGTCTTTTTGCTGATGCTCGTTGGTTTCTATTTCAGCGCGAGCTACCAGGGCGTGAATGATGGCCAGCTGAAGGAGCGGTTCGTACAGATCAAGATGCAGCAGTTGTCGCAGGCACACCAGGCGGGTCCCGATGCGCAACAACAGGCGATGGCCACCGCGGGCGGCCTGATGCGGGCGCTGCAGCAGGACCGGCAGTCGATCGCCGGATCCGATCTCCTCCGGACCATTATCCTGATCGTTATAGCCGGCGCGCTCATCGGGTTGTACATTCGCAAAAAGATAAAACCGGTCATTCTGCTGGCTGCGCTGGTGGTCCTGAGCAGCTATGATCTGCTGGCCGTAAGCGCACGTTACCTGAACCAGGACAGCTACCAGGACCCGGCCGATATTCAGTCCAGCCTGACGCCCAATGCCGCGGATCAGCAGATCAGCAGCGATCCGGACAAGAATTTCCGGGTCGTGGATCAAAGTACGCAGGAGCCCCCGTGGACCAGCGCTCGTGCCTCCTATTTCCACAACTCCATCGGCGGCTATTCGCCTGCGAAGCTGGGACTTTACCAGGATCTCATCGACCATCAGCTCAGCAAGGGCAATATGCAGGTCTACGACATGCTGAACGCCAAATATTTTATCCAGCCGGATCAACGCACGGGACAGCCCGTGGCGCGGTTGAACCCCGGGGCCTTCGGGCCCTGCTGGCTGGTAAAGGCCATTCATTATGTCAAGGACGGGGACGAAGAGATGCAGGCACTGGATAGCGTCAATGTCCGGGATACGGCGATCATCCAGCAGCAATTTGCGGCTAAGATACCCTTTGCGCCGGTGCCCGATACCACCGCTTCGATCAAGCTGGTCACAAACGACAACGACAAGATCGATTATACCTTCTCCGCCCATAGCAACCAGTTCGCGGTCTTCAGCGAGATCTATTACAGCAAGGGCTGGAATGCTTTTGTAGATGACAAGCCTGCCGACTATGTCCGGGTAGACTATGCCCTTCGCGGGATGGCCGTTCCTGCCGGTAATCATACCATCGAATTCCGGTTCGAGCCACATTCCTATAAAGTGGGGATGATGCTCACGACCTGGTTCAACCTGGCGATCTACGGCCTGCTCATCGCGGGAGTGGTGATGGAGTGGAGAAAGAGGAGGCCGAAAGACCCGGCAACGCCGGCTTCGAAGTCCTCGGCAGCGGCCGCTTAAACGAATGCCATGAAGCCCATTAGCTTTGTGATCATTACCTATAACCGGCCCGACGATGCGCTCGAGCTCGCCCGGAACATCAGCGGGCTGGAGGGGGTGGACGAGCTGGTGGAAGAAGTGGTGATCGTCAACAACCGGAGTACCGTTTCCTACGAACCCCTGGAGGCCTTCATCGCCGCGCATCCGGAAATCCCTTTTCACTACGTGATAGCGCCCGAAAACCTCGGTGTTTCCCGGGGCCGCAATTATGCCATCTCGCTCAGCCGGGCGCCGATCTTGGTGTTTTTAGATGACGACGCGCTGCTGCGCAATAGGGATGCGCTACGGCATATCCTTCCCATTTTTGGGATCAGCGCCTTCAAGGCGTCCGGCGCAATCCTAACGCCACCCGATCCTTCCGCTTCCGGCCGACCGGCCGGAGCCGCAGACGAGCGCCCCGTGGGCATCGCCGCCTTCAAGATCTATTATGCTTCCACGAGGGAAATGCAGGTCAACGCCTTCCCGCACAAACGATTCGCCGAAAGGAAGGACTGGCCGCATTTCGATACGGCTTATTTCTCAGGCGCCGCGCATGCGATCCACCGCAAGGTTTTTGAACAGGTGGGTGTATACCCTGAGAACTTTTTTTATGGGATGGAGGAATATGATCTCAGCTATCGGGCTGTGAATGCCGGATTTTCGATCCGCTATGATGACCGTGTCACGATCCTGCACAAGGAATCACCGGCAGGCCGGCTGACACCCAAAGACAAACTGCGGGGGATGTGGGTCAACAAAAGCAAGGTAGCCTGGAAATACCTGCCCCTCCCCTATTTTGTCACGACGGCCTTGCTCTGGAGCCTGGAATATATCAAGAAAAGCGGTGGGCATATCGGCGGCTTTTTCAAAGGCTGGGGGCAGATCGCCGGCATCCCCGGCGCCGAGAAACGTTCCCCGGTAAGCAAGACCGCCGTCGCTTATCTGCGTCGCGTGAAGGCCAGGTTATGGTACTAAACGGCCGGAGGCCGTCGCGTCCGCAGGACAGACATTAATGAAAAACCCCCGCAAATGCAGGGGTTTCTATGTAGAAGTTCGTCGTTTTTTTACCATTTGTCTACCTCTTCTCCCGTTGTGGCGGTGGGAGTGTGTGAAGTAGCGCTGGGTGCCGAAGGGCGGATAGTAACATCGTCATCTACATCATCGCTGACCGTAGATTCGGTATAAGTACCTTCGCTTTCCTGTACATTATCATGGTTGTAGGCGTCGAAGTCGAAATCCGGCATCAGCTCCGTCTTGACATAATCCACAGCCTCGGTCAACGCCTTCAGGAACTTGTTGAAATCCTCTTTGTACAGGAAGATCTTGTGCCTGTCGTAACCATCCTCGTTAAATTTCTTCCGGCTTTCGGTGATAGTAAGATAATAATCGTTACTACGAGTAGCCCTCACATCAAAGAAATACGTCCTGCGTTTGCCAGCGCGAATCCTTTTGCTGTAGACGCTTTCCATTCTTTTGTCGTTGTTTTCGTACGCCACAATGATTTTTTTTCTGTTGAAAATTACTAATTAAGCAGTCACAAATATAGTATTGTTTTCGAATTAGCAAAATTTCCACAACATTTGTAGCAACTAATTCCGACACATTTATTCGTCGGACGGCGGACCTAAGGTTTGCCCTGTACGCGCCTGTAGTCCTTGTTGTATTTTCGGCTAAAAGACCTGTGGTCCGCCGTTATGCCGGGGAGTTCTCAGCCTGTTGCTGCTCATAGAGATAGGTGTAATAGCCGTTGAGTGCCATCAACTCCTGATGGGTGCCGGTCTCAACGATCTTACCCTCCTCCAGGACCACGATCCGGTCGAAGTCGAATAGCGAAAAGATGCGGTGGGTGATGATTATGGCAGACTTTTGCTGCAGGTATTGATAGAGATTGCCCAGGATCTCCTTTTCCGTCCGGGCGTCTACGGCGCTGAGGCAATCGTCGAAAACGATGATCTCCGGGTCTTTGATCAGGCCCCGGGCGATGGAGATGCGTTGTTTCTGGCCGCCGCTGAGCGTCACCCCCCGTTCCCCGATCATCGTTTCATATTTCCCGGCAAACCCTTCGATCTCCTTGTCTACGCTGGCATAGCGGGCAGCCAGCCGAACCTTTTCTTCATCGGGGCGGTCCAGGCCGAATTGGATATTCCCGGAAACGGTGTCGCTGAACAGGAATACATCCTGTGGGACATAGCTGATCTGGCGACGGAAGTCCTGCAGATCGAGCCGCCGCAGGTCCGTCCCGTCCACCACGATCCTGCCTTTGTCGGGATCATACATTCGCAGCAGCAGCTGGGCGACAGTAGTCTTGCCGCTGCCGGTCCGGCCGACGATGACCACCTTCTCCCCCTTGCGGATCTCTAAATTGAAGTCGATGAGCGCGTGAATACCGGTATTGGGATAGGTGAAATCCACCCCCTGAAATACTATATTTCCCTGCAACGGCTGCCGCAGCGCTCCCGGGGCGTTGCGGATCGCGGACTCGGTATCCAGGAACTCGTTGAGCCGTTTCTGGGAGGCCGAAGCCCGCTGGACCATGCTGGCTACCCAGCCGATCGCGCTCACGGGGAAGGTGAGCATAGTGACATACATCACGAACTCCGCGATGGTCCCGATATCGGTGTTGTGCCGCCCATAGATGACGTACATGCCGCCGATCATGATGGTGAGGAGGGTACTGAGGCCGATCATCAGGCCCATGGAGGGGAAATAAATAGATTCGACTTTAGCCAGGTTGACGGCATTCTTCCGGTATTCTTCACTATTATGACTAAAGAACCTCAGCATGGCATTCTCCTGGACAAAGGACTTGATGACGCGGATACCGCTATAGGATTCCTGTGCGTTGGTCGTCAGATTGCTCAGCAGCGCCTGGATATGTTCGCTCCGCTGATGGATAATGGTATTGACATAATAGATGGTGATGGCCAGGATCGGCAGCGGCGTCAGGATATAGAGACTCAACAGGGCATCTTTCCGCAACATGAAAAAGAGGCTGAAGGCGATCGTCACCAGCAGGTTGCCCAGATACATCATGGCCGGACCGGTATACATGCGCACGCGGCTGACGTCTTCCGCCATCCGGCTCATCAGATCACCCGTGGCATGCGTCTTATAGAAATTGGTGTCGAGCTGCTGATAATGCGCGTAGATCTCCCGTTTCTGGTCGTATTCGATGTGCCGGCTCATCACGATGATGGTCTGACGCATGAGGAAGAGAAAGCCGCCGCTGATCAGTGCGAGGACGAGGAGGGTGATGCCGCAGATCACCATTTTTTGCTCAGCCGCGGTGTGCCGTGCATCCAATGTGCGGATAAAGCGTCTTACCAGGATATCATAGTTGGCGGTGTCCCGCGCCGCAGTCCGGGTTGCCGCTATGGACTGAGCTCCTTTTGCCGCGGGAAGGCTATCCTGCAGCTGGCTCTCCACCGAATTGACGACATAACCCGTGACCTGTGGTGTGAGGATGCGGAAATAGTTCGACAGGATAATGAACACGATGCCCAATAAAAAACGCCATCGATATTTCCACAAATATTTATTGACGGCTTTTAAATGCTTCAAACCAAAAATTTACGCAAAACTACGAAAATGTGGGCGTGCAACCCTATTTTTGCGCCGGAGAGATGGCAGAGCGGTCGATTGCGGCGGTCTTGAAAACCGTTGAAGGTAACACTTCCGGGGGTTCGAATCCCTCTCTCTCCGCAGGTTCCAATTTGGGAAGAATTAGGCTGAATTAGGCCGGATTCTTCCCTTTTTTGCTAGATTAGGGTACATCCTGATTGTCAATTCAACTATTGCAAGGTTCGAACTTTCTTATAGCAATCTTGAAACGGAAAACGTAATTTTTGAAAAAGAGGGCATAAAAGGATATCGCCAATATCAATTGAAGCATGAAAATGAAATTCTAGAACCTGGAACAGCTTTTCATCTCGTTCAAAGCTTGCTCCACTTAAATGAAAAAGCCAATAAGCGGATTGTCGAGGTCGTTGTAATGTCAAGGAATAGCCCTGAAACAGGTGTAAGAGTAATGAACTCCGTCAGATTACATAATTTGGATATTACACGGATGGCTTTTAGTGGAGGTGAACCTCTTTCTCCATATATTGATGCATTTGATATCGATTTATTTTTAAGTAAAGATTCGGTCGATGTCCAGGCTGTTATTGATTCCAAAGAATGTGCAGCCGCCTACATATATGCTCCCCCAACGTCTTTTAACCCGACCGACAATAAAGTCAAAATTGCATTTGATGCAGATTCCGTGTTATTCTCGGATGATTCCGAATATAGATATAAAACTCAAGGAATGGCTGCCTTTCATGAATATGAAGCAGCTCACGAAAATGATCCGTTAACTGAAGGCCCATTTGCAAAACTATTGATAAAACTTTCGAAGATACAGGAAGAGCTGCCTATGGCGATTGAACTTTCCCCTCTACGACTTGCAATTGTCACTGCCAGAAACGCGCCTTCCCATATGCGAGTAATTAAAACCCTTCGCAAATGGAACGTTTATGTAGATGAAGCGTATTTCTTAGGGGGCCTTTCTAAAGACAAAATTCTAAAGGCGTTCGGCGCTCATATTTTTTTTGATGACCAAGAGGCGCATCTCTTGTTGTTCCATCTGGAAAAGTCCCATATGCATCCGATTCACCATTGAAAATTTTGGAAACAAATATTGAGCAGTTAACTCTTAAACCGCTAGAGTAATTGAGTTGGTGTACTGACACACTACTTATTTATCCCACGGATTAATAAAAGATATATCTGGGATATTGTGAAAGTCCGAGATATTTCTGGTCAATAAGGTAAGACCATTGACAATAGCTGTAGCGCCAATAATGGCATCCGGCAGTTTAATTTTATAGTTTTTCCGCAATGCCACCGTTTTAGCCTTAATGTCCTTTTCCAATCCAAACACGATGGAATCTGAAATAAAGCTGTTCAAGACCACTAAATCGTTTTCATTGGCTGTCTTCCAGCATAACAGCTCAATTTCTGTGATTGCAGAAATACAGGGCTGGAATTCCTTGAGAATACCGTCCATAAATTGTTCAGCGGAGGTCGGGAATTGCCGTTGCAGATAATAGATAGCAGTATTGGTATCCCACAGATATTTTATTCCCATTCGTTGCGGAGGTCCTTTAACTGTTGATCAATCTCATTAGTTGGTTGACGGGTCATGGCTCCTTTATACTTCGCAATCAGGTTTATACCATTTACATTTGATTCCTCCTTTCCCTTGCGAAGGCGAATTAATTTCAGCAATTCCAAATCCCGCAGGAGATTTAAGGCTTTTTCATTCAATATGTCAATTGTTACTGTGGTCATTTCAATGATTAAGTATAAAACAAAGATAATCAATTTGTTTTGATTAAACAGAGTTCTATAACACGCTTGATTTTCAATAAGTCATCATGAAAAAGGGTCGAACTCTGTCCCTCTTGCCCCGCCAATCAAATGAATGTCCCCGGCTTTGCCGGGGCATTTTTGTTTGGAACAGACGCGAACATTATTTCTGATAGATAATGCGACCCTGCCTGAACGTCAATGCCACATGATAAAAAGCGCTTTGATCTTTGGCCGGATCGCCATCCAGCACCAGGAGGTCTGCATCCATGCCCTGCTTGATGGTTCCGCTCGAGTCTGCAAACCCTAATCGGGCCGCAGGGGTCGTGGTCAATGAAGCTAGGATCTGAGAGAAGGTCAGGCCGGCGCGCGCCAGATAGCCAAATTCCTTGGTCAAAGAGGGGTAATTCGGTAGAAATCCTATGTCTGTGCCAAACATGATCTGGCCGCCGATGTCCGAGTAACTTTTTACTTCTTTCAGAATTCCATCGAAATCCTTGTCCTGATCGAAAAGGGTCAAAGTAGGAATAAGGGTGACATTGGCTGCCTTCAATCGGCGTGCGAGGGTGCTATCCCATTTTGCCGGTTCTTCCGAAGCGTGTGCCATAACGTCAACGTGACCGTCAAGGATAAGCTCAACGCCTTCCATATTCGTAGGATGGGCGAAGACCAGTTTTCCTTTACGATGCGCCTCGGCCGTAGCGGCCTGAACAACGGGTAATGGCATTGGCTTAAATTGGAGATGACCGTTGGGGCGCATGATACTGACCGCCATAAGCTTGACTACGTCTGCGCCCTGCGCCAGCTGTGCATCGACGATTCCAACGGCGTCGGCAGGCGTCGCCGCTTCACTCCTGCTGACTTTCGCCAACAGATCCGGCGGCAAATTGTCCGTAAGATAATAGGGAAGTCCGTCTTTGGGGAAAATGATCATCCCCGCCGTGAGGATTCGGGGCCCCTTCACTTCTCCGGTCGTCACCCTGCGCCGTAATGCGAGCGTGTTCTGCAATTCAGAGCCGATGTCCACCACAGAAGTGAAACCATATCGTGTCAGCATGTCCTGCAATTGGGCGGTGAGCTGTGCGGCGGGGAGGTTGGCGGCATTATTCCACTTGGGCTCCATAAAATGGACGTGTGTATTCCAAAAGCCGGCGACCACCGTTTGTCCTGTACAGTCGATCGTCTGGATATTCCGGGGGATCGATATTTCCCCCTTTTTGCCGACGGCAATGATCTTACCGTGCGCAACAATGACCACCCCATCGGGGATGGGCACTTCTCCCGGCGCCGGATAGATCAAGGCGCCAGTTAATGCGAATTCATCGGATACAGCAATTGGCTGCGCGGGAAGTGAGATCTCGCACAGCAGGAAGATGATAAGTAAAAGGGACTGGCCTGATCGTTTGGTTAGCTTCATTGTTTTCCGTTTTAAACATTGAGGTGTCTGTTGATTTTTAATTCCTGCCGCAAAGAACAATCACCCTGCCAAGTGGTAAATATTTTATAATCAATTGATTTTATATTAATTCTGCTGGCGGGAGTGTTCGTAAACAGTACACTGAGTGTTTGATTGCGGTACACATAATCCTCAAAGTTGTCCCTTTGGGGTATATCTTGACACGGTAATAATAAAACGGTGCTGGAGGGTGTTGACTATGCCGTAAAGAATTTCCTATAGTAAAAAATTACTCTTATACATTTCAAGAAATTGATCCTACCGGCGCTCTGCGCATTTGCTGTCATTTTCCATTTCCGTATTCCACTGACAGCATAGTTTTCGAGCACCAAGGACCATTTCGCTGGTTTTGGCCGGCCTTTTTGCTTTTGTTGCCCCCGCCAATTTATCACAGATCTTATCGCTGCTCGATCACCAATTCATTGCCGACGGTCCAAACACCTATCACCTTCCAGGCTATCCGTTCCGCCTCGCCCTTCTGTTCCGCCGAATGGACCCTCCCCGTAAGCGTTACGGTCGACTTCGATACCTTAACCTTGATCGTACAGCCGGACAACGATAAGGTATTCTTCAGGACGCCTTCAAGGTCTGATTTTTCGATCATGCTGTAAGATTTACGGCGAAGATGGATCAAATTCCCTACCAACGCTCGCCGATCACGAAAGATACCATAAAATAGACCTCTTCCTGGGAAACCGGCTTGCTGGCGAAATGTGCCGCGCCCATTTGTTTTAGACGCACCGATTCCCGAACGTCCCGGGACGTGGTATATACGATCACCGGAACATTGGCCATCCGCGGCTCGCGTTTGATCTCCATAAGACACTCTTCGCCCGAAAAACCCGGCATGCGCAGGTCGAGAAAGATGAAATCCGGCACGCCGTTGCGATCATCCCGCAGATAAGCCAGCGCCTCCATGCCATCGGAAGCGGAGTGACAGGTGATCGAGCTGTCCACCTCTTTTGTGGCTTCGACAAAGAGTTTCCGGTCGTCTTCATCATCATCCACCAGTAATATGGTCATATCGTTAGTTTTTTTTCGCTTCCTGCGTGTAAGGTAGAGTAAATGACCGGTATTATATCCCGCATCCCGGTGTGCCAAAAATTATGTAACTTACGGGTTAAAGGAGCAGTCGCAAGGCAACCGTGTATTTTGAAACTCTTCATAAAGAATATAACCAGTTTGGAATCCCTGCTGTTCGTCCGCCACGAGTTGGACAGGCTTAGCCTTACCGGTGTTTCCGTCGAGATCAACGAGATAAGGACGGATGATAAACTGACCCCATCCCAATATGGTACCCTACGCGGGGTGCTGCAGCAGGCCGGGGTCGAATTATTCGAAGATAAAAAGGATATCCTGGTGCGAAAGATAAAGAACGTCATCCTGGAAGTTGTCTACCATGGCGAGGAACCGCTGGTATACAATCTGTCGACCCACTTGTCCCAAAAGCTGAACCTCGACTATACCTATATGTCCAACCTGTTCTCGGTTTCGCAGAATATGACGATCGAAAGGTTCTATATTGGCCATAAGATCGCCCGGGTAAAGGAATTGCTTCTCTATGAAGGAATAACGCTGACGGAAATTGCACATAAAATGCACTACAGCAGCCTGGCGCATCTCTCCAATCAATTCAAAAAGATCACCGGGTTGACCACCTCTCAATTCAAACAACAATATGCCCGGCACGATCTTCCGCCCGAAAATTGCTAACGGCTCCCACCCTATAACCCAAACCTGTGAATTTTGTAACATTTTCGGGTAAGATTGCAATTTTTCCGGCGAGAAGCATGACTACCTTTAATTTCTTATCGCGGGCGGTCAACGATGACCGCCCGTCTTTTTAATAAATCTCTAATGCTATCCTATGGGTGCTTTGATCACAGGAACGGGAAGTTTTGTACCGGAAGAGATCCGGTCGAATGAGGATTTTTCTCACGCCAAATTTTATAATGGCGACCACCAACCGCTGCTGAACGGCACGGTAGAGATCATCCGAAAATTCGAGAAGATCACCGGCATTGCCGAGCGTCGCTATGCGAACGACCATTTGAATGCGTCCGACATGGCGGCAATCGCAGCTGCAGCCGCTATTCTGGATGCCGGCGCCGATCCGGAAACCATCGACCAGCTCATCGTCGCGCACAACTTCGGCGACGTGCCGAAGAACAGCTTCCAAAGCGATGCCGTTCCCAGCCTGGCGAGCCGGGTAAAAAAACTCCTTCCCATTCGCAATCCCGCCTGTGTTGCCTATGATCTGCTCTTTGGCTGTGCCGGCTGGCTCCAGGGTGTGATACAGGCAGACGCCTTTATCCGGGCCGGAATGGCCAGGAAATGTCTTGTAGCGGGCGCCGAGACCCTGAGCCGCGTGATCGACCCGCACGACCGCGACAGCATGATCTTCAGCGACGGTGCAGGGGCGGTCCTCCTGGAAGCGGCCGACGCCGGTTCCGGCGACGCAGGTATCCTTGGTTCCATAAGCCAGACACATGCGGTGGATGAAAGCGCCTTTATCACGCTGGGAAAATCCTATTGTCCGCCCGCGAACGGTCATACCCGGTATTTGAAGATGCAGGGCCGGAAAGTATACGAATTCGCCCTCCGCACCGTTCCCCTGGCGATGAGATCCTGCCTGGAGGTCTGCAAGATCGCACCGGACCAGGTCAAAAAGATATTCCTTCACCAGGCAAATGAAAAAATGGACGCCGCCATCGTAAAGGCCTTTTATGGTCTTTTTGGCCGGCAGGAGGCTCCGGACGGCATCATGCCGATGAATATCCGGGAGTTCGGTAACAGTTCCGTGGCAACGATACCCACCCTTTTCGATATGGTGAGAAAGGGCGCGCTCCCGGACCACCGGTTGTATCCCGGCGATATCATTCTCTTCGCTTCCGTAGGCGCCGGCATGAACATCAACGCCGTTTGCTACCGCATTTGAGATAAAGCGTAACTTCGTACATTCAGCTGTCGTCATGGCTAAATCGAAGAAAATGCAAAAGACCGGACACCTTTGGTCCAATGACTTTCCCGTAGTCGGGGTCGGTGCTTCAGCCGGTGGATTGGAGGCTTTCAAACGGTTGCTCAAGGCTATTCCCGAGTCCTCCCGAATGGCCTTTATCTTAGTGCAGCACCTCGAGCCGAACCATGAAAGCATGCTTTCGGAGATCCTGCAAAAAAGCACTCCTATCCCGGTGGAAGAGATCACCGACAATGTTCACGTCGAGCCCAATCATATCTACATCATACCGTCGAACAAGCTGCTGACCGTCTACGACGGCCGGCTACGGCTCAGTCCGCGTCCAAAAAATGAAAAAAGTCTCCCGATCGACGTGTTCTTCACCTCGCTGGCGGAAGTCCACGGGTCCCATGCCATTGGCGTGGTCCTATCCGGAACCGCTTCGGACGGAACAAAGGGACTGAAAGCGATCAGGGAGCGCGGCGGGCTCACGTTCGCACAAGAGCAGGGGTCGGCGGCCTTTCGCGGGATGCCGCAGAACGCCATCGATGCCGGCGTAGTGGATTTCATCCTTACACCGGAGGAGATACCTTTGCAGATCGCCAGGTCCACAGGGGGATCCAAAGAAGCACCGGCGGAAGCAGCCGAAGAGCACCCGGACCAGGAGGACGATTTCAACCAGCTGCTCAAGTTGCTATGCTTGAAAAAAGGTACCGACTTCACCTATTACAAACAAAAGACCATCCGAAGGCGGATCGAACGCCGGATGGGGTTGAACAAGATAAGCACGATAACGGCTTACCTTGATTATTTTAAGGAGAACCCTGCCGAACAAGACCTTCTCTACCAGGATCTCCTGATACCCGTCACGGAATTTTTCCGTGACCCCGTGACCTATGACACCATTCGCGAATCGCTGCTGCCGCTGCTGTTCGCCGGTAAAGAAGCCGGAAGCCAGGTGCGTATCTGGATCGCCGGGTGTTCCACCGGCGAGGAGACGTATTCCCTGGCGATCTGTCTGCACGAATACCTGGGCACCCGGTTCGACGCCTTCCCGATACAGATCTTTTCGACCGATCTCTCCGAAAAGTCCATTGCCATAGCCCGGAAAGGGATCTATTCCCCAGCGGAAGTAGGCGGTCTCTCGCCCGAACGGTTAGAAAAATATTTTGAAAAGATCGCCGGGAGCTATCACGTCAATCCATCCATTCGCGAGATCTGCGTATTCGCCCAGCACAATTTCCTGAAAAGCCCGCCCTTTGCACGGATGGACCTCATCAGCTGCCGGAATGTCCTGATCTATATGGAGCCCTTTTTGCAAAAAAGGGCGCTGGCGACATTTCATTATGCATTAAAAGAAAATGGCTACCTCTTGCTGGGCCACTCGGAGACGACGGCTCCCGCCATGGACCTGTTCCTGCCTTTCGACAGAAAAGAAAAGATATACACGCGTAAACCCGGCCCGGCAAAATTCTTACCGGTATCCGCCGGCGGGACCGGGAACGCAACGGTCAAAACGGAGAAACCCAACCGAAAGGAGCCTGGCCGCCACGATTTTCAAAAGAGTGCCGATAACCTTCTGCTGTCGCGCTTTTCGCCATCCGGCGTCATCGTAAACGACCAGCTCGATATCGTGGAATTCCGCGGTTCGACCAGCGACTGGCTGCAACCGGGGCCGGGTAAGCCCAGCCTGAATATCCTGAAGCTGACAAAGGATGGCCTGGCATTCGTGCTTAGGAATATCCTGCACAAAGCCCAAAAGTCGAAGCAGTCGCAGATCAGCGAAAATATCCCATTGGCCGCATCCGGCAAACAACGCTGGATAACACTCGAAGTACATCCGTTGCCAGGTACCGAGGAACCCCATTTCCTGATCCTTTTCCGGGACGTGGCTGCAGGAAGCCCCGAATCCGTTTCGGAAACGGAAGCGGACGCGACGGCGACGGCAAAACCAACGAATGGCGACAGCAACGTTGTCCATCGGCGCAACAAACAGCTGGAGAAAGAGCTGGCGACCCTCCGCGAGGACATGCGCAGCTTCGCCGAGGATCAGGAGACTGTTATCGAAGAGCTGCAAAGCGCGAACGAAGAGCTGCTGTCGGGCAGCGAAGAACTGCAAAGCCTCAACGAAGAGCTGGAGACGTCCAAGGAAGAGATCCAAAGCACAAACGAAGAGTTGACCACGCTGAACCAGGAACTCTTCGATCGTAATGAGCAGCTGAACCTTTCCAGGCTCTATGCCGAATCGATCGTCGCCACCGTCCGGGAACCCCTGGTGGTGCTCGATCACAATATGCGGGTGAAAACAGCTAACAGAGCCTTCTACGAGAAATTCGGCGTTTCGGAAGAGGAAACGGAAGGCCGATCGTTGTATAGCCTTGGAAGGGGAGAATGGGATATCCCGGCGCTTCGCGCCGCGCTCGGGTCGGTCCTATCACGGGAAGGCTGGATCAAAGATATCGAGATCGATTATTCTCTCAAAGCCGGCGGGGAAAGGGTATTTTTGCTGAATGCCGCCCGCATCTTCCGGAAGGAGAATGCCGAACAGCTCATCCTGCTGGCGATGGAAGATATCACGGAGGCCAGGAAACGCGAGAACGTGCAGCGCCGTTTTGCCGACGAGCTGGCTAAACAGGTGGATGAACGAACAGCGAGTCTCAAGGATGCAAACGCCGCGTTAAAAAATTCCAATGAAAGCCTGGAGCAGTTCGCGACGATCGCCTCGCATGATCTCCAGGAGCCGCTGCGCAAGATCAGGACATTTGCCACCATCCTCAATGAGAAACACGGCGGGGACATTGGTGAAGACACCAGGACCCTGCTTCAAAAAATAAGCCTGTCCGCCGAACGCATGGCCGCCCTGATCCGGGATGTGCTGAATTTTTCGAAGGTCCTGGACACCAGCGTTTTTGAATCCACCGATCTCACTGTTATCCTGCAACGTGTCATCGGGGATTTCGATCTGCAGATCGAAGAGAAACACGCGGTGATACGCTATGATCCCCTCCCAAGGGTCGAAGCTGTCCCCCTCCAGATGAACCAGCTTTTTTACAACCTGCTAGGCAATGCCCTGAAATTTGCAAAGGCCGGTCGGCCACCGGTGATCGATATCTCTTCGCGAACCCTGCCGGCAGATGAATTGAAAGAGCATCCGCAGCTCGATCCCCAGCTGGCTTATTGCGAGATCATCTTTGCCGATCAGGGCATCGGCATCGATCCACGATTTGCCGGACGCATCTTCCTGATCTTCCAACGGCTGAACAACGGGCAGCAATACGAGGGCACCGGCATCGGGCTGGCCTTGTGCAAAAGGATCGTTACGAATCATCGGGGAGAGATCTATTTCCGGCCAAATGAGGGCGGCGGTTCCCGCTTCCATATTCTTTTGCCGCTGGTGCACTAAACCGGCCCTTTCGCAGCCTTTACCTTCTTCAGGAATGGTTCGCGGTATTGCAATAGAAAAGCCTTTTTGGAATCGTGGTAACTGCGAACCGCCCCAATCGCCTTCAAAAGCCGGATATAACACCAGGCCAGGTCCAGCTGATAGTTCAGGAAACCGCTCCGCGCGCTGGATGGAAAGAGATGATGATTGTTGTGCCACTCACCGGCAACGTATCCCGGCCATAGCTGGTTGATAGAAAGATCCATCCTGTTGAAGTCGACACCTTCCCTGTGTTTGTCTTTTCCTTTTCCGTGTCCTTCGTAGTTGAAGGTACGAATGCCGATAGCCCAGAAACCCGCGGCTCCGAATAAAGCGAACACCAACGCCTGGCCGCCTATAAGGTAAAAGACAAGGCCCCAGAAGCTCCAGTTGAGTATCCACCCAGCCACATGCCAGGCCGGCCTTACAACAGATCCCCATTGTCCATATTGCCGGTAGGTGTTTGATCGAATGCCGCTGCCGGCCATCATTTTGAGGACACGGGCATAGTCGCCTTCCGACAAATGCTCCGAGATCGCCTGGTGGTTGACATCGGCCAGGAAACAATACAAAAAGCCGGCGCTTGCATTGTAAGGATCGCCCGGCTGGTCCGACTTGGCATGATGGACATGGTGCGAGATGACATAAGTTTCTTCAGGAACAATATTGATCGTCCCATTTCGGGTCACAAATCGCCAGAACTTATTGCTGAAGGTGTAGGCATGATGCGTGCAATACCGGTGATACCAAATGGTGCCATGCGTACCCATGACGATCATGCTGTAAATAAATGCAACCCCCAGCAGCGGAAAGGAGAAATAATGAAACAGAAAAATAAACAGGCAGGGGATCAGCAGCAATACTTTCGTCCAGTTGAGAAAGGCCAGCCAATTCTTTTTTGTCTTGAAAATATTCAAACGGGACCAGAACTCGCTCATCACCTGGCGGGTGCTGGGAACGACCAGGTGCCCTTCGGCATCCGTCCATCCATAAGAAGGAACCCGCAATACATAATCCATTAGGTTTCCTTGAAGCATAATTATATCGGGTCGGAAAATGATCCGCTTCAAAATTAACGCATCCGTAAGGGCCTGGTGTTACATCATTATTGTACGAATGTTATATAATTCACGGATATTAAGCCTACCTTTATACTCCATTCCTGATCTCCCCCTATTTAGTCCTGCATACGTCTTACGTTACTTCGATAGGAATCGAGGCGCTCAAACAGTTCCACTATGATGAAAGGTACAGCCAGTACGGTCTTCGATATCTTATCCCGCCTGCGTATTTATTTTCAGCGATCCACGGATCTCCGGGACCGTGGGAACGAGGAACCCTTTCGCTCGGGGTTGTATAGTTCCGACCAGTTGAACAGCCATGGCAAAACGATAGCGGCATTGCATCGACTGCATACAGGCCGCACTTCCGACCAGCTCTTAAAGAGACTAGCTGATAACGAAAACACCCTCCTGGAGGTACGGAACCTGCTGGTCGGGAATATCAAAACCGGTAAACCCATCAGCCCCGGGGCAGAATGGCTGATCGACAACTTCTATCTCATCGAGGAACAGGTGGTGCTGGCCAGGAAGCACTTGCCAAAAGGATACAGCGAAACCCTGCCCGCGCTCGCGGGCGGTCATTTCGTCGGGATGCCGCGGGTCTATGATATCGTGCTGGAGATCATTTCCCATAGCGACGGCCGGGTCGATGCGGGCAACCTCGGAAGTTTTGTAGCAGCGTATCAGACGGCCACCGATCTTACGCTGGGCGAACTCTGGGCGATCCCCATCATGCTTCGGCTAGCCGTCATCGAGAACCTCCGGCGGGTTTGCGAAAGGATTGCCCTGGATATGATCGATCGCAATCTTGCCGATTACTGGGCAGACAAAATGATCGATACGGTAAAGGAAGATGCGGCCCACCTGATCCTGACCATCGCCGACATGGTAAGGTCAAAGCCGCCGTTGAGCAGCCCGTTCGTCGCGGGCCTTACCAGGAATCTGCAGGGCAAAGGGCCCGCACTGGCGCTGGCACTCAACTGGCTGGAGCAACAGCTCTCCGGAATGGGCACCAGCAGCAATGACCTTGTCCGTCAGGAAAACCAAAAGCAAGCAGCCGACCAGGTTTCGGTTCGCAACAGCATCGGCACTTTGCGTTTCATCGAGACCACCGATTGGCGGGAATTCGTAGAGAAGCTAAGCTGCGTGGAGCAGGTCCTTGTGCAGGACCCCGCCGGGACGTATCCCAGGATGGATTTTACCACGCGGGACCGCTATCGGCACGTCGTGGAATCCATCGCTAAAAATTGCGGGCTGCCGGAAAAGCAGGTTGCGCAAACTGCGCTTGCCCTTGCGGAGAGAGGCGAAAAGACCGAGGACCTTCCGCCGGGTACCAGGCCGCCCGTGGACGCGGCCACTAAAAAGACGCGCCATGTGGGCTTCTTTCTCATCGATAAAGGCATGCGACTGCTGGTACAGGAGATCGGCATCCCCCGTTTCCGCCGGGGCCGGGCCCGCCGACTGGTCCGTTCCGCACAAAAGGTCCCCTTCTTTCTTTATTTCGCATCGATCCTGCTGCTGACCTGGCTGATAGCGATGGGGTTGTTCTATATGCCCTACAGCCAGGGAATCCGCAGCCGATTGCTGCTCGCGGTCGTCGCCTTGCTGGCTGTCTCGGCTTCCGCGCAGCTGGCCGTCTCGCTCGTCAACTGGCTGTCGACGCTGCTGGTCAAGCCCAAAGTTTTGCCCCGGATGGACTTTTCGAAAGGCATTCCCCCGGAGTATCGCACCCTGGTGATCGTCCCCACGCTGTTGTCCGGCACCGCCTACATCGAAACCCTGATGGAAGGATTGGAGATCCGTTTCCTCGCCAATAAGGGCGATAACCTGCACTTTGGATTGCTCACCGACTTTATGGACGCAGGCGTCGAGACCCTGAAGGAGGATCAGGAATTGACGGACCTGGCGATCGCCAGGATCGAAGCACTAAATCAGAAATACAAACGAAATGATAACGACATCTTCTTTTTGTTCCATAGGGCGCGGGTTTGGAATGCGCGTGAACAAAAATGGATGGGCTATGAACGCAAAAGAGGAAAATTAGCAGCGCTTAATGCCTTGTTGCGCGGCCGCGACGAAAAGGAGTTCTCCCTCATCAGGGGCGACTACCGCGTCCTCTACGGCGTAAAATATGTCATCACCCTGGATTCGGATACCCTGCTGCCGCGCGATTCCGCCTGGAAACTCATTGCGGCAATGGCACATCCCCTGAACCACCCGGAATACAATAGCCGGAAGAGACGCGTCACGGAAGGTTATGGAATATTACAGCCAAGGGTGGATACGAGTATCCCCGTGACTACGACTTCGCTTTACTTACACATGCAGGGTAGCGTTTCGGGCATCGACCCCTATACCCGGGTCACCTCGGATGTTTACCAGGATCTTTTTGAAGAAGGGTCTTTTATCGGGAAAGGCATCTACGATGTAGATACCTTCGATCTCGCCTTCCGCGATTTTTTTCAGGAGAACCGCATCCTGAGCCACGACTTGCTGGAAGGCTGCTATGTCCGGTCCGGATTGCTGAGTGACGTCTTCCTGTATGAGGAAAATCCCACCCAGTACGAATCCGACCTCCGGCGTCATCACCGGTGGATCAGGGGCGACTGGCAGATCGCAGCCTGGCTCCTGCCCTATGTGCGGACCGGTAACGGGAAGTTGACGCGAAACAGGCTTTCCGCCTTATCCCGCTGGAAGATATTCGACAATCTGCGGCGAAGCCTCTTGCCGGTATCGCTCTTATCCCTTTTGTTGCTCGGCTGGTTCGTCCTGCCCTTCCCCTGGTTCTGGACCCTGGCCGTATCGACCATCATCCTTTTACCGCCGATAGTCGCTTCCGTCTGGCAGTTGTTGAACAAACCCGCCGACCTGACCCTGAAGGCGCACGTTTCCGAGGTGGTCAGCAACGGGAAGATCACGCTGATCCGGTTTGTCTTCGGACTCTCCATCCTTCCGTATGAGGCCTTCCAGTACGTCGATGCTATCCTGCGCGCCCTTTGGCGGATGATCGTCAGCCGCCGAAAATTATTGGAATGGACCCCTTTCGCTACGCTCGCTTTTCAGAACCGCCCCGCCTTGCTGGCCGCTTATCGATCGCTGGCAATCGTACCTCTGCTCGCACTGCTCTGCGCTGCTTTCTTGCTGAGGAACCCACCAACTCTTGCAGTAAGCAGTCCCATCCTGCTGCTATGGCTCCTGGCCCCCGCCCTCGTTTGGCGTCTGAGCAAGCCCGGGTGGGAAGACCGGCCCGATCTGGCGGAACAAGACCTGGCGTTCCTTCATAGAACGGCGAGGAAGACCTGGTCATTTTTCGAACAGTTTGTGACCACCGAAGACAGCTGGCTGCCACCCGACAACTTCCAGGTGCAGGAAGGCGGCGTCATTGCCCACCGGACCTCGCCTACCAATATCGGCATGGCCTTGCTGGCCAATCTGGCCGCACATGATTTCGGCTATCTTTCCGCAAGCAGGCTCCTGGAACGGTGTGGAAAGACTTTTGGGTCGATGAATCGTCTCGAACGATTCAAAGGCCATTTTTACAACTGGTATGATACCCGAACCTTATCTCCGCTATATCCCAGGTATGTATCGACGGTAGACAGCGGCAATCTCGCCGGCCATCTCCTTACCTTGCGCCAGGGATTGCTGGCCCTTCCCGGGCAGCCCCTTATCCATAAGAATCTGTTGCAGGGTTTCAGCAATACCGTGGACATCCTCGTGGACGGGTCTAAACAGCGTTTTGCGGAGCCCCGCAATCGATTACAGGTGTTGTTGAAGAATGGCGCACTGGAAAAAGATTCATTGACTGCCGTAAAGAATACGCTCGAAGAGCTGGTCCGGCTCGCCGATGACCTTCGTCTTCCACGGGCGGAGAACGGCACCGAACTAGCGGGATGGGTGGGTAGGTTGTCGCTTCAAGTGAAGGACCAGCAGGATCATCTGCTGCACCTGGCACCCTGGACAGAGCTCTTACCTGTCCCGGAATGCTTCCCCCGGCTGTCATCGTTGGATCATGTACCGACACTCGGGTCGTTGCAGACGATGAAGGACACCTACAGGCAGGCTTTCGATGAATATGGATCACAGGACCATTCCGCCGGGGAAAAAGAATGGTTGCACCGCATGCTCAATGCCGTCGACGAAGCAGCAGCGCGGGCGACCGAGACGATCGGCCGCATCGAAGAGCTCGCGGAAGAATGCGAAACGTTCAGCGAAATAGAATATGACTTTCTGCTCGAGCCCGCCACCGCGCTTTTACACATCGGGTATAACGTCGAAGAGCAGCGTAAAGACAGCGGCCTCTATGATCTGCTCGCCTCCGAGGTCCGGCTGGGGATCTTTGTCGGCATCGCACAGGGCAGGCTTCCGCAGGAGAGCTGGTTTGCGCTTGGGCGCCTGCTCACCAACCCCGGCGATGACCCCGTGCTGCTTTCCTGGAGCGGATCGATGTTCGAGTACCTGATGCCGCAGCTGGTCATGCCTTCCTATGAGAACACCCTGCTGGCCCAAACGAGCAAGGCGATGGTCCGGCGCCAGATCGACTATGCCGATCAGCATGGCGTTCCCTGGGGCATTTCGGAATCCGCCTATAACCTGGTCGATGCCAATCTCACCTATCAGTACCGCGCATTCGGCATCCCGGGTCTGGGATTGAATCGCGGCCTGGAGGATAACCTCGTCATTGCACCCTATGCTTCCTTACTGGCCCTGATGGTCCTGCCTGAAAAGGCCGCTACCAACCTGCAGGCCCTTTCAAAAAAAGGGCTGGAAGGGGAATATGGATTTTATGAAGCCGTCGACTATACGGCTTCCCGCCTGCCCAGGGGCAAGACCTCCGTGATCATCCAATCCTTTATGGTGCATCACCAGGGGATGGGATTGCTTTCACTGGCCTATGTTCTTTTGGATAAGCCCATGCAGCAGCGGTTCGTGGCGGAGCTTCGGTTTCAGGCAACCTTGCTGTTGCTGCAAGAACGCATCCCCCGTGCCACCCTTTTTTACGCACATACAGCAGATATCGTCGAGCCGCAATCGCCGGCAACGGGCGCACCCGTGCGGATCATCAACACTCCCTTCACGCGGATCCCGGAGATCCAGCTGCTCAGCAACGGCCGTTATCAACTAATGATCTCCAATTCCGGCGCCGGATACAGCCGCTGGAAGGATCTGGCGGTTACCCGCTGGCGGGAAGATGCCACGAAAGATGACCATGGGATCTTCTGTTATATAAAAGACGCCGGCAGCGGCGATTTTTGGTCGAATACCTATTTACCCACCTTACGCGCCGCCAAAAAGTACGAAGTCCTGTTCTCCCCGGGACATGTCGAGTTCCGCAGACGGGACAATGGTATCAACACCGTCACGGAGATCGTGATCAGCCCGGAGGACGACATGGAGATGCGCCGGCTTAAGATCACCAATACCACATTGTTCACAAAAGTTCTCGAAGTGACCAGCTATGCCGAAATGGTCATAGCCGTGCAGGCATCGGATGAAGCACATCCGGCATTCAGCAACCTTTTTGTGCAAACGGAGATCCTGCCGGAACACCAGGCCGTGGTATGTACCCGGCGGCCACGATCGGAGGAAGAGACACCTCCCTGGATGTTCCATTTGATGAATGTTCATGGGGCTGCGGCAGAGACGCCGTCCTATGAGACGGCACGGTCGACGTTTATCGGTCGCGGCAGATCACTGAGCAACCCGCAGGCGATGGATAGGGAATCGCTGTCCGGAGATCATGGCGCAGTGCTGGACCCCATCGCCTCGATCCGTTACCGCATTACGGTCAAGCCAGGCCAAACCGCAACCGTCGACCTCATTTATGGCATCAGTGAAACAAGAGAAGCCTGCGAGGGCCTGATGCGTAAATACAAGGACGAACACCTGAAAAGCCGCGCCTTCGAGCTCGCGTGGACGCATAACCAGGTATTGCTGCGCCAGATCAATGCCACGGAGGCCGATGCCCAGCTCTACGATCAGCTGGCATCCTCGCTGGTTTATCCCAATCCCGATCTACGTGGTGACCCGGCCGTGATCCTGAACAATTTCAGGGGGCAGTCGGGCCTCTGGAGCCACTCGGTGTCCGGAGACATTCCGATCGTGTTGCTTCATATGACCGATCCGGACAACCTGGACCTTACACGCCAGATGATCCAGGCGCATGCCTACTGGCGACTGAAGGGTCTTTCGGTGGATCTGGTGATCTGGAATGAAGATCACGGTTCGTACCGGCAACAGCTGCTGGACCAGATCCAGGGGCTTATCAACACCGATGCAGGTCTCCAGTCCTATCAAAAGCCCGGCAAAATATTTGTACGCTCCGCCGATCAGATCTCACCGGAAGACCGTATTCTCTTTGAAAGTGTCGCCAGGGTCATCATCTACGATCACAAAGGAAGCCTATCCGAACAGGTGACTCGCCTCTTCGCGGAAAGGGCTGGTTTACCTTTTGTGCCCACGGGTCCCCAGACGCCGGATGAATGGTCCGGTAAGAACCCGCTTCCCGACAACCTTTTATTCGATAACGGCACGGGCGGCTTCACCCCCGATGGCAAAGAATATAAGATACTCACCGACCGAAAGAAGACGACGCCCGCGCCATGGGTCAATGTGATCGCCAACCCCGATATCGGCACGGTGATCTCCGAAAGCGGCTCTGCCTATACCTGGGCCATCAATGCCCATGAATACAGGCTCACACCCTGGAGCAACGATCCGGTGAACGATGCCGGCGGGGAAGCCTTTTATCTGCGTGACGAGGAATCCGGCTATTTCTGGTCTCCGGTGCCCTTCCCCGTTCGCGGGGCCACGCCCTATATCGCGACACACGGTTTTGGCTATAGCCGTTTTCAGCATACGGAACAGGGGATCTCTACCGAGCTGGTCGAGTTTGTTGACCAGGCGCTGCCGGTCAAATGGATGGTATTGCGGATAAAGAATCAGTGCGGCAGGAGACGCAGGCTTTCCGCCACCGGCTATCTCGATCTCGTGCTGGGAGATGTTCCCGCAAAAACGAGCATGCATATCCTTTCCGAACAGGATGCGGGCAGCGGCGCCCTGCTGTTCAGGAACCGTTACAACTCCGCCTTTTCCGAGCGCGTGACCTTCTTCAAGGTGGATGATCCCAGCCAGCCGGCTTTTACCACCGACCGGCTCGAATTTATCGGGCGGAACAGGAACCTGCAAGACCCGCAGGCCATGCACCGCAAGAGGCTTTCCGGTAGAAGCGGGGCCGGTATGGACCCTTGCGCCGCGCTGCAGGTAACCTTCGATCTGCCCGATGCCGCGGAAAAGGAGATCGTATTTTTGTTGGGAAGCGCCGCGAACACCCGGGAAGCGCTGGAATTCATCCAAAACCTGGTCGGCCCGCAGATGGCCTCGCCCGCCCTCGACCGCGTAAAGCACTATTGGGGATCGATCCTGGGGGCCGTGCAGCTCACAACCCCGGACGATGCCGTGAATATCTTCGCCAACGGCTGGCTGCTTTATCAGACCCTCTCCTGCCGCATCTTTGGCCGGAGCGGGTTCTATCAATCCGGCGGAGCCTTTGGATTCAGGGATCAGCTGCAGGACGTGCTCGCCATTCTTCACACCCGGCCCGACCTGGCCCGCACGCAGATCCTGCTGCATGCCTCCCGGCAATTTGTGGAGGGCGATGTACAGCACTGGTGGCATCCGCCCGAAGGCAGGGGTGTCAGGACCCGTTGCTCCGATGATTACCTTTGGTTGCCCTTTGTTGTGGCCAGGTATGTGACTGTCACTGGTGATGGAGACGTGCTGGCGACGCTCGTGGGCTACCTGGATGGCCGCCCTTTGTATCCGGGCGAAGAATCTTTCTACGATCTGCCGGCGGGCAGCAATGGGAATGGAACACTCTATGAGCACTGCGTCCGGGCCATCCAGCATGGCCTGCGTTTCGGCCGGCATGGTCTCCCGCTCATGGGTACGGGTGACTGGAACGACGGCATGGACAAGGTGGGCTATAAGGGCGAGGGCGAAAGCGTCTGGCTCGCCTTTTTCCTCTATGACGTGCTCGGGCGATTTGCCGATACCGCGGATACATTCAACGATCATCTCTTCGCCGAGATCTGCCGGACCGAAGCTGCGGGTATGCAGTCCAGGATCGAAACGGCCGGTTGGGATGGCGAGTGGTACCGGCGGGCCTATTTCGACGATGGCACTCCACTCGGATCGAAGGAAAATAAAGAATGCCGGATCGATGCGATCTCCCAGAGCTGGGCCGTACTCTCCGGGGCGGCTCTCCCCGGACGCGCCGAAATGGCCATGGACGCCCTCGAGTCGCAGCTCGTCAGGAAGGAGCTGAAGCTGATCCAGCTGCTCGATCCCCCTTTTGATTCAAAAGCACTCAACCCTGGTTATATCAAGGGCTATTTGCCGGGCGTACGGGAGAATGGCGGCCAGTATACCCATGCCGCGGTCTGGACCCTCATGGCTTTTGCGACATTGGGCCAGCGGGAGAAGCTTTGGCGGCTGTTGGAAATGATCCACCCGATCAACCATGCTGCCGATGCAGCGGCGGTGAGCGTCTATAAAACGGAGCCCTATGTTATGGCGGCGGATGTCTATGCCAACGAGTCCCACAAGGGTATGGGCGGTTGGACCTGGTACACCGGGTCGGCGGGATGGATGTACCAGTTTATTTTAGACTCGTTTATCGGATTGGAGCGGCGGGGTCCGTTGTTACGGTTGAAACCCTGTTTTCCGATCCACTGGCCATCTGTTTCGGTTGTATACCGCTATGGGAATTCGGACTATCGCATCACCGTGTTCCAGCTTTCGGACAATTTGGCCTCCAGGTGGAAAATGGATGATCGGGCCGGTGATGGGGATACTATAACCCTGGAAGACGACGGCCAGGGCCATGAAGTGGAGATCTATTGCGCCA
>DASYZH010000276.1:0-10265 GCA_035946435.1 Puia sp. | reverse complement strand
AGGCGCGCTCGCCCTTCGCTATCAATTATTCAACAACGTCCTCATCACCGGTAAAGCAAATGTCCTTTTCAACAACTTCATCAACAAGAGCAATTTCTTTACAACACCGGATTTCCTGTCCGGCTATGCGCTGACGTTTACGTATAACTTCGCGCTCGGGCCGCTCGAGCTCAGCGCCATGTATTGCGATCAGTCGCATTCGGTGCTGGGGTATCTGAATATCGGGATACCCTTCTAAGCCCCGATCTTCCCTTCGACAATGGCCAGTATCTCCCTTTCCGCGGCATCGGTCTTTTCCACCAGCGCCTTCCCGCGGGCGAGGACATCGGCCACAAACGGTTTATCGGCATACCCGGAAGCATTAATGCGGACATTCAGGAACGCCCCATTCACCGCGGCCCGGACGCAAAGCGCCCCGACACCGGCATCGGACACGGAGTTGGGATTGCCGTCGGTAGCCATAGCCCTGATCAGCCCGAGCGAAGCGTAAGCCGTCTCCATGACGCGGAAAGGGACTTCTGTGGCGGTTTTGGTAGCCGCCTGTATAGCTTCTTGGCGGGTTGATTTTTCTTCGGGCGTGCTTTTCGGCAGGCCAAAAGCCGTCATGATCGCGTTGAAGGCGCGGGTGTCGGCATCTACGAGACGCAGCAGCTCGTCTTTATATCGTTGCCCCTCGGCTGCCCACGTGCTAAACTCCGTCCAGCGGTCCTCCCATCCCTTTTTATGTGCCGAGAGGTTAGCTACCATGGCGCCCAGGGCGGCGCCCAGCGAACCCACATAGGCAGCGATGGACCCACCGCCGGGGGCCGGGCTTTCGCTGGCCGTTTCGTCGGCGAAATTAGCCAACGTCATCCGCACCAGCTTTTCATCGGCGGGATTGCGTAACAAATATTCGATGATCCGCTCCTCGGGAATAAAAGGCCCCAGCTCCTCCAGCCCCATGGAGAGGATCGCCATGCGGATCAGCTCTTTTTCCGAGACGCCGATACTACGTTGTTGTTTCTCCAGGAAGTAACGTCCTGCGTCCAGCATGGCCTGCAGCGGGATCAATCCTACCAGCTCGCTGCCCGTGACGCGGATACCTCTTTCCGTAGCGGCGCGGCAGACCTCGTCGAACGCCTTGTGCACAGGCGTTACCCCGAGATTGGTGAGGTTCATCGAGATCTGGGCGACGCCATATTCTTCGATGTACCAGCCGATGGCTTTCACCGCCTTCAGCGTCCCGGGGACCGTTACCGGCTTGCCGTCGGGGCCGTTGATGATCTTGCCGGTGATAGGATCGCCTTCGCGGAGAACCCTGCCGGCCTCCCGAACATCAAAGGCGATTGCATTGGCGCGCCGCGTAGACGTGGTATTGAGGTTGACATTATAGGCAACGAGGAAATCCCGTGCGCCGATCACGGTGGCGCCACGCCGGGCGTCGAATTCGGCGGGGCCGAAATCGGGTTTCCATTCCGGCAGCCGGATCTTTTTGAAAAAACCTTCGTATTCACCGGCACGGATCACGGAGAGATTGCTCCGGTTCTTGTCCCGCTGCGCGGCCTCATAGAGATATACCGGCAGATCTAACTCCTTCCCCACCCGTTCCGCCAGCCGCTCTGCCCATGCCGCCGTTTCTTCCATGGTGATACCCGCGACGGGGATCAGCGGGCAGACATCGGTGGCGCCCATCCGCGGGTGCTCGCCCTTGTGTTGCCGCATGTCGATGACCTCACCCGCCGTCCGGATAGCCCAAAAGGCCGCTTCCACCACGGCGGCCGGTGACCCGACGAACGTAACCACGGTCCGGTTAGTCGCTTTCCCGGGGTCGACATTCAACAGCCGGACGCCGGGCACCGTTTCGATGACATCGGTAATTTGTTTGATCACTTCCGGCCTGCGGCCTTCGGAGAAATTGGGGACGCACTCTATGATAGGCTCCATGGGGATCTTTAATTTTTTATTAAATGGATCGTATAGCTACGTATAGCAGCGGCAAATTAACTAATTTTGGCACCGAATCAGTGGGCCATGCTAAAATCCAAAGTCACCTTATACGCGATCATCGCGTCCTTCTTCTTCCTCGGAGTATATGAAAAGAAAATGGGAGATGTCCTCGACATCCCTGCCAATGCCAACAATCTCAATCAGCCTCCTGCGTATATGTGTATCAGCGGCGATGTGCTCATCATCGTAGCCGTGAGTCTCTTCCTGCTTTGCACCTATGCCCTCGACAAAAAATAGGGGTTTAATCCGGCCGTCGCCGTGGCCGGATAAAATCCAGCGGGTTACTGCAGAAATAGCGCCAGAGGATGCCCAGGAATTCGGGATATTCCCGGAGCCGCACCCCACGGCTGCGGGTTGCGACGATAAATGCCAGCGAAAAACTCACCAGGAAATTGAAGAAGCCGATCCCCAGCACGCCGCCCAGGACGGTGGCGAGGAACCAGGGATTCAGGTTATGGAACCCCAGGCCATAAACGGCCAGTGACATATTCCCCGCCGAGATGGTGATATGGCGGATCTCGAATTGAATGCCGAAGATCTCGCCCCAAAAACCGGCCATCCCCAGAAAAATACCCAGCGAGATATTACCGATCAGCATACCCGCATGCTCCTCCACATACACGGATAACCGCTTCAGCCGCTCCGCGGGCATCGACAGCCTGAGGATCGGATGCGTTTGTAGCCGTTGCGCGATATGGCCATACCGGATCTTATTTTGCACATAACCCGCAATGATGCCGCTGAGGAACAGGAAGACACCCGTATTGCAGGCATAGAGCAACGATAGACTGTGCCAGGGATGCTGGTCCATCAGCATCTTAAGCGCCGGCTCACCACTGACGAGCTTGTGACCGGCGATCTTCTCATATCCCCAGGCCAGGAGCCAGGCCCCGGGAAATACGATGATCAGGTTGCCGACGAACGAAGCGATCTGGCTGCGGCTCACCTTGGCGACGGTGACCGCCAGGTTATAAAGATTCGGCTGATGGGCATTCTTCCGCGTATCGAGCGAGCTCGCCACGGCGCTTGCCGTGAACGCCGGCTGCTTGGTCGCCAGGGTAGTATGCGTTTCTTCGATGAGGATAAAGCCGAGGCTGTAATTGATGCTATAGGCAAAGCCATGCCAGAAGATAGCCATCGGCACCTTGATGAGCAGGTTCTTGATCAGCACTACCACACAGATCCACGCGCCGCCGCCCATGGCGCTCCACAACATGCCGCGGTATTCCGGCCAGGTCGAGGTGATGTATTTGCTGCCTTTGGCCCCTTTGTGCTCCGCGATCTGATAGGCCAGATAACCCAAGGACTGCGACATGAACTCGAGGATACTATTCTTGCGGTTCTCGTTGCGGATCAGCATGCGGAAGAAATCCACGAACCGGCCGGTGTCGAAGCGATGCTCACTGTCCAGCAGGTCCATCAGAATGGAGATGCGCTCCAGCCGGTTATCGAGCAGCAGGAGCATATACGTCTGGTGTAAGCTGGCCCCCCGTACCCCGTGGTTCTCGCGCACATATCCGATGCATTCGTGACACCAGCCGATCAGCTGCTTGAGCCTGTCCGTCGCCTCGGCGAGGGAAGCGTGGTCGTCCGCTGTCCCGGTGGGAGAAGCGTGGTCGTCCGCCAGTTCAGCCAGAGGCTCGCCGGCGTTGTGCGGCGCATCCAGCGCTTCCTCGAGCGCACGAATGGCATAGTGCTGCAAAACAAAAGGGTTCTCTTCCCGGTATGGCTCCGGGAGATAGTTCAGCACTTCTTTTTCCAACCCGAGCTGTGCAACCTGGAACGAGAGCGTATTAAGTGCCAGGACCAGCTGTCGCAGGATGCGGTTGTCATCGATGTGGAGGGAAAGGCCGAGCGTGTCGAAAAAGGCGACCCAATCGGCGCGGGGAATGTCTTCGACCCAGACATAATCATACTTACGGAAGAACACCCGGTTGAGCACATAGAGAAAATCGTTCTCGGACTGGAACGGAGGCAGCAGCTTATGTCGCAGCCGGCCGAACAGCTCCTGCCAGAAGCCGCGGGCCAGCGGGATGCCGCTTTCCATCAGCGCCGAAGATAAGTCGGTGCGCACGAGCTGGGAAAGGATGGCATGTTGCAGATGGCGGAGGACAAAAGCGTTGTCCTGCAGCGTGGCCGTCATTTTGCGGAGGTTCTCCGCCGCTGTGCGGCGACCTCGGCGGCCACGGCGCCCGGGGCGGGGCCGGATCATCGAAAAAAAACCTACCAGGAGATCCAGTCCCGCGCGACTGTCGGCAATTGAAAGGACAGCACTGCGTTGGGATATGGTTTCGAGGAGATCGGGCTTGGTCTTTTTTCGGTGGCCGAACATAGCATTGTTTTAGTTGACAAATTCCCCGCGTATCAATACCCGTTGAATGAGGTCCGTCCCGAAAGCATAGGGAAGATAGGCCAGCGAAGGTACCGGCCGGGTGATGATCAGGTTGGCCAGTTTACCCGGCGTGATGCTGCCGAGCTGATCGCCCATGGATAGCGCATAGGCGCCATTGAGGGTTGCGGCGTTGATCGCCTCTTCCGGCAGCATCCGCATGCCGGTGCAGGCCATCGCGATCACCAGGTTCATATTGCCGCTGGGCGAGGAACCTGGGTTGTAGTCCGAGGCGAGCGCGATCCGGCACCCCGCATCGATGAGCGCACGTGCCGGCTGAAAAGGCATCCGCAGAAAAAAGGCGGCCGTAGGCAGCAGCGTTCCGATGGTGTCCGATGCCGCCAGCGCGGCGATCGCTGCCTTGTCCATACTCTCCAAATGGTCTACTGACAACGCACCCAACCGAACCCCCGCCTCTACCCCACCCGAACAATGCAGCTGGTTGGCGTGGAGCTTGGCGGTCAGCCCTACCTGTTGTCCCGCCCGGACGATCTGCTCTGTCTCCTGCGGGCTGAAGAAGCCCTGTTCACAAAAGACGTCGATATAGTCGGCCAGCCCTTCGGCCGCGATCACGGGCAGCATTTCACCAATGATCTTTTCGATATAACCCTGGTGGTTGTCCTTGTAAGCCGCCGGATAAGTATGCGCACCTAAAAAGGTCGCCTTGATGGGTACGCGTGACCGTTCCTTGAGTCTCCGGATCACCCGCAGCATCTTCAGCTCCCCTTCGACCGTTAATCCATAACCGCTTTTAATTTCGATAGCACCGGTACCCAGCCGCGTGAGGTCCTGCAGCCGCTGCCAGGCTTCGGTAAACAACCTGTCTTCCGGGGTTTCGGCGAGCCGCCGTGCGCTGTTGAGGATGCCGCCGCCTTTGGCGTTGATCTCGGCATAGCTCAGGCCTTTGATCTTGTCAACGAACTCGGCTTCGCGGCTGCCGGCAAAAACGAGATGCGTATGGCTGTCGACCCAGGCAGGTAATACGAGACAACCGGCAACGTCGAATGCGGCATCGGTCCCCGGGAGCAGCCGAAGATCGGGAGGCAGCGCGCTCATCGGGCCAAAGGCGGCGATATGGTCGCCTTCGAGATGAAGCCAGGCCTCGTCGATCACGGGCAGTTCAGCCAGCCCGGCGCCTCGCAGGGGATGGCTCCCTGCATCCATCTCTGGACCTCGCGTGTTCACCAGCTGCCGGATATTGTAGAGGAGTCGGGTTGACATGCCCTAAGATAGTGTTTCCGGGCTGCTATAAAAAATCTGCTTTATCCAGTTTGCGGGAGATGCGGCAGGCGGCGTTGATCAGTCCCACATGGCTATAGGTCTGGGGGAAATTCCCCCATTGCGATCCGTCGACCGTCGCATCTTCGCTGAAGATTCCCAAATGATTCGAAAAGGTCAGCAGCTGGTCGAGGTTGCGCATCGCGTCGTCCACTCTGCCGACACAGGCAAGGGCATCGACATACCAAAAGGCGCACACCAAAAACGTGCTTTCGGGAAAACCCAGATCATCATAATGCTTATACCGGTAGAAAAGCCCTTTGTCCGAGAGCAGCTCCTTTTCCAGCGCCGCTATATGATCCCGCGCGCGGTCCCCTTTGTGATCGAGGTAGTCCATGGTGATCATGCTGAGGGTGCTGGCGTCGAGATTCACGGTGCCGATGGCCTGGGTATAGAGCTTCCGGAGCGGGTCATAGGCCCGGCTGATCAGCCGGTCCGCATCATCGGCCAGCCGCAGCGCTTTGCGCATCAGTCCCTGATCGCCAAAGATGGCCGCGATCTTATAAGCCGCCTTGGCGCCTGCCCAATGGAACAGCAGCGTATAGGTATGCACCTGTTCCGCGTTGCGGAACTCCCACAGGCCGCTGTCCGGCATCTCGAGCGTGCGTTCGATCTGGGCGAGCAGCCACGGCACGATGCGGCGATAGCTGCTCTTGCGGAGAAAGATCAGCCGCTTGTCCGAGTACAAGGGCAGCAGGGAGACGAGCACCTGGCCGTACACGTCATGCTGGCTCTGGATATAGGCCTTGTTGCCGACGCGCACCGGCTTGTTGCCGAGATAGCCGGGTAGATCGAGCGTCATCTCGAAGAGCTTTGGTTCGCCCGCCACCGAATATAAAGGCTGGAGCGAGTCGGTGGCGCTATGCAGGATATTGTAGATGAAGTCGAAATATTTTTCCAGCTCTTCGAAATGCCCGATTTGATTAAACGCACGGAGGGTATAATGCGCGTCGCGGAACCAGCAATAGCGGTAGTCCCAGTTGCGTGTGCTGTCGTGGAATTCGGGGAGACTGGTGGTACCCGAGGCAATGATGCCGCCCGTGTCCTCGTACTGATGCAGTTTCAGGACCAGGGCGCTCCGGATGATCTCCTCCTGGTAGATATCGGGCAGATACGAGCTTTTGATCCACGACTGCCAGTCTTCCACCGTTTTGCGGATAAACTCTTCGGCCGTTTCCTTGAGCGGAGCCTCCAGCGGCTCGCCATAGGTCAGCACGAGATAACGGTCCTGGTCCAGGATGAAGGACTTCCCTTTCTGCACATAGGTCAGCGGCACGTCCGTCGTCAGCCGCACCTGCTGGTCGAGATTCAAATAGCGGATATGGTTGCTCGCCATCACGGATTCGGGGATAATTTTCCCGTAGTCACCCCGGGGCTGACAACACACGGTGATCGCGGGCGTCCCTTCCAGCAGCTCGACCTTCCGCACCAGCATCAGCGGGCGGAATTGCCTGTCGTAGATGCGCATACGCGGCGCGCAGTCCTTGACGACAAACCGGCCGTCGCTGCAGGTGAATTCGGTACAAAGCACATTGCTGTTGGTGACATAACTCTGGCGGACGGTATAGTCTTCGTCCGCGGGCCGCACATAAAAATGACCGTCGTTCTCTTCATCGAGCAGGCTGCCGAAAAGCGAAGGGCTGTCGAAACGGGGGAGGCACATCCATTTGACGTCGGCCCCGGTGTCGATATACGCCAGGTAGCTACAGTTTCCGACGATGCCCATGTTGTACTTATGCACTGGTATTGTTATTTCTAGGCTAAGGACTCCGCGCTTCGGCTACGCCTCGTTTGCCGTGGACGCGAGCGAGCCTTTTGTTTCCGTAATCGTATTTAAAAGCGGCAGCACCTGCTGCTGCGACAGGACAGTATACTGGGCGGCCGTTGCACCGGTGTTGACTTTAATGGTGTAGGCTTCGCCGTCCAGGGCTTTGAACATATCTTCGTCCGTGGTGTCATCGCCCATACATAACACAAAGTCCGGGTCCATTTCGCCGACGATACGCAGGGCGGTAGCGCCTTTGTCAAAACCGGCGATACGAACCTCGATGACCTTGTTGCCGTCGATCACCTGCAGGGTAGTATTCTGGATCAGCTGCGAGAGCGTATTGAGGAGTTCCCGGGAACGCGAGAAACCAAGACCGGTTTGCGTATTCCGGTAATGCCAGGCGATGGTATTGGTCTTCTCTTCGATAAAGCTGCCGGCGCAACGGAGGACGAAGAGCTGCATGATCCGCCGGATCTCTTCTTTCCACAGGTCGCTGACGGAGACCATTTGCTGCCAGGTCGAATTGCGCATCTTGAAGCTGGCGCCGTGTTCCGCCACCAGGGAGATGGGTAGCCCGCCCAGCCAGCGGTCCAGCGAAGGGATATCGCGACCGCTGATGACGACCACGTGATTACGCGTATCCGATGAAAGCCGGGACAGGAGCTCCTTGACGGCATTGTCCGGCGCCGCCTCGGAGGGAATGCGCGAGAACGGGACGAGGGTGCCGTCGTAGTCGAGCAGGAGGCACCGGTTCTTCGAGCGCAGATAGTGGCGGCGGATACCGGCGATGGCTTTTTCATCCAGCAGCTTCACGGCCTGTTTTCGTTGTTCCTGCTTGACCTGCGCGAGCTGGTCCATGAAATCGTTGACCCATTTGAACACATCGTATTCCTGTAACCGCCGTTGCATCAGCGCCATGCGGTTCCGTTGTTCATAGATCGGCATGGCCAGGGCCCGGGTGATGGACGAGGCCACATCCGTGACATCAGTGGGGTTCACCAGGATGGCTTCGCTGAGTTCGGCGGCGGCTCCGGCCAGCTCGCTGAGGATCAGGACGCCGCGGCCCGTAGAGCAGGCCACATATTCTTTGGCTACCAGGTTCATCCCGTCGCGTAGCGGGGTGATCAGCGCCACGTCGGCGGCCTGGTAGAGGGCGATCATTTCTTTGAAAGGAAGATGATTATACCGGTAGATCACAGGTTGCCAGCTGATGCTGGAGAACCTGCCGTTGATGGTACCTACTTTCTCTTCGATCTGTTTCTTCCGTTCGTTATACGCCGGTATCGTGTCCCGGGATGGTACGATATTGAGGATGAAGACCATCTTCTCCCGCCATTCGGGGTACCGCTCCAGGAAATATTCGAAACCGTTGAGGCGGTTCATGAGCCCTTTGGTATAGTCGAGCCGGTCTACCGAGAAGATGATCTTTTTATCCTCCAGGTTGGCCCGGATCTTTTTACACTGGTCCTCTACCTCGGGATCGGTGGCTGCACCGTGGAATTTGTTGTAATCGATGCCGATAGGGAACAGATCGATGCGGATCAGCCGGTCCAGGTATTGAAGGTTGTGAAAATGGTTTTCGACGCCAAGCAGCATCTTCACCGATTGCAGGAAATGCTGGACATAGTCGTAGGTATGGAAGCCGATGAGATCCGCGCCCATAACGCCATGCAGCAGTGTCTTCTTCCATTCGGTGGGCATCAGGCGGAAGATCTCGTAAGACGGGAACGGAATGTGCAGAAAGAAGCCGATGGTCGCGTCCGGCTTCTTCGTTCGTAGCAGGTGCGGCAGTATCATCAGCTGATAATCGTGGATCCAGACCTGGTCCCCGGGTTGCAGCAAAGGGGCGATCCTTTCCGCAAACAATTGGTTTACTTGCACATAGGCCTCAAAATACTGATTTTCGTAGTCGGCCAGCGAAGAAAAATAGTGGAACAACGGCCAGAGTACGGAATTGGAGAACCCATTGTAGTACTTGTCATACAGCTCTTTATCCACAAAGACCGGCAGGATGCTGAAGTCCTGGTCCTCGGCGTGCGCGGCTGCCACCTGGTCCCAATCCTCCTGGGGAAAATCGGCCACACCCATCCACATTTTTTCCGTAACCTCGCCCCGGCCGGCCGTAGTGCTCTCAAAATAGCTCTTTATCGCGGAAACCAATCCACCCGAGCTTTGGCGGAGGCTGACCTTGTCGCCATCTTTGTCCAGCGAGAAAGGCAATCGATTGGATATTATGATTAAACGGCCCATGCCGTAACTATTCAACAATGGGGCCAAACCGAAAATGGTCGTCGCCGCGGCCACCCGATTGCCCAAAAAAAGGCCCTCCTTACGGAGGGCCCGGGATAAGTGAGTCTGGAGTATCTTAATGCGCCGTTTTGGGCGTCGGCTTTACGCTGTTGGACGTCACCTGGAAGTTCGTGGAGAGCGTGGCGATCTCATGCGGTGTGAGCACGCGGTTGTAAAGCCGGATATTATCCAGTTTACCGCTGAGCCCTTGACCGCCAGTGCCGCCGTTCCCGTTCCACCAGGCGCCGACAATGACCTGGGAGTTCGGACAAAGCAACGCCGCGGTTCCCTGGCCTACCCGGGTTGACATAAGCGTTCCATTGATATAGGTCTGAACGGTCCCTTTATGGTAGATGACCACGGCTTTGTACCAGCTGCCGGGATTGGGGAGCCAGTAGGTGGTATCGCTCACATTGAGATTGTTGACCACACCATAAGAACTACAATCCGTGGAAACGTCGCCCGTTCCGCAATCCAGGTAGTAGGGTGCGCTGGCGGTGGTATTCCCAAAATTAAAGGTAGGTCCGTAGCCCGTGTTCGGGTCGACCATACTGA
>DASYZH010000275.1:0-29483 GCA_035946435.1 Puia sp. | reverse complement strand
ATATCCTCGCTGTTGTGCACCGTGGCATCGGTCACCGTGAGATAGAGGAAGTGATAGTCCGCCATATAGCCGTTCGACTTGACGAACCCCGTTTGCCCGATCGCCGTATTGAGCATATCCGGAGTGATCGACAGCGTGCTCATCTTTTGTTCATCCAGGATCACCCAATACTCCTTGGTCTTGCCCCCGATGATGCGCACCTCCGAAACCCCGTCCACCTGAGACAAAAAGGGTTTTACGGTATAATTTGCCAGCATCTTCAACGCGATGGGCGATAGATCATGGCTTTCCAGCGTATAGCCGCTCACCGGCAGGATACTGGGGTTCATCTTCTCCACCGTGATCTGTGTCTCGGCCGGCAGGTCGTTCTTGATCTCGTTGATCCGCGATTCGATGCGTTGCTGACTCAGATCGATATCCGCCTTCCAGTCCATAAACGCCGAGATCTCGCAGCTGCCGCGGCTCGTGGTGCTGCGTACATATTGCAGCTCCGGCACCCGCTTGATGGCATTTTCGAGCGGCTTGGTGACGGTGACCATCATTTTATCGACGGGCTGCAATCCCGCATCCGCGATGACCTTGATCTTCGGGAACGTGATCTCCGGGAAAAGCGAGGTCTGCATCCGGCTATAGGCAAATAACCCGCCCAGGATCACGAGGACCAGGGTGACGGTCAGGGGATTCTTATAGGAGACAAAGAAATTTTTCACTGCTGCTTCAATTTGATTATTGCGCCCCGTCAGGGTTGCTCTACTTTAACTTTCGCCGTATCCGGCAAGCCATAATTTCCGGTGACCAGGATCTTGTCGCCGGGCGCGAACACGGGCTGCAGGATCTCCACGCGATCCGTCGTCTCGATCCCCTTTTTTACCGGGACCTTGACGGCCGTGACAGAATCGATTAGCCTCATGACCCAAAAGGTGCTCTCCGTCTCGTCGGTCAACAACGCCGATTTCGGCACACTCTGCACATCGCCACCCTTCTGGCTCCTGAGTATCTTCACCTTTGCGATAAGATTTTCGGGGATAGACCCAGCATTAGGCACCCGGATGACGACATTTTGTGTCTGCGAGGCACTATCCACCGTGGGCATCGTCGGACCGATCTCGCCCGTGAGCTTCGTCCCATCCGGCAGATCCAGCTCCACCGTTTTCTTATTCAACACAAAAGGCCGCAGCTCATAGGGCAGATCCAGCAGGAATACGAAGCTGCTCCGGTCGCTGATGACCGCCAGCTGCTCCCCATCCTGCACATAATCGCCCGGCTGATGATTGAGCTGGGTGATATACCCGCGCTGATTCGCCCTGATCGTCGTCACCCCCGAGAAGTGCAGCGACGTGTCAAGCTGCTGAATGGTGTTCCCGATGCTTTTCGATTCCTTGGTCTGCATCGTAAACAGCGTCTGTCCCTTCTCGACATATTTCCCCGGATAGACATCCGCCGACTCCAGGTAGCCATTGGCGATGGATTTGACATAGCTTTTCTGCAGGAAGGCGCTTACGGCGTTGAGCTCGATATAATCGTCGAGTCCGCCCTTCTCCACGGTGGCTACCGTTACGGGCGTACGCGCGTCGACGCTATCCCCGCCGCCTTCGGCTGCTGTAGTGTCCTTGCCGCCTGCCGCGGGCTTCTCCGCCGCCGCAGAATCCTTCCCGCCTGCTGCTTCGCCGTCCTTCCCATGCGCCCCGCAGGCGCTGATGACGACCGCCAAAAAAACGTATAAAAATTTCTTCATCGGTTCCAATAGTTGATTTGATTGATGATCTGCATCCGGGTTATATTATTCTGCGTCAGCAGGTTCTTGGCATTGAGATAATTGGTTAGCGCGATCACATAATCGGCGATCTTGGCATCCCCCGTACTCAACAGCTTTTCATTAACATCGATAAGCGTTTGTGAGTATTTCACCTGGTCATCGATCTGGCCGATGAGCGCCTCGGTCGCCTTTAGCTGCTGCGTGAGCTGCGCGATCTGCTGGTTGTATTGCCGGGTGAAGAAGTCCTTATACCCACTTCGGGTGCGTTCGGCAATATCCAGCTTGCTGTATTGCATTTTACGCTGGTGCCCGTCATAGATCGGCATGGTGACCATGAACCCAAAGCTCACGCCGAAGTTCTTATAAGGCTCATATTGCAACGAAGAAGACCAGCCGCCGTCGGCATACAGGCTGGCCTTGGGCCGGTAGCTGAAATCGATCAGGCTCCGGTTGTTCCGCAGTTTCAGACTATCCAGGCCAAATTGGCGGAAGAACACCGAATTACCGATATCGGGCAACGACTGCAGCCGGATCTCCGGATCATCCAGCAAGGTGGCGCTGGTATCATTGATGCCACAGAGATAGTTCAGCGTTCCATGGTCATTCCGGTATTGGATGTCCAGCTGCTGGAGCAGCAGCCCCTCCTGTTTCAACGTGACCACGAAGGTCAGGTAATCCGTTTGCCGGTAGATATTCTTTTCCGTCAGGTCTTTAAGGACCTGTTCTTCCCGCTGCAGCAGGCTATAGATGTCCCGGTTGAACCGTAGCTGCTGCAGATCGCCATAGGCGGTGATGTATTGCGCGGTGACGCTCTTTTTGAGGTCCTGCTCCGAGATCTTCGAGGTATTCGTGATGCCCTGGTTCTGGAGCCGGATCGTCTGATACTGCGCATCCAGGTGGCTTTGGCCTACCAGCGTCTTGGTGACGGCCACCACCGTAGTGAAATTGCCCCCATTCGAGATGGCCTGGTCATAACCATACCCCTTGATCGCCGGTGCATATATATTGGTGCTGTTGCCTACCACCTGCGGCAGATAGCTGGCCTTGATGAGTGCGCTGTCCACCTGCCCGGACAGGACCTGGTTCCGGTAGTCTTTTAATAACGGGCTGTTCTGCAAGGCCTGGCCCACATAAAAATCAAGGGATGAACCCTGCTGGGCCTGCACCCAAAAACCGGTCAATACCAATAATAACCCCCAAAAGAATCTTAACATATTATTTACCAGGCTCTTATCAAAGCCCAGCAAATCTAATTCCGCATCCTGAAGGAATTCTGTAGTCTATCCGGGGAAAATTACTTCAACCGTATGCATTTCGCCTGCGTAGGAATAACCCACCGAGAAATTATAATTATCGCAGATCTGCCGGACGATGGCAAGCCCCAGCCCCGTGCCGCCCGAATTTGGACCCTTGACAAAACGGTCGAAGATGGTTTTGGGATCGAAGCTCGGCGCCGGCCCGGAATTGCTGATCCGCAGGCTCCGTTCCGCCAACCTTATATCCACTTTGCCGGCCGTTTTATTATGTCGTATAGCGTTGATTAATAAATTATTGAGAAGGATATCTGCTAAATAATTGTTGATGGCTACGCGCACCCCGGTGAGTTCCCGGTGTACCTCCAATTGCCGGGCTTTTAACGGGTCTTCCAGCTGTGCCAGCTTCTGCTCGATGAGTGGTGCCAGGTCCAGGGATTCCGTTTGGGCAAACTGGTTGTTCTCGATTTTGGTCAGGAGCAAAAGGGACGCGTTGAGCTGTCGCAGCCGGCTGATGGCGTCGTACATGGCTTGCACCGGCTGGTGATGTTCTTCGCGCATTCGTGGGTCCTGGATCAGCAGGTCAAGTTTGGAATTGATGATGGCCAGCGGGGTCTGCATCTCGTGCGAAGCGTTCTCGGTAAAATTTTTGAGCATTTCGTAATCCCGGCTGATCTGCCCCGTCATCTGCCGCGCGGCTTCATCCAACCGCCGGAATTCTTCGATGTCCGTGGATTCGGCGGGTGAAAGCTGCTGCCGGCTGGACAGGTTGAAGGCCCTGATGCCTTCCAGCGTCCGGTAAAAAGGCTGCCAGATCCGGCGTAACAACAGCCGGTTGGCCAGGAACAGGATGCCGAGCATCAGCAGGATCATTCCTGCGGTGAGGAACATGATGACGACCAGCAGGTCCTCCGTTTCTTCCTCGGACTTGGAGACATACGCCGTATAATATTGATTGCCAACTCTCACAGGGAAGATGAGCGCCCGGCAGGGGTCATCCGGGTCTCGTTTTCGCGCGTGTCTGCCCCTGGGCCGGGAATTGGCCTCGGGTTCCTCTGTGGTGTCGCCAAGGTTGATGGCATTGGTGAGCTGGGACTCCAGGTAGCCCCAGGTGGTATTGACCCACCGGGGTTGTTCCGGTTGCTGGGCCGGTACATAGGCGATCTGCTGGTCCCGGTAGTTGGCCGGCTTCGGCAGGTGGCCATGACGCGCTACATTGTCCAATATCTCTTCTTCTTCGATCCGGATGGCATCGTCCAGTTCATGCACGAGAACGAACCGGACCGCAAAAAAATAACCCACGCTTCCCAGAAGCAACGCCAGCACGCTGGCCATAATGCTTACCCGGGAGTATTTGGTAAAAAGTCGCATTTGTTTGTAAATTAATCAATTTATCCCTACCTTTGCAAGCTCTTTAAAAAGCACTCATGAGCAGCCGCCGGGAATTTGAAATAGCGTTTGTGGGCCTAAAGGCTGGAATTCACGAGTTTAGCTATAAGATCACGGACAAGTTCTTTGAGGCTTACCAACAGCAGGACTTCCGCCGCTGCGAAGCCCAGGTAAAGCTGACGCTGGATAAGAAGAACAGCTTCATGCTCCTGAAATTCGAAGTCGACGGAAAGATCGAGATTGCTTGCGATCGCTGCGGGAACCAGCTTCCGCTGAACCTCTGGGATGAATTCAATATCCTGGTGAAGCTGGTGGAAGACCCCGATATCATGAACCTGCAGGAGGAAGACCCGGATGTATATTATATATCCAAAGGGGAAAGTCACCTGTACCTGTCCGATTGGATCTATGAGTTCATCAACCTGAGCATCCCCATGCAACGCATGTGCAAGCCCGAAGAAATGGGTGGCCCGCATTGCAACAAAGAGGTGCTCGAGATGCTCAAAAAGCTCGACCGGGAGAAGAGCACGCCCGGGAACCCGTTGTGGAAAGGCCTCGAGAAATTCAAGGACCTTCCGCCGGCGGAGTAAAGAGTCCAACAGCCCGCCCTCACCGGCGGGACCATAATTTGAAAGTTTAAATTGTAGAGATATGCCAAATCCGAAAAGAAGACATTCCCAGCAGCGCGGTGCCAAGAGAAGGACACATTATAAAGCTGAGAAAGTGACGTTGAGCAAAGACAGCACCACCGGTGAAATGCACGTACGCCATCGCGCACACGTAAGCGAAGGCAAATTGTACTACAAAGGAAAAGTTGTTGCTGAAACCGCTCCCATCAAGTAAATCCGTCTAGCCAATGATGGACCGGGGGTCCATCGCCCGAAGGATGCGTGAGCGAAAGCGAAGGGCACGAACGAGAAGGAGCGAAGCTCCGCCGAAGTTCATTAGCGCATTGCCGAAGGCTAAATTGGCTGGTACCTTTCAAGCCAAATTAGTGACATGAATATTGGTCTTGACATGATGGGTGGCGACTTCGCGCCGCTCGAGGCGGTCAAAGGCGTCCAGCTTTATCTGCGGGAAGCAAAGGGTCCGGTAACCCTGTGGTTGGTAGGCGACGAGAACAAGATCCGTCCGTTGTTGCAGGAATATACTATCCCTGCGGCTTCGGTCCATGTGGTGCATGCCCCTGAGGTGATCGAAATGAACGAACACCCGACGAAAGCGCTCAAGGAGAAACAAAAGTCCTCGATCGCCGTCGGTTTCCACCTCCTGACTACCGGGAAAATGGACGCCTTCATCAGCGCCGGCAACACCGGCGCCATGCTTGTCGGCGCACACTATAGCCTGAAACCCATCGAAGGTGTCCATCGCCCTACCATCTCTTCCGTCATCCCCAAAGAGAACGGCAAAACAGGCGTCCTGCTCGACGTAGGCCTGAACTCCGACTGCAAGCCGGAAAATCTCAACCAGTTCGCTATCCTCGGCTCCCTGTATGCACAGCATATCCTGGATATCGCCACGCCCCGCGTCGGCCTGCTCAATATCGGGGAAGAGGAAGGCAAAGGCAATATCCTTGCACAAGGCACCTATCCCCTGCTGAAAGAGAACACCCAGATCAATTTCATCGGCAACATCGAAGGCCGCGACATTCTCCTCGACAAGGCCGATGTCACCGTCTGCGAAGGCTTCACGGGCAACGTGATCCTCAAGCTGGCGGAATCCCTCTACGACATCAGCAGCAAACATAGAACGGAAAGCGAGTTCTTCGAACGATTCGATTTCGAATACTATGGGGGCACGCCCCTGCTCGGCATCGCCAAACCGGTGATCATCGGTCATGGCATCTCGCATGGCAGATCGTTCCTGAATATGCTTCGCCTGGCGCAGAAAATGCTCGAAACGGATCTTCTTGGTAAAATGAAAGAAAGCTTCCTAGCATAATGCGTGCGTTCCTCCGTTATTTCACCGAGTACCTCCGCAGCATCCCCCGCCCTGCCCTTATCGTCACCATCATCTTTGTCGCCGCGCTCATCACCGCCAACTATACCATTGGCATCGAACAGCGCATCCAGGCCCTGCCCTGGTATGCCGCGCTTGGCGGTTTCTTTGGCTTTTTCATCCTCATCGTCGCGCTCACCTGGGGACTGCAATACGAATGGGGCTATAAAGAAAAGGCCCTCACCACCACCCCGGAACTGCACCTCGGCCGGCGCAAAAGGCTCAAGGTAACCACGGCCGCCGACCCCGCCGGTTACTTTAAGCCCAAGATGATCCTCATCCTGGCGCTGGCTTGTTTATATTTCGCATTGAAAATGATCCATTGGGATCTCTATCCCCTCCTTCCCCACGCTATCACTTCGCCCTGGGACCATTATACCGCCCTGATCTTACAACTGCCGCTCAAGCTCCTGCTGCTTTTCGGCTTCCTGTATGCTTTTTATAAAGCGGGGCTCTTTGAAGGCGAAAGCCATCGCGAAAGTCTTTGGGGCGCCGTAGGTCTCACCCGTCGCAACACTAGACTCGGCGCCTACTTCCTCCTGCTCCTCGCCGCCCTGCCCCTGGTCGCACTCGCCGCCACGCAGCATGATTTCCAGCTCGTCTATCCCAAGTTGCACAACCTTGCCTTTCTCGATGGCATCGCCCACCCCGCCTGGCCCTGGAAACTGCTTTATGAAATCTCGTACGGCCTCGATTTTCTCGGCATAGAAGTTTTCTTCCGCGGCCTGCTCGTCATCGCCCTGCTCCGTTTCGCCGGCACCGACGCCATCCTGCCCATGGCCGCCTTCTATTGCACCATTCATTTCGGCAAACCGCTGGGCGAATGTATCTCTTCGTTCTTCGGGGGGCTTATCCTCGGCGTCCTCGCGGCCCGCACCCGCACCATCTACGGCGGTCTGATCGTTCATCTCGGTCTCGCCTGGGCCATGGAACTGGCCGGTTGGATCGCCCACGGATTCACCGCGTAAAACTGGAACTTCGCCGGAGCCTCGTTCGTCGAACGGCTAGTCGCTTCGTAAGGCGTTCACTGGATTCCGCAAGGCCGCACCCAGCGTCTGCCCGGCGATCAGCACGATCATGATCACCGCCAGCACCCCGATCGCGCCGATGAACGGCAAGGGCGTAATAGCCACCTTGGTGGCATAATCATCGAGCCATACGTTCATGATCCAATAAGCGATCGGTGTCGCGACGATTCCCGCCAGCAGCAATACCGGCACATAGTCTCTTAAAAACAGGTGGATGATGCCCCCTGCACTCGCACCGATGACCTTGCGGATGGCGATCTCCTTGTTTCGCCGCCGCACGCTGCTCGAGACGAGACCCAAGATCCCCAGGAGCACGATCACAAAGGCCAGCACTGTCGCTGTCGAAGTCGCCTTCCGCAGGCGCAGCTCGACCGCATACATATGCTCCAGGGTCTGATCCATGAACTGGTATTCGAACGGTGCCCCCGGCATCAGCTCCGCCCATTTCTTTTGCAGTGCGTCGACACTCCTTTTAACGTTACCCGGCCGGATCTTGAAAGCGAAATAGCGGTAAACAGTGGCGATGCTCTGGTGAACGATGACCTCGGGCTGGACAGCCCCATTCATGGCGTTGAAATGAAAATCCCTGACCACACCGCTTACCATGAACGGCTCTGCGCTGCCCTGTACATGTATCAACTTACCTACAGCATCCTGCGGCCGTTGCCAACCCAGGGCCTTCGTAGCCTTTTCATTGAGCACCACCCGCGTAGAATCCTGTGCTGCGCTTTGATCCGGGGCATTGAAAAATACACCGGCAGCCAGCGGAATGCCGAATGTCGGGGCAAAATGTTCGTCCGCGATCAGCTGATCGGTTATTATTGCCTGGGAAGAATCCCCGCCCTGCGGGTAGATGAGGGTACCCCCCGCCGAAAATCCATTGGGGATATTCCAGGTCAGCGTGACGTCGCTGACCTCCGGCATCCGGGCAAAGACATCGCGGATCGCCGTCATTTTTTGCACCCCGGCCTTCGACCAGTCCCGCGGCAGTTGCGCGCTCAGCACATATTCCTTGTTATAACCCAGCCTGTTACTAAAGAACAAGGCCACCTGCTGCGTCACGATGATCGCCCCGATAAACACGATCGTCGCCGTCCCGAATTGAAAACCTACCAACCCCTTGCGTAATAATACCCGTTCCTGCATCGCCCCGGGCTTACTTTTCAGGGCGTCGATCGAAGAAAGCGAGGACAGGAGCGTCGCCGGGTAAAGGCCCGCCAGCCAGCCGGTAAAGAGCGCGAACAGCACGATGAGCACCCAACCCATTACCGGCAGGGTCGTCAAAGCGGGGATCGGAGTACCCAACATCTCGCTGAAAAGCCCCCGTGTGCAGCCATAGATCAGCAGGGCGACCGCGGTGGACCCCAGCGACAGCAAAATGCTCTCGGTGAGGAACTGCGTCCGCAGCTGCCGCCTCAATCCACCCAGCACTTTACGGACACCGATCTCTTTTAACCGGGTATAACTCCTGCTTACCGAAAGATTGATGAAATTGATAATGGCCATGCCCAGGATGAACAACGCCACGAACGATAGCGTATAGATCATTTTTCTCACTGTCCCCTCATTCGCATCCAGGTAGTACTTCGTCAGCAACACCGGCTCGACCCGCAGATTGTCCCGGATGTTATCCGGTGTGTTCACTTGCAGCAGATGTTTGATCGGCCCCGCAAGCGCTTCCGGCTTAACGCCTTGTTTTAACTCTATATAGCTCACGATTGCCCCATTGGACCAATCCATATTGCGTCCGAAATAAGCCAGATTGGCCGTCGGCACAAAAATGCCGTTGTCATTGTTATCGTTGAACTGGGTAATGGAATTGCGCGCCGGTCTTTTCAGCACTCCGGTGATCCTGAATGGTCTGCCGGAACCCGAAAAATTATCGATGGTCAGGTCCCGCCCCACGACGTCGGTCCGGCCAAAATATTTGATCGCCTTGTCGTCCGTGATCACCACCGAGAAAGGGTTATCGAGCGCCGTACGGGCATCTCCATATAACAAGGGAAAGCCATAGACCTGCAGCATGGTGCTGTCACCCAGCTGGATGCTCTCCCGGAAATGCGCATCGCCACGCGAAACGGCGGAGGTGATCCCGTCCCAGCGGTAGTAATTGGCGACCAATGCCGGATAGTTGGTTTTTAACGCCGGCGCGAGCCCGCCGAGCGTCGTGATCTCCTGCCCCATATTGGGGTCTTTCCAGTGGCTCCTTAGGAAATACTGCCGGTCGGCATGTCTCAGCTGATGGTTTACCTGCTTCTCGCTCCAGCAATACGCCGCGATCAGCAGCGAAAAGGCAATGCCCGTGGAGAGACCCACGATGTTGATGACTGCATGAAATTTGCTCCGCGCGATATTGCGGACTGCCGTTTTGTAGTAGTTAGCCAGGATTCCCATGGCTTACTCGCAACCAAGTCAATGCCAGTTTTGCAACTCGATGATAATGAACCTCGCTGCTTCCCCAAGGCCCGGCCTATTGTCCGCTTTTGATCTGCCGGTCGTCCGCTTGCGGGCAGGCGTTAAATGCGCTCAAAAAAAATAGCTACCAACCTGTAAGCCGGATCCTGTTCCCGCCCAAACAGATGCGACGCATCAATTCATGCGGGTGGCCATCATTTATCTGGCCCCTGTATTACTACAGGGATCTAGCTGCCTACCCTCCGGCGTTGCTTCCTCGCGGAAACATCGGACGAGCCGCCCTCGACCGCCGGTATACGTGGCATTTCAGCATGCAAGGTTTACCCGCGCCGCCAGTTACCTGGCGACGCCGTGGGCTCTTACCCCACATTTTCATCCTCACCCACCCTGCTGCGCCGGGCCGCCCGGCTTAGGGACCAGGCTCCGCCATAGCAGGCGCAGCAGGGTGGGCAGTTATTTTCTGTGGCACTGGCTGTGAACGCTCGCGCGTCCCCCGGCGCTTAACCGGTGCATTGCCCTATGCTGTCCGGACTTTCCTCCCGTCGTAACCGACGAGCGATGACCCGGTTGGTAGCAACGGCGAAAATACGATAAAAAATCCGCCTGTCGGAGCAACGATCCGGCGGGAAATTCCCTCAACATTACGGCTAAACCTTCGCCATGAAAAAACATAACTGCCTGCTGCTTATCCTCGTCATCACCTGCTCTGTCGCCGCCCGGGCGCAGGTCGAGCCCAAGCCCACCGTAGAGAGCCACGCGCAGACTCCGGCCCACGCACAGGTGCAGCCCGCGAAACAGCATCACCCGGCTTCGTCGCAAAGTCGCTGGTCCTTTGGGCTCCTTGCCGGTCCCGCCCTCCCCGTAGGCCAATATGGCCGATATATCTTCGATAACAGAAACGTCTCCCCTGTCAAAACCGGCGCTCTCCTGGAACTAAGCGGCACCTACCAGGTGAACCGCTCCTTTGGTATCACCCTGGTTGCCAATGGCCAGATAAACCACATCAAAGATCGACCTTCCGACGTCGTTCCTACCATCCCCTCCAATGCACCCTATGTCCCGCTCCCTTATGACAACTGGTGGAAGATCGCCCGCCTGATGGCAGGCGGCACCTACACGCTTCCGTTGAACGAAAGCCGGAAATTCGATTGGATTGCCCGCGTCCTCGTTGGAGTCCAAAGATCCAAGACCGCCGGTTTCACGGCGGGCTATGCCAACGATCCCAATGATCCTGCGCCGTACTATGCCATTGCCCTGCCCTGGGCCTTCACTTACCAGGGCGATATCGGCTTCAAATGGAATGCAGGCGGGCGTTTGGCCTTGATCGCTTATGCCGGTTACAACGGCAGCGTGTCCAGGTATTCGTTTACTTATTTGGAACAGGTCGAGACGATGCTATACACTACGACCCTCGGCCCAACCCCTATCACGGTCGAACATAAAACGCGTCTTTCTACCTCCTCCCTGCTCTTACGTGCCGGGATGTCCTGGGACCTTTGAGTTAAATCTTCGCCATGAAAAAAATTAACTGCCTGCTGCTTATCCTCATCATCGCCTGCGGCAGCGCCCGGGCGCAGGTCGAATCCGAGCCCACCGGGCGGGCGCAAGTGCAGCCCAAGCTCACCGCGGAGAGCCACGCGCAGGCTCCGGCGCAAGTGCAGCCTGCGAATCAGCATCCACAGCTTCACCCGGCTCCACGGCAAAGCCGCTGGTCTTTCGATTGTTCAGGTGGCGTCGCCTTTCCCGCAGGCCGGTTTGCCCACCCGGACGCGCAAGACCCGAAGAGCGGTGCCGTTCACACCGGCAGCCTTGTCGAGCTGAGCGGCACCTATCACCTGAACCGCTCCTGGGGCATCACCTTGCTGGCGAACCAACAGCACCATAGTAGCGAGGTCCATAATTTTTATCCCCCCTTCGCCCCTGGGGTCTCCGAACTTCCTGTCGCCATGCCCCCCAACCCTGGTCCCGGTCCCGCCTATCAGCCCTCAACACTGGGCTATGACGCGCATCCTGGCCGGCGGCGTATACACGCTCCCGTTAAACCAAAAGAAGAAACTGGCCCTCCTGGTCCGCGCACTCGCCGGCATCCAGGAGACCCATGCCCCTCAATACGAATATTTCTTAAAAATTCAGAATGCGATGGCTTTCTCGAGCTTTCCTGCGCGCAATCTCGGCTGGGCCTTTTCCTACCAGGCCGATGCCGGATTACAATGGAAGGCATATCGACGGTGGTCCCTGCTTACCTTCGCCGGTTATAACGGCTGTCGCGCACCCTATAGGCAGGATATTACACAGCTTGTCTACTTCGGTGGCATCTATCCGTCCCATGTGTACAAAAAGATCGACTTCCCCACTGGCTCGATCCTCGTTCGCGCGGGGGTGAGATACGACCTTTGATCCGGGTCAGCTGCAGGAGCCCATGTGCCGGCCCTCGCCGGAATCGGCCGCAAGAGCCGGCCCCCGCCGGAGTCACCCTCTATTTACCGTATTGAAAAAAGATCTCGGTAGCCCCATAACCATAGCGGGGATCATACCGGTTCACGAAGGATTTGACATCGCGTTTCACGCGCAGGATCTCATGGATCTCATCCCGCAGCTTCCCGCTGCCAACGCCATGGATCACGACCATGCTGGGCAGATGATGCGCCACCGCCAGATCGAAATATTTTTCGAAGGTCTGCAGCTGCAGGGTCAGGATCTCAAAATTGTCCAACGCCCCCGGCTTGTCGGTGATCTTATCGGCATGCAGGTCCAGCTCGGAACGCGCCGGCTCGAGATGCTGGCGAGCCCGCGAGGCCTCATAGACGCGGAAACCCGATCCCGCCAGCAAACCGCGCGTATCTACCGTCTCTTCCACCGGCTTATAAGGATAGTTTTCGAACAGCTTGAACGAAAAGGTCGCCTCGCCTTTCTTTTTGATCTCTTCGATCCGGCTAAAGACCTGCTTTGCCCGCAGCTTCAGCGAGGTCTCATAATGATCGGCCTTGGTCTTATCCGGCGTCAGCAGCGAGAATTCGCATTCGAACACCGGGTTATCGTTCAAATTCGCGAAGGGGATATCATGCAGATAAAAGTCTTGCCCCGCGGGGATCTCGTTGTCGAGGGCAAATTCGCTTTCGCCTGAATACGCCAAATTATATGAAAAGCGGAACCCTGTGGAGGAGCTGTTGACCAAATAGATCTTCAGGCTCTCCACCACATCGTCGCCGAACTCGTCGTTGTCCCACACGGGCAAAAACGTCAGCCAGACCCCTTGGGCCAGCCGCGCAATGGGCTCTTTCTTTTTGCCTGGCGCCGGCTTCTCCGGGGGGAGCTGGTCAATGTATTTCCTGGGCTTTTTCTCGGCCGGGAAAAGCTTTTTCTCCGTGAACCGCTTGAAATAAGGAAAATCAAGCTGATCGGTATACGCCGGGAACCGTACCCCCCGAACATCTACCAATACCATCTTGTCATTGATAATCTCTACGACCTCGCCTTCATCATTGGAATGCTGTATTACGACCTTATCGCCTACCTCGAACTTCATAGGGTGCAAATTTACGGATTATTCCGCCTCCACCGGTACTGCCGCAGGCTCGCGTTCCGGCCTGTTCAGCAGGCTCTTCCGGTAGCCATACAGGAAATAGATCGTAAGCCCGAAAGCCATCCAGCCAAAGAACCATTCCCAGGCGATGGCCGGGATCTCGATGAGCAAATAAGCGCAGAACAAGACCCCCAGCACGGGGATCAGTGAATATTTGCGGACCACCGTGGCCAGGGTAAACCCTAAAGCGAGTAGCGTATACACCAGGAAAAGCACCTCCTGCAATCCGACCTCGGTGAGATGCCGGACGGCCGACCCCAGCCGCTCGCGGAATAAGACCAGGAAGAGGATAAAAAGCACCGGGACGATAAACCGGCCATCGATATACGGCATCCGGAATCCCCGCGTCTGCACACCCTCCTGCCGCGGCAGGACCAGTACTCCCCAGCTTACGAGCACAAACGCGAACAGCGTTCCGATACTGGTTAACTGTGTCATCAGCCCGCTATCCATGAACAGGGTCGGCACGGCTACGATGATGCCCGTAACGATCGTGGAAAACCACGGCGTATGATATTTCTTATGGATCCTGCCAAACGCCTTGGGCAACAGCCCATCGCGGCTCATGCTCATCCAGATACGCGGCTGCCCGAGCTGAAAGACCAGCAGCACGCTGGTCGTGGCTATCACCGCGCTGGCGGAGATGATATAGCCGATCCACTTTTGATGCACCCGGTTGAAAACAAAGGCCAGCGGATCGGTGACACCCAATTCGGTATAGTTGACCATCCCGGTGAGCACCAGCGCGATTAGGATATACAATACTGTACAGATCAGCAGCGAATAGATCATACCCTTGGGCAGATCGCGTTGAGCGTCTTTGCATTCTTCCGCCGTCGTCGAGATGGCGTCGAACCCGATATAGGCATAGAAGACCGCCGACACTCCCTTGAGCACGCCGCCAAACCCATTGGGAAGGAACGGCACCCAATTCGAGGTCTTGACAAAAAAGGCCCCCACGATGATCACCAGGATAACCACCGCGATCTTAAAGATTACCATAGCATTGGTAGTCTTTTTGCTCTCTTTGATACCGATATAGGTTATATAGGCGATGATGCAGACAATAATGAATGCGGGGATGTTCATGATGAGATGCGCGCCGCCGATCACCGGCGCCGAATGCCAGGTTGCTATGGCCGCTTTCCCCATCTCATCCAGCACGCCGCCTTTCGCCAGTGTGTCCTGTGCCGCCAGGAAGGCCGCCTTCGCCGTCCCCGGATCGGTGATCAGCCAGCCCGGCAGATGAATGTCAAACCCCAGTAACAAGTTATTGAAATAGCCGCTCCAGGCGATCGCCACCACGATATTCCCGATGGCATATTCGAGGATCAACGCCCAGCCGATGATCCAGGCGATCAATTCCCCAAAGGCCACGTAAGCATAGGTGTATGCGCTTCCGGCGATGGGAATGCGGCTGGCAAACTCCGCGTAGCAAAGTGCCGAAAACCCACAGGTCACCGCCGTAAGGATAAACAACAGCGAGATGCCCGGTCCACCGTCCTTGGCCGCCGTCCCGATGGTGGAAAAGATCCCCGCTCCCACCACCGCGGCGATGCCCATAAAAGTCAGATCGCGAACATTCAATACCCGGTTGAGCCCCGTATTGCCATGTCCGTCGAAACACCCGTCTGCTGCGTCCCGTGCGATCTTTTCTAATGACTTTTTTCGGAATATGGAATTGATCATCTCCAATATTAGGAAAATTTGGCTAAACCATCCAAATTTGCGCGGTATGAACTTCCTGAAAAAACTGCTGACCGGAAAGACCACCGCTCGCGCCGGTCAACCGCTATGGGAATGGTTCCTGGAAAACGAACCGGCCTTATTCCATGTCGTGAAAAGCAAAGACTCCCGGAAGGTCAACGACCGTTTCCTGAAGGCGTTGATGCCGAGACTTCAAGCCCTCTGCGATACCTTGTATTGTGAAGTGGGCATGTTCGACGAGACGCGGGCCGAGCTGGTGATCTCAGCCCAGGGGGATGTCAAATCCTTTGTCTTCGCCGAAGACCTGGTCGCCGCGGCGCCCGACCTCACCCGCTGGAAGATCACCGCGTTAAAACCCGCGCTGGGATTCCACAACAACAGCATTCACATCGACGGCTACGTCTTCAACTGTCAAAACATCGGTTTTTTTTATCACGACGACCCGGAATATCCGGACGAGATCCGGCTGAGCTTCATCTATCAGGACTTGAAGGAAGAGAACAAGAACATCGTCACCCAGGGCGTCTTCCTCCTGCTCGAAACGGTGCTTGGAGAACGCGATGCCGCCACGCTCATCGACCAGGCGATCGTTAAAGGCCCTTCCCCTGACGACCAGGAGCTGATCCCAATGGCAAAGCTCATCGATTTCCTCAACTGGAAAGAGAAGGAGTTCGTCGAACGATACCAGGGCGTCCGTCACGAAACGGAAAACGACAATTTCTCGGGTCTGGAAGGACAGGATGCCGAAGGACTTCCCTCCATTGGCGTGGTCAACCAGGATCTGCTGCATTGGGACGCCAAAGCCTCTCATCCCTGGATGCTGGTGATAGAGATCGACTATACCAAAACAAAAAGCGCCATCAGCAACGGGATGCCCGACGACGAACATTATCAGTGCATGTGCCGCCTCGAGGAAGAGCTCACGCGGCGGCTCACCGACTCCGCCGGCTATCTCGCGCTGGGCCGCGAAACCTACAAAGGGAAGACCACGATCTACATGGCCTGTAAGGAATACCGGGTCGCTTCCAAAACAACCCATGACCTGCTACAGCAGTACAAAGCGCAGCTGGCCTGCTCTTATGATATGTACAAAGACAAATATTGGCGAACGATGGAAAAATTCCGCGCGGTATTGCCGTGAGAAGTTTACTTTTACAGCACTAATTTATTTAGTCCCATCCAGCGTCCTCTAACGGGTAGAGTACCTGATTCCTTCCACCATTTAAAGTGTTTCATCATGACCGATCTACATACTTTCCTGGGATCGATGTATCCCTTATCGGCCGATCTTGCCGATCGACTGCATTCGATCACCATCGAGCGATCTTTTAACCCAAAGTTTCCGCTTGTACGTGCGGGGCAGCTAAGCCAACACCTCTATTTTGTGCGGCAGGGTTTACTGCGCCGCTCCTATACAAAAGGAGAAAAAGAGATTTCTTCCGGATTCATCAGGGAGGGAGAACTATGCTTCCCCATTGAGCTCATCTTTCACCATCCCTATGGCATGGAGACGATCCAAACCCTGGAAGATACCCGGGCACAAATCATCCCCTATCAGCAATGGCTGGCTGTTTACAGGGATTTTCCCGCCTTCCGAACCATCGGCCTGCGACTGATGGAAAAATATATCCAGGCTGATTACTTGCATTTCAGGGGAATGTGGATGCAACCGGCAAAAGAGCGTTACCGCTGGCTGCACGACAACCTACCTCAGTTGGCTACAAGGGCCCAGGCGAAACACCTGGCATCCCTGCTGGGTATGACGAACGTCATGTACAGCAAGCTCGGCGCGAGACAATAAATTATTTAAATTTTTTTAATTCTTAAGAACCGAAGATGCGTTTACTTTGTGTATCTATTCATGTCCTTGGTTCTTTTGAGCGGCTAGCGCATTTTTTTGCAGTTCGATCGTATAGTAAAGATTTTCTTTCTCTTTATTAAGGCTGTTTATTTGCGCTTCCAATTGTTTGATCTTTTCATCCTTTGCTTCCAACAACCCTTTTAAAGGTTCTCGATCCGCGTAAAAAGCCAACAAATTGATCCCGAGCTTTTCGGATAGGCTGATTAGTTTTTCTATGTCACCAGGAGGGGCTTTATAATAATTGAAAAGCGTAGAAGGAGCAACATTCAGGTATTGAGCCGCAGCATCGTGATTCTCCATGTCCAGTTTTTGGACAGCATTGTAGATCAAAAGGCCCAAACCTACGTATTGCGGCGTCTCCGGCATGACGCAAACTATTCTAAATCTTTGCGTTATGCGAGGATCAAAACTACCATTTTATTGGAGTTAACTACATAAATTTTGGAGCTCACGTGACTTGGCTTATCTTTATAACGTAGATTTGTATAAACGTAGAAGCCGGTATCGTTAGTGCCGGCCCTGCTTCGGCGATCACTGGAATAGCTCCAGGATTGCTTTGATCGCCACAGCAAGATCTCGAATGATCCTGCTGCTTTGCTTAATCACGTCTAACCACCACTGGCGGTCGGACGGCAATCTGTGATTGTTCAACATAAAGTTCGTCGGCATAGCCGGCGAATTTTTTTATGCGAACAGCAAGACACAGATAAACAATAAAAAATTAGAAAGGATGATTCGTATCGTCTAAGGGTTGGACAATTAGCAAGGCAAATCTAATCAGAAAAATATATTTGTTGCAAAAAAAATGACGCTGCGATTAGTGCTCCCGCTGCAGCAACAGCTCCACCACATGCCGGAGCGGCTCCTTCCGTTTCGACGTGACGGCGATATCCTCCAATCGTTGAAGCGCCGCCGCATGATACTGCTGTTTGAGCTCCAGGGCCCAGCTATCTACGCCGCAGGCCTTGAAGATACCCAGCATCCCCATCATCTTCTCATTAGCCGTAGCGCCCCGGAGGGCTTCGATCTCCCGCCGCTGCGCGGCACTCGCGATCTCCATCGTTTTGATGAGTAGGAACGTTTTTTTATCGGCCAGGATGTCTCCTCCAATCTGCTTCCCGAATTTCGAGCTATCCCCATAACAATCCAGGTAGTCGTCCTGTACCTGGAACGCCAGCCCCAGATTACGGCCGAAATCATAGATGATATCCTGGTTGCCCAGTCCCGCGCCGCCCAGTAACGCGCCGATCTGCAAACAGCCCGCCAGCAACACCGAGGTCTTGAGCTCGATCATTTTCAAATACTCGGCCATCGACACCTGATCGCGGGTCTCAAAATCCATATCCAGCTGCTGGCCTTCACAGACCTTCATGGCCGTTTGGTTGTAGAGCTGGAGCAGCTTGCGGATATGTGGACTATGCACTTTGCTGACATACTCATAGCCGACCACCATCATAACGTCCCCGGCCAGGATCGCCGTGGGGGAGCCATATTTGGCATGGACCGTCGGCTGGCCCCGCCGGAGCGGCGCCTTGTCCATGATGTCGTCGTGGATGAGGGTAAAATTATGAAAGAGTTCCAGGGCAATCGCCATCTCCCAGGCGTCGGGCTCGATGGGACCGAACAGCTCGTTGCCCATCAGGCAAAGCACCGGCCGGATGCGTTTGCCGCCGAGTCCCAGAAAATATTCAGCGGGATCGTACAGGCTTTCAGGATAAAGCGGAAAATGACGGCTATTGAACTTCGCAGCAAAGGCCGCGGACAATTCTTCGAAACTCTGCATGGCCAAATTTACGGGTTTCCGCGTCTCACTTTTTCTTTTTCCGCGTTTTCGCCGGCCGTGCCCCGGAGGCTTTGTGCGCCTTGCCGCTGCTATGCCCCGCGGCGGCTCCGCCTTTTTTTGCATGACCGCCCCGCGCCGCTTTCTTATGCCCATGCGCGGGCTTGGGTCCATGTGCGGGCTTGTGTTCATGTGCGGGCTTGTGTTCATGTGCCGGCTTGTGTCCATGTGCCGGCTTGTGTCCATGTGCGGGCAGCTCATCGAAAGATGGCAGCACCAGGGCGCCGGGCGCGTTCCTTTCCGCTGCCGTGATCACCCATTCATAATCCAGCTGCCGCTTCGTCAGGTTGGCGGCAATGACCTTGATCATCACCTTGTCGCCCATGCGGAATTGCCGTCCGCTGCGCCGGCCCACGAGGCTATAGTCGCTTTCGATATGCCGGAAATCATCGTATTCCAGCAGGCTGTTGATGCTTACCAGCCCTTCGCATTTGTGTTCGACCGTTTCGACCCAGAAACCAAACGACGCTACGCCACTGATCACGCCCTCGAATTCATCACCCAGAAAGCTCTGCATGTACTCGACCTGCTTGTATTTGTTCGCGGCCCGCTCGCTTTCCATCGCCGCCCGCTCGCGCTCGCTGCTGTGCTTACACCTGGCCTCGAGCTTTTTGTCGACCTCGATGTGCTGATCCAGGACCTCCTGCAATATGCGGTGGACCATGACGTCGGGGTAACGCCGGATCGGCGAGGTGAAATGACAGTAATGCTCGAACCCCAATCCGTAGTGACCGATATTCTCCGTCGTATAAACGGCCTTGGCCATGGTGCGGATCCCCAGCTGTTCCAGCACATGCTGCTCGGGGCGGCCCTGGACATCCTTCAACATCTGGTTGAAGCTCCGGGCGATCGCCTGGGGGCTCTCGATCTCGAAAATATGTCCATACTTTTTAGCGAACTCGATAAAGGGTAGCAGCTTCTCCTTATCAGGTGTATCGTGTACCCGGTAAGGAAAGGGGATGGGCTTTTTATTGATCTTGATCTTGCCGACGGCCTCCGCGACGCTGCGGTTGGCCAGCAACATGAACTCTTCGACCAACTGATGCGCTTCCTTGCTTTCTTTGATCATGATGCCCACCGGCTTCCCTTTTTCATCCAGCTTGAACCGGACCTCCGTTGAGGAGAAATTGATGGCGCCTTTGCGGAACCGCTGTTTGCGCAGCCGCTGGGCGATGTCGTTCAAGAGTTCGATCTCGGGTTGGTACAGGCCCGTTTTCTGTTCTATGATCTCCTGCACCTCTTCATAGGTGAACCGGTGATCGCTGTGGATCACGGTCCGGCCCAGCCAGATGCCTTTGACCTCCCCTTTTGGTGTTATTCGGAATATCGCCGAAAAGGTCAGCTTGTCCTCATGTGGCCTTAACGAACAGAGTTCGTTCGAGATGCGTTCCGGCAACATCGGATTGACCCGGTCCGGCAGATAGACGCTGGTAGCGCGGGCATAGGCCTCTTTGTCGAGCGCCGTCTCGGGCTCTACATAATAGCTTACATCGGCGATATGCACCCCCAGTTCCAGCAGCCCGTTGTCGAGGGGACGGATCGAGATGGCGTCGTCAAAATCCCTGGCGTCTACCGGGTCGATGGTGAAGGTGAGCACGGGCCGCATATCCTTGCGTTTCTGGATCTCGGCAGCAGGGATCAGATCCGGCAGCCGTTCCGATTCCTCGAGCACATTCTCGGGGAAGAAGATCGGAAACCCGGCCTCCAGCAGGATCTCTTTCATCGCCCCATCGTTCTCATCTCCTTTATCAATCACCTGGATGATCTCACCCTGTGGCTTTTTGTTCCTTTCCCATTCGGTGATGCGGACGATCACCTTGTCGTTGTTCTTCGCACCGTTCAGGGCGTTCAGCGGAACATAGATATCCGGCATCGGTTTGTCCGACTCGGCGATAAAAAAGGCAAAGGAGGCGCTGATCTCTATATGTCCCAGGAACTCCAGCTGCTTGCGGTCCAGGACCTCCACGACCTCGCCCTGCCAGCGTCCGCTGCGCGGTGAATTATTCACCACCCGCACCTGTACCGTATCTCCATGCAGGGCCGTATTAAAATCTGCCGGCCGCACCAGGATATCCTCCTCGCGACCTTCCACGATCACAAAGCCCATCCCGCTCCGGGTAACATCCAGTCGCCCCGTATACGTATCGGCGCCATGAGCGGCCGGGCTTTTCTTCTTTTTATTCTTCTTTTTATTTTTCATTGTTTGTTTTATTTGTCTCACCTGTCTCTGTCCCTATTTGGGCTGGAGCAGGATTGTTGTTTGTCTCATCTCCCTCCGCCCTTTTGTGCCCTTTCTGGGCGGGGAATTGCTTGATGAATGTAAGGATTAATTCAGTAAACCGCGGACCGTCGCCAAAGAGGAACCCCGGAGCGATCGGCAGGACATAGAATGGAAGACCTTCCAGTTCCTGCCGGAATTTGATCAGCCGCACCGCGTCCTTCTCCGTGGTGAGAATAATCTTTTTTTCTGCCTGGATGGTCTCGAACCGCCGTTTGATCGACTGCAGATCGTCGATCGTGAAGATATGGTGATCCCCATAGGCAATCTCATAATAGGTCCGCGAATGCTGATCGAGCCATTGCTTTAACGGCGCCGGGTTGGCGATCCCCGTCACCAGCAACACCTCCATCGTGTCGTCGACAACGGTCTCCGCCGCCAAAGTCCCTCCGGACCGCTCCGCAGGCATAGCCACCCCCGTGCCTTCCGCGCGTATCGTCCCGCTGTTCTCCCCTGCCACGCCCTTCGACATCCCGAGCGTGATATGATACGGCTGTCCATACCGGATCGTAGAAAAGAACACCTGCTGATGCCCACGGGGCCCGATCTCGGTGGCGATAGCCCGGCGCTCCTCCTCGCTCAACCCGATAGGGCATTTGGTGACGACGATGATCTCGGCGCGCCGGTAGCTGGAGGGTGCGTCCCGCAGGTCCCCGCTCGGCAGCCACCAGTCCCGGGTGAAGAGATTCGAATAGTCGGTGAGCAGCACATTGAGTCCCGCCCGTACCGTCCGGTGCTGAAAGGCATCGTCCAGGATGATCGCCCGGGTCTCCGGCCGGTCGTGCAGCAGCTGTGGGATGGCCACGATCCGTTCCTCGCCCACGGCAATGGTCACGTCGGGAAACTTGCTGTGGAACTGCATCGGCTCGTCTCCGATGTCCAGCGCCGTCGTGGCAGCACTGGCCAGCGCATACCCCCTCGTTTTGCGCTTATAACCGCGGCTAAGCACCGCGATGGGGTACCGGTCTTTCAACAGCCGGATCAGCCATTCCACCATCGGCGATTTCCCTGTACCTCCTACCGCCAGGTTACCGATACAGATGATGGGAAGACTAAAGGCCGATGACCGCAGAACGCCTTTATCGAATAGCCAGTTCCGGATCGTAACGATAAGGGCGTAAACCAGGGAGAAGGGGAACAGTAGTATGCGTATCGACTTGAGCAATGGGAAGTTGAAGTTCATGGCTTATGATTGCCCTTCGGGCGATGGGCCTCCAGCCCATTTGGTTATGATTGCCCTTCGGGCGATGGGCCCCCAGCCCATTTGGTTGTGATTGCCCTTCGGGCGATGGGCCTCCGGGGGATGCCCTGGCATAAAGATACGCAAATTTGTCAGCACCAGCTCAACGTCATCGGCCGGCCAGCGTCCTTTTCCCGCCGCCCACCGGCATCGCCCAAGAGCATCACCGGCCTGCCGCCAATCCATCCAACGCCTCGAGCAGCCGCGGCCGCATCTTTAACGCCTGCTCACGGACAAAAGCCGCATCGGGCCCTTCCCGGAACGGAACCGACGCCAGCGACGGCAGCCCGCTCCATTGCGCGATCTCCCCTTCATAATCCATATAGTGATCGTTGAAGATCCAGCCCGCTACCCGGAGTCCCCGTACCTTGCAGGCCTCCGCCGTTAGTAAGGAATGGTTGATACTACCAAGATAGTTTCTGCTGACCAAGATCACCGTGGCATGGAGCTTAAGTGCCAGGTCGGCCATAAATTCCGTGTCATTGAGCGGAACGAAAAGTCCCCCCGCCCCCTCTACGACCAGCGGCCGCTGCGCCGGCAGCTTTTCCGCGAGGCTATCGAGCGAGATGACCGCCCCTTCCTCCCGCGCCGCAATATGCGGCGAAGCCGGCAGCCTGAGTTTATAAGCCTCGGGTAAAATGCGGCCCTTATCACTGATCCGCGCCCCTACCCATTCGGCATCCGTCCCTTCGTCGAATCCCGCCTGCACGGGCTTCCAATACCAGGCGCCCAGCGCCTCCGTGACCATCGCCGCGATCATCGTTTTTCCCACACCGGTACCAATGCCTGTAATGAAAATAGGTTTCATAAATCTAAGAATACCGGTCTTTTTTGGGTTGAATAATCTTCCAGCTCTGTGAGCGATTCGAGAAACTTGACTTTATGACGAACGCGGCGGGGTTTGATCTCAGCCATGTCTACAGGTCAACGACACCATATCAAAAATGGGATCGTCATCGACAGCAGCGACGGCTCTTTTGCTCTGCTCGCCTGCCGGAAGACTTTTCATATCCTCATCGAAGGATTCCATTATGCGAAACGCTAACTCCACTTTACAAAATTACACTTTCCGTTTTAGAAATTATTTTAATTTTCTTATTTGAGCCTAACGGGTGAACCTATTTCATTTTTTTCAGCGCGTAATGAGAAAAATTCGTCCCTTTGTAAATCGGACGTCTTTCGCCATTACTAGACGGTAGTTACCTCGTTACCTTACTCGTAAATACAAAGATCCGCTGCCATGAAAGTACTATTAGACACTAACGTGATCATTCACAGAGAGGCCTATAAAACCTCACACATCGCCATTGGCCAGCTCTTTAAATGGCTGGACCAGTTAAAGTACACCAAATGTATCCACTCGATCACAGCCGCCGAACTTCGCAGCCACGCTAACGCCGATACGGTTCGATCGATGGGTATCAAGCTGGAAGCATACCACGAGTTAAAGACGACAGCGCCGGTATCACCACTAATCCAGCACTTCCTGGACACTGCGGATCAGACCCCAAATGACAGAAATGATTCCTTGTTATTGAACGAGGTGGTACAGGGTCGCGTTAACATCTTCATCACCGAGGATCGGAACATTCACCGAAAAGCCGCGGCAATTGGATGCTCAGACCAGGTTTTCACCATTTCTCATTTCGTGGAAAAGACGGTGGCAGAGCACCCCGATCTCGTCAATTATAAAGTCCTTGCCGTTCAAAAGGTCTACTTTGGTAACATCGATGTAACCAATCCCTTCTTTGACTCGTTCCGGGAAGATTACCACGAGTTCGACAAGTGGTTTCAGCGCAAGTCGGACGAGGTCGCCTATGTCTGTTATTCCGGTAACCACCTTGTGGGGTTCCTGTATGTCAAGATCGAGGGTGCAGATGAGAACTACGCCGATATTATACCGGTGCTACCGCCTGGAAAACGTCTAAAGGTTGGGACCCTAAAGGTTGGGCTGAATGGTTACCGGATAGGTGAACGTTTCCTAAAGATCGTTTTTGACAACGCGTTAATCAATAAGGTGGACGAGATCTATGTCACGCTCTATGATCATACGCCGGAGCAGCTTCGGCTCATAGAGTTGCTGGAAGAATGGGGATTCCGGCAATATGGATCGAAAGCCACACGTACCGGAGATGAATTGGTGTATACCCGCTTGTTTCGGCCCGTTGCTGTCCGTGCCCATCCCAAGCTGACCTTTCCGTATATGTCCGACCAGGCAAATGTCTTCATCGTTCCGATCTACCCGGACTATCACACCGAGTTGCTGCCGGATTCGATCCTCAACAACGAGTCTCCGGAAGATTATAAGGACAACGAGCCATACCGGAACGCGTTAAGCAAGGTGTATATCTCCCACTCTCGCGAGAGAGGGCTAAGATGCGGGGACATCCTTACTTTTTACCGCACCGGGGGGAAGTACAAAGGGGTAGCCACTACGCTGGGCATTGTGGAGAAAGTGCACGATAACATCAAGTCGGCGGAGGAACTGATCTCGGTTTGCAAGAACAGGACCTTCTTCAGACCGGAGGAGATCAGGGCATTCTGGGGTCGCTATTCAACCTCGAAGCCCTTTGTCGTCGAGTTTCTGTATACCTACTCGCTGCCGCGACGGCCCAATCTGGAAAAGCTGGTTGATCTGGGGATCATCGCGGGTTACGACGCTGTACCTCGCGGCTTTTCCCTGATCTCGCTAAATCAATTACATTTGCTCCTAAAGGAATCCAACGGCAATGAAGGTCTTATTGTCCATTAAACCAGAGTTCGCTGAAAAGATTTTCAGCGGGGAAAAGAAGTTTGAATTTAGACGTGCCATTTTTAAGGACCGATCGGTAAAAACCGTATTGGTCTATGCCTCAGCACCCGTACAAAAGGTGATCGGCGAGTTCGAGATTGATGAAATCGTCTGTCAGGACATCGAAACGCTGTGGAAGACCACACAGTCTCATGCTGGGATCACGTATGAGTATTTTACCTCCTATTTTGAGGGAAAAAAACAGGGATTCGCCATTAAGATTAAAAACTTGAAGAAATTCAAAAACGCCCAGTGCATTAAAAAAGACTACCATCTCGTTCCGCCACAATCGTTCGTTTATGTAAATTAGCAGATCATGCTTTCTTCACAAAAATAGAAAAGATCGTCGTCCCATAATGCCGTTGGGTGACATACAGCGGATACCCCTCATAGTTATTCCGGGGCGTATGCTCCAGCACAAACCACCCCTTGTCGTTCAACAAACGCGGAACCAGCTTTGGCAGCTCGTCGATGGTTTCCAATGCGTAGGGCGGTCCCGCAAAGACAAAATCGAATGTTTCAGTGTATTGCTCGATAAACTTGAAGACATCCATCCGCAAGACTTTATAATACGGTGCCAGTCCCAGCTCACGCGCGCTTTTCTGGATAAAGGCGAACATGGCAGGGTCTTTTTCGACGACGGTGAGGTCACGCACGCCCCGCGAAGCCAGCTCATAGCTGATGCTGCCCGTCCCCCCGAAAAGATCAAGGGTCCTCAGGGCGGAAAGATCGAGGTTATTCTCGAGCACATTGAACAGCCCCTCTTTTGCAATATCGGTGGTCGGCCGGGTATAAGGCATCCTGGCCGGAGGATTCACCCGGCGGCCACCCAGCTCTCCCCCGATTATGCGCATACCGCCATTTTGAGAATGGAAGAAAAGTAATGCAATGGAAGCTCCTTCAACTCATCAGTGACCTTGATACTCTCATCGATCTCTTCATATTGGATCTTCAGAAAGTACTTATGCAGCTCCGTGCTCAATGCACTTTGCCGGTCGATGAGCCCACCGACCAGCAGCCGCACCGTCTCCTGGTCGAGGCCCAGCTGATTGCAGCAATTCAGCAAATGATAGGCAACATCCTTCGTATCGTGATAATGAAAGGTCTGGACCAGCACCGGCTGGCCTTCGCGGATCACGAGCGCCACCATCTTGTCCGAATAGAAGATGACTTTGATACAGGTCTCTTTGTCCGTGGAATCGAACATCTTATAACTCTTAAGTAACAGGCTGTAATAGTGCCAGTACTTACCCGCCGAAAAATTCTGTTGCAGCAGCTGATGCAGGTCCGGCGAAATGCGATAGACATTGAACAGCTCCCACCAGGGGATCTTCTCCGTGAGGATCAGCCCCTTTTGGAGATTGCCATGAAGAGTGTCGATGATCTCGCGATTGGTATCCGTAGTGAAGACGGCCTCGGGGACCAGGCTGCTCTCGGGAAAATTGTAGACGAATAACGTCTCTTTTACGGGACGCTTCAACAGCTCATCGCCTTCCAGGATCTCCTGCAAGAGATCGGTGAGCGGATTTTCCCTGTTGTGCTCCAGCTGGAAGTATTTTACGACCAGCGGACTCATATTTCGTTGGTTGAGTAATACGTAGGTGAAGGCATTGGGGTTCACCTCTACTAACAGACGACACTGGAGCAGATCCTCATCAGAGATTCCCGAAGCTTCGATCGTGAAGGCAGGTTTATGCATAGTTAACATCAGGTTGTGCAATAATACTACAAAAGACTGTAAATTACCGTCTTTTTCCCCGGCCACCGGACGGCGGCCCGTCCGAAGGACAATCTTACATGTATGGGCCACGGCACGACGAACACCAAAACCTATAAGGTCTCGATAACTTACCGGGACATCCTGCGTATGGCCCTGCCCATCAGCCTGGCGATCCTGGTGCCCCAGATCAATTTCATCACCAACAATATCTTCCTAGGACACCTGGATAAGTCGGGCGAGGCGCTCTCGACGGCCGGCATCACCGGCGTTTACTACCTGCTTTTCGCCGTTGTCGGCCAGGGGCTGAACAACGGTCTGCAGGCCCTGATCGCGCGCCGCGCGGGTGAAGGCCGGGTGGAAGAGATCGGCCGGCTTTTTTCACAGGGCATGATCGTCGCCTTCACCCTGGCCTTTGCCGGGATCGCCATCACCTACCTCCTTGCGCCACTGGCCCTCTCCTGGTCCCTGCATTCCACCGCGCTTCGGGACGAGGCGGTCTCCTTCCTCCGTATCCGTATCTGGGGTCTTCCCTTTCTTTATATCTACCAGATGCGGAACGCCCTGCTGGTAGGTACGAACCAAAGCAAATACCTCGTCTACGGCACCCTGGCGGAGACCGTCGTCAATATCGGTCTGGATTACGGGCTGATCTTTGGTCATTTCGGACTGCCGGCGCTGGGATTCAACGGAGCCGCCATCTCCTCCATCTTCGCGGAGTTCTCGGGTATGTTCGTCGTCTTCCTTGTGATCCATCTCCGCGGCATCAGCAAAGAGCTGCAATTGTACCGCCACTGGGGCTTCGATCAAACGAACAGTAAGCTCATTATCGTACAATCCTCTCCGCTGGTGTTTCAATATATCATTAGTATTACCGCCTGGGTCTTCTTTTATATCCTGGTGGAACATCATGGACGGCAGGCGCTGGCCATCAGCAATACCATGCGGAATATCTTCGGGCTTTTCGGCGTGTTCACCTGGGCCTTTGCCTCGGCGACCAACGCGATGGTAAGCAATATCATCGGCCAGGGAATGGAGGACAAGGTCCTGGTGCTGATCCGCAAGGTCGTCAAGCTCAGCCTCGGCTTTTCCGTCCTCATCGCCATTGCCCTGAATTGTTTCCCCGGCGTGTTCCTCTCGGTATACGGCCAGGACCTTGCCTTCACGCGGGCCGCCATCCCCGTGATCCGCATCGTCTCCTCGGCCCTGATCCTGATGTCGTTCTCCACGGTTTGGCTCAACGCGGTCACCGGCACGGGCAACACCCGCGTCAACCTGCTCATCGAGTTCATCACCATCGTGTTTTATTGCATCTATGTCTGGCTGACCCTGGAACACTGGAATATGTCCCTGGTGGTAGGCTGGATGTCGGAATGGCTTTACTGGATCTCCCTCTTCCTCATGTCGTTCACCTATATCCGCAGCGGCGCCTGGAAGGGAAAGGTTATCTAGACCATTCCTGCACGAATTTTTGCCCCTCCGCCCGCACGGTCCTGTCGTCATACATCTCGTCATGCAACCTATCCATCTTCCGCAACAGCCCGATGGCCCGCGCGTCCTGCCCATCGCGATGCAGCGCCTTTGCCAATTCAAAATAATTGAGCATAAAATCGGGGCGCAAAGCCAGGCTCTTCTCATAATTCCGGATCGCGTCGGCCATCGATGCCGCGGGCAAGTCGCCATAAAACCATCGGGCAAAGGTCCGCTCTATAAAATTCAGCTTGCTGACCTCATAGTTCCATCGGCCAAGGATAATATAGGCTTTGTAATTGGCAGGGTCGTACCGGATGGCACGCTCCGCATAGTGCCTGATAGCCACCGCGCTTTCCACCCGTTCTTTATTGGTCTGGATAAGCGTCAGCCTACCGAGCGAAAAGGCCATCATCACCCCCGCCTCGCTGTTAGTAGAATCCAGCCGGTAGGCCGCCTGCGCATATTGGTAGCCGGTTTTAAAAAAGCTGATCCGGCTGTCGTGGTCCGCGAGCCGGTTGCCGATCCGGCAGCAGAGATCACTGCAATGACACAGAACGACGACCGAATGTGGCTGCAGTCGCAACGCCTGCTGATAGACCGCAAGGGCCTCGTCCTCCCGGAAGGCTGCCTCCGCCGCTGCGGCTTTTTTCAGCAGCATCGACACATCCTGCGCGAATAGCGGCGCACTCGAAAGGGCGACGAGCGCCAGCGCGAAAATCCTTTTGCTCATGTAAATAAGTAACGATCCTTCCGGCCCTTGAGTTGGGCTCATCGCCAAATTTTCCGTTGTCCACACGTCCTCGCTCAATCCACAAACTTCTTGTGTAAGGTCATCCCCGCTTTGCCCTGGAAATTCCCTATTGGCGCCTGTAATTTGTAGATAGAAAGCACCACTTCCCGGATAATGGGGTACACTTCGCGGATCTTTACAATGATCTCATCGGCGATCTTTTCCAGCAGCGGGGAAGGCTGCTGCATCCGCGTCTTGATGATATCGAAGAGGGTCACGTAGTTGACAATGGATTCCAGCCCCTCGAAAGGCCGCTGGCTTTCGTCGTAGGAGACGTCCAGGTTCACCTCGAAGGTGTTGCCCGTCGCCAGCTCCTCTTTGAAGACGCCGTGTCTGCCGGAAAAGATCAGATTATGTAATTGAA
>DASYZH010000274.1:0-21299 GCA_035946435.1 Puia sp. | reverse complement strand
GATCTGCATGGGCGGCATGTGATCATCGTGGAGGATATCGTGGATACGGGGAAAACGCTGAGCGAGTTCCTCCCGCAGCTGGAACATCAGCAGCCGGCCTCGTTGAAGATCGCGGCCCTGCTGCATAAACCGGAGGCCACCGTGTACCCCATAAGCGTGGATTACCTGGGCTTTAGTGTACCCAACAAATTTTTGCTGGGCTATGGCCTTGATTATGATGGATTAGGAAGGAATATTCCCTCGATATATCAGTTGGTCGAGGAGCTTGTGGAATAGTTCTTGACAAAGAGGAAAGAACGCATTAATTTTAATTAAAATATCCAATTGAAATCCGCCTTACTGCTGCTGTTGTGTTCTCTGTGCTTCTACGTATCCCGCGGTCAGTTCTATCTTCGGGGGGAGATTAAGGATGAGAACAACGGGCTCCTGCCAGATGTCAATATCAGGCTCCAGTCGAGCGGATACCTATACCATTCCGGCAGTTCCGGAGCTTTTGGAATTCCCATTCCCGCGTCGACGGACACCCTCACGCTTACCGCGGAAGGTTATCAAACCCTGGTTGTTGCCGTTAACGCCAGCCAATACCAGACCATAAAGTTACATTCTGCCATTGCTGCGCCGCCACCGGTCCGGCGGGGCCTGCTTTCCCTGACCAAGGATCTCAGACCGGGTGACCGGAAGGATTGGACAGTAGGCTCAGAAACCTATAGTTCGCTGGTGGAGAACGATTTTATTCCGGCTACGAAGTATCCCGAGACGGGTTTTGCGGTCACCATCGACAAGGCCTCTTACAGCAATGTCCGGCGTTTTCTGAACATGGGCAGCACGATCCCGCCGGATGCGGTGCGGATCGAAGAGCTGATGAACTATTTCAATTTCGGCTATACCGATCCGCCTAAGGACAGTGTATTCTTGTTGCATTCGATGCTTTCGGATTGTCCATGGACGGCGGGCGACCGGCTGCTTTTTCTACAGGTCTGTGCACGCAAGATCGATCCGGCGCGCATCCCGCCCGCCAACCTGGTTTTGTTGATCGATGTCTCCGGATCGATGGATCTGCCCAACAAGCTGCCGTTATTGAAATCCGCTTTTGGGTTGTTAGTCAATAATTTACGAGCTATAGATACGGTTTCTATCGTGACCTATGGGGAGTCGGTAGCGGTGGCTTTGCCACCTACTTCCGGCAGCGAAAAAAAGAAGATCCTGGAGACCATCGATGACCTGGGACCGGGTGGGGCCACACCTGGCGAGGCGGGTATCCGGGCGGCCTTCCGGGTGGCAAAGAGCCAGTATATCCATGGGGGGAACAATCGGGTAATCCTCGCCACGGATGGAGATTTCAACGAAGGCGAGACATCGGAGGAGGATCTGGAGAATCTGGTGATGCAGTATAAGGATTGGGGCATCTATCTCACCTGCCTGGGGGTGGGGATGGGAAATTATAAGGACTCCAAGCTGGAGGCATTGGCCAAGAAGGGGCATGGCAATTTTGCCTATCTGGATGATGAGCGGGAGGCGGAGAAGGTCCTGGTGCGGGAATTTACGCAAACGGTCTATGCGGTTGCTGACGATGCTTATTTGAACATTCAATTCAATCCCACTCTGGTTAAGGATTATCGCCTGATAGGATTTGACAATAAGGTGAAGGTCTTATCGGATTCCTTGAGCGAGCTGCAGGGAGGCGAGGTCGGGAGCGGGCATTCCCTGCTGGCCTTGTTCGAGATCGTTCCTGCCAGGCCCGACAGCACGGGGGTGCACGATCCGGAGCAGCTGGCGAAAGTGCAGTTAAATTACCGGCTGCCGCATGATCCCCGCGAGCGAAACAGCTATTATGACTGTGCAAGCACGCTCACCCCCTTCCGGGATCTACAACCCTGCTATCGCTTTGCCTCTTCGATCGCGCTTTTTGGCGGGTTGCTGAAAAAATCGAGGTTTACCCATCAGGCGGATTGGAAGGATGCGATCCAGATAGCGCAGCAGTCGAGCGATCCCGGCGATCCGATGCAACAGGAATTCATCACGCTCATCGAGAAGGCGCGTAAGATCTACGGGCATAGTCGCCGGCACCACAGAGATGAGGACTAATTTGGCGCGCCAGCGGCGCGCCAAATGCGTTTAGCTAAACATTTCCCGAACTTTATCGAAGAAGCTGCGTTCGTTCTTATCCGGCTTGGGCTGGAAATTGGGCGAATCGTTGAGTTTTTCGAGCATGGTCTTTTCTTCCGGGGTCACGTGCTGGGGTGTCCAGACGTTGACGTGGATCAGCTGGTCGCCCCGTTCATAGGTGTTGACGCCGGGGAAGCCTTTGCCTTTGAGCCGGAAGATCTTGCCGCTTTGGGTCCCAGGGGGGATCTTGATCTTGGCCTTACCGTCGATGGTAGGCACTTCGGCCTGGAGGCCAAAGACGGCATCCGCGAAGGAAATATGCAGTTCGAAGGCGACGTTGAGCCCGTCGCGATGGAGCTCGGGATGTTGTTCTTCTTCGATGAGGATAATGAGGTCGCCGGGAGGACCGCCGCGTTCGCCGGCATTACCGCGTCCCCCTACGCTGAGCTGCATACCTTCCTGTACGCCGGCGGGGATGTCGATGGTCACGGTCTCTTCACCGTAAACGCGGCCTTCGCCTTTACATACGGAACATTTGGCCGTTACGATCGACCCTTCGCCATTACAGGTGGGGCAGGTCGTGACGGTTTGCATTTGACCCAGGAAGGTATTGCTGACGCGGCGCACCTGGCCGCTGCCGCCGCAGGTAGAGCAGGTCTGAACGCTGTTCCTGTCTTTCGCGCCGCTGCCGCTGCAGGTAGTGCAGGAGACGTATTTTTTGACCTTGATATTTTTGGAAACGCCTTTGGCGATCTCTTCGTAGTTGAGCTTGATCTTTACGCGGAGATTGCTGCCACGGACGCCGCGGGCGCGACCTCCGCCACCGCCTCTCCGGCCACCGCCGAAAAAGCTGCCGAAGATATCATCGCCGAAGATGTCACCGAACTGGCTGAAGATATCATCCATGTTCATGCTGCCGCCGCCGCCGAATCCACGGCCGTTGCCGGAGAGACCGGCATGCCCATAACGGTCGTACTGGGCCCTTTTGTCCGCGTCGCTCAAGACCTCGTAGGCTTCAGCAGCTTCCTTAAACTTTTCTTCCGCGGCCTTGTCACCGGGGTTGCGATCGGGATGGTACTGCATGGCCACCTTGCGGTAGGCCTTTTTGATCTCGTCGGCAGAAGCACCTTTCGATACCCCCAATACTTCGTAAAAATCTCTTTTTGACATAGCTTTTAACAGGATGATGGGGTTATTTGCCTACTACGACTTTGGCAAAGCGGATGATCTTGTCGTTGAGGTAGTATCCTTTTTGAACTTCGTCGATGACTTTTCCTTTCAATGCGGGGTCGTTAACGGGGATCTCGGTAATGGCCTCATGTTTTTCCACGTCAAAATCGGTGTTCAGGCTTTGCATGGGTTTCAGCCCTTTGGCCTGAAGAGTAGATCGCAGCTTGGAGAATACCAGCTGAACGCCCTCTTTGATCTGGGCGATGTCGTTGGTAGTCTGGAGCTGTTTTTCCGCGCGGTCGCAATCATCCAGGACATCGAGCAGCGAGATGATGACCTCTTTGCCCGCAGTCTGGCGCAGATCGAGGTTTTCCCTGGCACTGCGTTTTCTGAAATTATCGAAATCCGCAAAGAGGCGAAGGTATTTGTCCTTTTGTTCCTGCAGCTCTTCTTTCAGGCGTTCCACTTCTTCTTCCCGGGCGCCGATATCCAGATGGGTCGCGCCCGCGATATTTTCATCGGTATTCATATCATCCAGGTCGTCGCGGCCCTGGTCATCCATATTCTTGATGTTGGTCATAATGTATAGGTTATTTGTACCGGAAGCCACCCCGGGCAGCTTTCGCCTTCACAAAGTTACGGTTGTCAATATTCCTGCCAATACTCCATTAAGGACAAAATGTCCTAAAATCCAGTGGGCGCTGACAGCGAATTCGCCGGGACTCGTAATCGGTTGCGGTAAATTTAGCCAAATGCTCAACTCTAAAAGCTATTTTTGCCGCTAGCATAGCGAAAAAATGTATGCCAGCGGCAAAAACGGCTAATGATTGGCCTTCGGCCAGTGGACCCGTTGAGACCATTCTGAACTAACTAAATGGATAGTAATCCGTTATATACAGATAATCTGGAAGAATTGTGGATGCTGGCCCACAAGGGGGATGCGGATGCCTTTCGGGACATCCACCGCGCGCTGTTCAAAGGATTATACAATTATGCCCTGAAACTTTTACAGGATGGGGATCTGGCGGGTGACGCCGTGCAGGATCTTTTTGTAAAGATCTGGGTACGCCGCGAAGGGATCGGCCCGGTGCAGAAGGTCAAGCCTTATTTTTTTACGGCGTTGCGGCGGCAGGTGCTGAACCAGCTGCGTAACCTGCATCACCGGGAGCTGCAGATCGGTGGACTGCCCCGGCCGGATATCGATTTTTCCCCAGAAGAGATCGTGGTGCGGAATGAGGAATATGAGACATTGCAGAATAAGATCGCGACATTGTTGAACGAGTTGCCGCGGAGGCAGAAAGAAGTGATCTATTTGCGTTATTTTGAAGAAATGGAGTATACCCAGATCGCGGAGATCATGGGAATTCACTATCAATCGGTTTTGAATCTCACCCAAAAAGCCCTGCAAAAATTGCGATCGGCCAATTTGCTGTCGATGCTCTTCTATCTCGCGGCGCTCTACCGCTGGTATATAGATGGGGGCAAAACCTTCCTTTGAATATTGAAAACGCGGTAGCGTTTTCGTCCGCAGGACAGACATTAGCGTTTTGCCGTAAATCCGCTAATTTTTCTGGGAGCGGATTTACGGCACATTTTTTTTGGAAAAAAGAGTATGAAAGTTTCATTCGCGTGTCTTGGATGATAAAAGTGCGCCACTATGGACGAGTTTATGAACAATGATATGGATAACGAAGAGCTGCCGTTCGGTTTCCGGCCCTTGCCGGTGAGCGATCGGTTGCAGGAGGAGAACTGGAAAGCAATAGCGGAAGCTATGCGGCGGCAGGAACCGGTGCGTGTGGTTCGTCCCGGCAGGGTGATCCGGCTGGTCCGGGTGTTTGCGGTAGCGGCAAGTCTTGCGGCGATCGCGGTGGGTATCTGGTGGATCGGCGCGAGAACCGGTACTGTACAATATTCGCAGATACGGACGGGATATGGAGAGATCAAAAGTATCATGTTGCCGGATAGTTCGATCGTGACGTTGAATGCCAATTCTTCGATCCGTATCCCGGAGGAATGGACGGAGACTTCGGGGAGGCAGGTATGGTTGGAAGGGGAAGCCTATTTCCAGGTCCAGAAGAAGCCGGCAACGGTGGCGAAGTTCGTGGTGCACACGCGGCAGGTGGATGTGGAAGTGCTGGGGACGAAGTTCAACGTGAATGCGCGTCGGCAGCTGGCGGTCGTATCGCTGGAGGAGGGTAAGGTGCGATTGTCGGTGCATGGCAGCGATTCTGCTGTTTTGCAGAAGGCGACGCCGATGGTCTTGCGTCCGGGGCAGGTGGTAACCGTCGATGCCGGCCAGCAAGCGAAGATCAACGATGACAAGGATGTGACTGCTCGTAGCGGCTGGACGCATCACGAGTTCCATTTTGACAATACGCCTTTAAAGGATATTGCGGGAATGATCGAGGACACCTATGGTTATCGGATGGAGGTAGCTGATTCGAGCATGTTGCAAGTAGCCATATCGGGGGACGTACGGGTAGGGAATGTCGAAGAGATGATCAAAGTATTGGAAGGCACTTCCGGCTATACCATGCGTATCAAAGATAAAACCATCTACGTAACCCTTCACTGATCTATTGGTTCACACCGCAATCGACCATGGCGTGCCGCAGGCACGTCTGTAGAAACTAAACTGTTTATAAGTTAAAACAACGCCATATGAGAAAGAGAACCCTCGCAGGCAGGCTGCTGCTTTTTGCCCTATTGTTTCTGGGGAACAGCACGCTGATGAGCGCCCGCTCACAGACGAATGCCTGGCTTACCTCCTATTCGCAGGCCAGTGCCAGTGTTATGCGTCCCTACCAGGACCAGGATGGCCAGGCCCGCACGATCTCCAGTGTGCTGGCGGAAGCCCGCAAGATCTTCGATGTCGACTTTATCTATGAATCCAAAGTGATACCGTCTACAAAGGTGATCATCGATGTCGATAAATACAAGTCCGTCGAGGACTTCCTGGATGAGTTGCTCAAGCCCTATAACCTGAAATACAAAAAGGTATTGAGCAAGGCTTATGTAATCTATACCAGCAACCCGGAGCTAAAGCGGCTGATCGCTAGTTTGATCAAGGAAGACGGGTTGTCGGCCGCGATGCAGGCAAACACCAATAGCGATTCGCGAAACACCGTGGTCGTGGGGCAGATCTCCGATGACAAGGGTCCGCTGGAAGGAGTAAGCGTGATCATCAAAGGGACGAACAAAGGAACCCTGACCGATAAGGAGGGGCATTTTAGGATCGAGGTTGACAATTCGAATGCCGTGCTGGTCTTTTCGCTCATCGGTTACCAGACCAGGGAGGAACCTATCGGCGGTCGCAGCGATCTGTCGCTGGTGCTTACCTCTAAATCGGAGGGATTGAACGACGTGGTAGTCGTGGGTTATGGTACGCAGAAGAAGAGCGTTGTCACCGGTGCTATTACCAGTGTCAAGGCCAGCGATCTGGAGGACCAGCCGGTGAATCGTCTGGAAGATGCCCTGCAGGGACGTACTTCGGGTGTCATGATCGCCGCCAATTCCGGTCAGCCCGGGAGTACAGAGCAGGTGCGGGTACGTGGCACGACCTCGATAAATGCCGGCAGCGATCCGTTGTATGTGATCGATGGTGTACCGTTGGACGGGGGCGGATTGGATTATCTTAACCCTGCGGACATCGAGTCGATCGAGGTATTGAAGGATGCGGCAAGCCAGGCGATCTATGGCGCGCGTGCGGCCACCGGAGTCATCCTGGTGACTACCAAGAAGGGTAAGTCCGGGCAAATGCGGGTATCTTATGAAGGTTATGCAGGAACGCAGGCACCGGCCAGAAAGCTGCATCTTCTCGATGCACAGCAATATGCGACATTGCGCAACGAGTCTTCCTTAGCCGGTGGGAAGGGCGTTGTCTTTAGCAATCCTGCTTCGCTTGGCAGGGGTACCGACTGGCAAGGACAGATCTTCGATAATCATGCCAGCGAGAATAGCAGCCAGCTGAGCTTTAGCGGTGGCACCGATAAAAGCACTTTCTATACTTCACTGGGTTATTTCGATCAGAATGGGATCGTTGCCGACCCGATCTCGTGGTATAAGCGGGTAACGGCCCGCTTTAATGGGTCGCATAAGATGACGCCCTGGTTGAGCTTTGGAGAGAACATTGGTTATTCCTATATCCGGGATCAGGGGCTCGGAAATACCAACAGTGAATTTGGCGGTCCGTTGAGCTCGGCGATCAATCTGGATCCGACGACGCCTGTGGTGATCACCGATCCTAATGTGCTCAATGATCCCAGCAGTATCTATAACACTGAGCCGGTGATCAGGAATGCGGCTGGCCAGCCATATGCGATCTCGAATTATGTGGGTCAGGAAGAAACCAATCCGCTGGCCTATATAGCCACCCAAAAGGGCAATAACTACAATTGGGGGCATAACATTGTCGCGGATGGCTATCTTGGCATAACGCCGATCAAGGGCCTGGAGCTGAAGACTTCGGTGGGCACGAAGCTGGCATTCTGGGGAAGCAATAGTTTCACGCCGATCTTCTATCTGAATGGTTCGACTTCCAATACGATCACCAATTATTACCGGGACGCCGAAAGTTTATTCATTTGGAACTGGGAAAATACGGCTTCGTACAACCGGCATTTCGGGCTGCATAACATTACTGCGTTGATCGGTACGAGCGCCTGGGCAAGCAATCGGGGCAACGGCATCAACGGAAATTTCCAATATATGCCGGTAACGAGCCTTTCGCAGGCAACCCCGAATTACAGCTTGCCCAATGCGGACAGGGTAGCCAGTGGTTATGATAACGTCAACCAGACGATCGCCTCCGAATTTGCACGCGTTGTTTATAACTATGACGAGCGCTATTTGCTGGAAGGCCAGATACGCCGGGATGGCTCTACCCAATTTGGCCCCAACCATAAGTACGGGTATTTTCCCGGCGGGTCCATTGGCTGGGTGGTTTCGCGGGAGCAATTCATGGCGGATAATAATACGATTAGTTTCCTGAAGATCCGCGGTAGCTACGGAGTCACGGGAAACGACAATATCGATCCCCTGCTTTATGAGTCCACGGTGAGCGGCGGGCGCAACTATACATTTGGGAATGGCTATCAGATCGGGTATAGCACCAATGCACCGGCCAATCCGGATCTGAAGTGGGAGCAGACCAAGCAGGTCGATGTGGGATTTGACGCCGTTGTGTTCAATAATCTGAATATAACCTTCGATGCCTACAATAAGACGACGGATGGCTTGTTGATGACAGAGCAGCTGCCTTTGTATGTGGGCGCTTCGAGTAATCCTACCGCGAATATCGGCAACATGAGCAATAAGGGGCTCGAGCTGGAGGTACGTTACACTAAAAAGGTCGGTGAAGTGCAGTTGAGTGTTGCGGGAAATGGCTCGTTGTTGCGCAACAGGGTAACCAATATGGGCGTGACGCCGTACCAAACGGGAGCAACGTTGCAGTCGGCTGCTTACGAGTTGGCGCGTACGGCGCCTGGCTATGCGATCGGGTCGTTCTACGGGTTCAAGACACTTGGTATCTTTCAGACACAGGCGGATGTCCAAAATTATGTCAACAAGGCCGGGCAGATGATCCAGCCAAATGCCAAACCGGGTGATTTCAAATGGGCCGATCTTGACGGAGACGGAGCCATTACGGCGAAAGACCGGACCTTTATCGGTGATCCGACCCCGCATTATACGTATGGCTTTACGGTTACTGCTGCCTGGAGAGGATTCGATATCGTGGTCTTTGGCCAGGGAGCCGGAGGGAATATGATCTTCCAGGGTTTGCGCCGGCTGGATATCCAAACCGCCAACTATTCCACCAAGGCCCTGGGCCGCTGGACAGGTCCCGGTTCCACGAATAGTTTTCCACGGCTTGTGGACGGTGATCCCAACAATAACTTCACCAACCCTTCCGCGTTTTATCTGGAACCGGGCGCCTATTTCCGGATCAAGACCTTGCAGATCGGGTATACCCTGCCCAAGGAGCTGCTGCGCCGCTGGACCATGCAAAAGATCCGCATTTACGTGAGCGGTTACAATCTGCTGACCTTTACGCATTATACTGGTTATGATCCCGAGATCGGCGGTGGTAAAAATACGAGTATCGACATGGGCTTTTATCCGCAAGCCCGGACCCTGCAAGCAGGCTTAAGCGTCGGATTCTAACGATAAAAATGAACATTCTGAAAAAAACTACCTTACTATATTGCTCCGTTTTTGCTTGTCTTTTGTTTAGTGCAGGAGCTTGTAAAAAGAGTTTCCTCGTAGCCCAGCCTGAAGGGCAGGCGGTCGAAAGTGATTATTATCAAACACCCGATGAGGCTTTTGCCGGTTTGGTAGCCGCATACAATCCGCTGTCGTGGACGGTAGTCAGCTCTTATGCGCCCAAGATGGTGTTGTTGAGCCTGGCTTCAGACGAGTGTTATGCGGGCGGCGGTTCGTCTTCGGACAACCCCGGCATGCAGGCCTGGAATACCTATACGTTGCAGGCTGCGACGCCGAACGTACCGTCGGATCTCTGGAATCGGAATTTTACGGGCATTGCGCGGGTGAATACGATGTTGGACAAGATCGGCGATGTGCCGGGTCTTACCTCGGATCTGAAGAGCAGGTATACGGCGGAGATGGAGTTCCTTCGGGCCTACTACTATTTCGACCTGGTCCGGGAGTTCGGTAATGTTCCGTTGATCACAAAGGAGCTCTCGCAGGCGGAATGGTTCACGCAGGTGCAGGCGAAACCGGCGGATATCTATGCGCAGATCGAGAAGGATCTGAATGCGGCGATTCCCAACCTGCCGGCTACGGTGAATATTGCCACGGAAGGCGGGCGTGTCACCAAGGGCGCTGCGCAGGCTTTGCTTGGGAAGGCGATCATCTATGAGAATAATAATTCGCGGATGCAGGAAGCGGCGAATGATCTGGAGCAGGTGAATACCTCACCCGTGTACTCGCTGTTGCCCAACTATGCGGATATCTTCGATCCCGGCAATAAGTTCAATGCGGAGTCCATCTTCGAGATCGTGCATACGAACCAGGCCGGCAAGACCTGGGGCAACTGGCCCAATTTCGATGGGAATGTAGGCGTTCAGATGGTAGGTCCCCGTGGCTATAGTGGTCCGACCTTTGAATCCAACGCCGCTGGTTATGGATTTTGCCCGGTGACCCTGGACCTCGTAAACGCGTTGCAGGGTGATCCCCGGTATGCGGCAACCATCGTCAACATCGACAGTTTGGCAAAGGCGGGTGTCTGCAAGTATACTCCCGGGTACCAGAACACGGGTTATTTTGTCCGCAAGTTTGCGCCGCTCGCTGCTTATCAGAGCACTACGGGGAATATTGAGCTGAACTGGAGGAATGACGAGGTCGAAATTCGTCTGGCCGATACCTATTTACTGGAAGCGGAAGCGCTAGTACGTGGTGGCGGCAATCAGGCGCGGGCGCAGCAGCTGTTGGACGCCGTCAGGGCGAGAGTAGGACTGGCTTCGGTTCCGGCGACCCTGGATAATATCTACAACGAGCGCCGGCTGGAATTGGCTACGGAAGGACATCGCTGGTTCGACCTGGTACGCACAGGACAGGCGCCTACGGTGCTGGCCTCGAAGGGATTCCAGACGAATAAGAACGAGGTATTGCCGATCCCGTTGCAGGAGCTCAACAATACGAAGCTGGTTCAAAATCCCGGATATAATTAATTCATTGAGGCCGGCCTTTGGGCCGGCTCATTTTAAAACAATTGCCATATGCGGAAAATAATAATTTGTAGCCTATTTGTTTTAGCCGGCTGTACACCGGACAACACTGCGCCGGCTTTAGGCTCGACTCCCCAAGCCAGTTTTACGGTCACGCAGGTCTCCGGTGTGAACAATACTTTTGTTTGTACGGCCAGTACGTCGGGAATCTTCGGCTGGTATTGGAGTACGGGCAACGGATCACCGGTTGCCGGAACGGCCAGCGATACGATCCATTTTGCACAGCACGGGAATTACCGCATCGTCCTGACGGCGGTAGGTAAAGGTGGCTATGATACTGCTTCGCAGATCGTGTCGGTAGCCAGCGACGACCTGGGTAACACATTGCTCCGGGGCGGAACCCTCGACACGGCCAGCGCCTCGTCCTGGACGGTACTGAATACCGGTGGCCCGCAGACGACGTTTACCTTTACGTCAAGCGGACTGGTGCTTAGCAATACGGGCAACACCAATGGTGGTGTTTACCAGGCCGTCACGCTCCAGGCGGGAGTTAATTACAAATTCTCCGCGAATGTATCGGGTTCCGGTATCAATCAATCCTGGGTGGAATTTTATCTCGGCGCTACCGTGCCGACCCAAGGCTCCGATTATACCGATAACAAGATCTATTCGCTGAACTGGTGGGCCGGTTGCGGAAAGAGCGCCTTTGACGGGAATGTGGTCAGCATCGGCTGTTCCGGCAACGGTCCAGGTTCAGGAGAGATCTCGGTTGCCACATCCGGCACGTATTATATGGTGATCAAGGCCGGTAGCGCGGGCGGAACGCTGGGGTCCGGAGGCGTAACGGTGGCCGATATTGCCCTGGACCAACCGTAATATTGAGTGATAACAATCCACAAATGAAAACGATGATCAGGCCTTTGCTATACCTCTTGATAGCCGGAACGGCCGCCTGCTCGAAAGGCAGCGGCAGCGGGCAATCGAATAGCCAATCCACCGGGCCCGCGGTACACGTCAGCGATGTCACGCAGGACCGGCAAACGCAGGCTTCGACCTTCCGGTTCTATATCGATCTCAGTGCGGCAAGTACGCAGACCGTTACGGTGAGCTATGCCACGGCGGATGGGACGGCGAAAGCGGGTGTCGATTATACGGCCACGAATGGGTCGATTACCATTGCGGCCGGGCAGACGGAAGTATATGTCGATGTACCGGTGGCGGGCGACAGCCTGCGCCAGGCGGACCAGAATTTTTATTTCCAGATCAGCAACCCCGTGAACAGCACGCTGGGTACGGCCAAGGCCACGGGGACGATCGTGAACTCGGACCTTTTGTATCTTCCTACCGATACCACCGGGTATGAGACACCTGCGAGCTATCCCGGCTATCATCTTGCCTGGAGTGATGAGTTCAACGGGAACAGTTTAAACACCAGTAACTGGACGTATGATCAGGGAGGATCGGGTTGGGGGAACCAGGAACTGGAGAACTATACGAACCGGACGCAGAATGTCTTTGTCTCCGCCGGCCACTTGATCATCGAGGCGAGGCAGGAGTCGTATGGCGGCAACAATTACACTTCCGGGCGGATCCTTACTGCGGGTCTTCAGCAGTTCACCTACGGGCGGATCGATATCCGCGCCAAGCTGCCGGTGGCCAAAGGGATGTGGCCGGCGTTGTGGATGCTGGGTTCGAATATCAGCACGGTACCCTGGCCAGGTTGCGGCGAGACGGATATTATGGAACTGGTGGGAAGCGCTCCGGGCCAGGTCACGGGTTCGATGCACTGGCAGCAATCGGGTGGCAGCGAAGGCACGTTCAATAACAACTACGATCTTTCTTCCGGGGATTTTAGCCAGCAGTTCCATGTGTTCAGTGTCATCTGGAAACAGGACAGCCTGCAGTTCCTGGTAGACGATCATCTGTATGTCAACGGAAGCGCTGCCAATGTGACGAGCGGAACCTATCCCTTCAACAGCCCGTTCTTTTTTATCTTCAATGTGGCGGTGGGCGGCAACTGGCCGGGGCCACCGGATAATACGACGGTTTTCCCACAGCGGATGTTTGTGGATTATGTGCGTGTCTTTCAACAATAGACTTTATGAGATCGAGCTTTTGTTTTTTACTGATACTTATCCTCACAGGCGGTTTCTCGGCCTGCAGCAAGAAGAGTAGCCCGTCCACGGGGACTCCACCGCCCACGGATTCTACTCCTCCTACACCGGTAGTCAACAGCCAGGTGGCTCTTTGGCTTACGAATCCGGATAAGAGCGCTTTGTTCCAACAGCAGAATGTGGCGCTGAACTTCGGCAACGGCCTGGCTGTAGAACCGGTGATCACGGTGGACACCACGCAAACCTACCAGACCATCGACGGTTTCGGGTATTGCCTCACGGGGGGAAGTGCGCAGCTGATCTATGGGCTGCCGACCGCCCAGCGGCAGGCATTGGAGCAGGAGCTGTTTGCCACGGACAGCACGCATATCGGCGTAAGCTATTTGCGGCTGACGATTGGCGCTTCGGACATGAGTGCACGGGTATTCTCGTATGACGACGCCGGAACTCCTTCGTCACCGGATACGACGCTGGCCAGTTTCGACCTGTCCGACGATAAGACCTACCTGGTGCCGCTTTTGAAGGAGATCCTGGCCATCAATCCCACGATGAAGCTATTGGCCTGTCCCTGGAGCGCTCCGGCCTGGATGAAGAGCAACGACAATGCATCCGGTGGATCGTTGCTGCCGCAATACTATAGCGTGTATGCCCGGTATTTTGTGAAATATATCCAGGCGATGAAGGCTAATGGGATACCCATCGACGCCATCACGCCGCAAAACGAGCCATTGAATGCCAACAATAATCCCGCCATGGTGATGCAGGATACGGCTGAGGCCGTGTTTGTGCGGGACTACCTCGGGCCGGCATTCCAGGCGGCGGGCATCACTACCAAGATCATCGTATGGGATCATAATTGTGATGTGCCGCAGTATCCGTTGTATATCCTTGGAGATGCGAATGCGGCGCAATATGTGGACGGGTCGGCGTTTCACCTATATGCCGGCGATATCTCGGCCCTATCCACGGTACACAACGCCTATCCCAGTAAGAATGTGTATTTCACGGAACAATATGTAGCGGGGCCGGGTAATTTCCAGGGCGATCTGGAATGGGCGATCACCAATCTCATCGTGGGTGCAACGCGTAACTGGAGCCGGAATGTGCTCGAGTGGAATATGGCCGCCGATGAGAACTATGGGCCGCATACACCAGGTGGTTGCGGGGTCTGTCAGGGCGCTTTTACCATCAATGGTACGGCGGTGAGCCGGAATACTTCTTATTATATTATTGCCCATGCGAGCAAATTCGTTCGGCCCGGCAGTGTGCGGGTCGCTTCGAATATTACGGGTAATCTGCAGAATGTGGCTTTTCTCACGCCCGGCGGGAAGAAGGTGCTCATCGTTCTGAATTCCAACTCGACGGCTACGACGTTCACGGTCCAGTTCAATGGGAAGAATTTTTCGACGACGCTCAATGGATATGCGGTTGGGACGTATGTGTGGTAGAGTGGTAGAAGATTGTACCTTTGCGCCCATGACAAAGGTTTATTTGAAGAAAAAGATCGGCTGGCGCGTGGAGAACGGGCATCCGTGGATCTTCGGGAATGAGATCGCTACGGTGGAAGGGGATTCGGCAGGCGGAAGCATCGTGGACGTATTTACGCACGAAAAGAAATTTTTGGGCAGGGGATATATCAACCTGCAGTCCCAGATCTCGGTGCGGCTGTTGACGAGGGACAAGGCCGAGACCATTGACGAGGCCTTTTTTTATTCGCGGCTTCAGGAGGCCTGGCAATACCGGCAACGCCTCGGCTATACGGAGAATTGCCGGCTGGTGTTTGGCGAAGCCGACTATTTGCCTGCGCTGATCATCGATAAATTCAACGACTATTTTGTCATACAGACCCTGGCTCTGGGTATGGACCGATGGAAACCGGCGATCGTAGATGCCTTGCAACGTATTTTTTCTCCCAGGGGGATCTATGAGCGAAACGATGTGCCGGTGCGGGAGCTGGAAGGGTTGCCGCAGCAAAAGGGGTTTTTATCCGCACCTTTCGACACGGGCATCATCCTCCGGGAGAATGGCGTACAGATGCATGTTGATATCGAGAACGGACAGAAGACGGGCTATTTCCTGGATCAACATGACAACCGCCGGGCCATTCAGCATATCGTCAAAGGGGCGGATGTATTGGGGGCCTTTTGTTATACGGGCAGTTTTGAAACGCATGCCGGGTACTATGGCGCGCGAAGCGTGCTGGGGTTGGATATCTCGGAAAATGCCGTTGCGCAGGCGCGGCGGAATGCGGAGCTCAATGGGCTTTCGGCCAAGTGTCATTATGAAGCGGTCAATGCTTTCGATGTGTTGAAACAATGGAGCAAGGAGGGGCGGCAGTACGATGTGGTGATGCTGGACCCGCCGGCCTTTACCAAGAGTCGCGAGACGATCCAAAAAGCTATCACCGGTTATAAGGAGATCAATCTGCGGGGTATGAAGCTGGTGAAAAAGGGCGGGTTCCTGGTCACCTCATCCTGTACGAATCTCGTCAAGCCGGAGGTTTTCCTGGAGACCATCGAGCTGGCGGCCAAGGATGCACGGCGGCGCCTGCGGCAGGTCACGTTCAAGGCACAGGCCAGTGATCACCCGATCATCACGGGATGGGACAATACCAATTATCTGAAATTCTTGGTCGTACAGGTGTTGTAGGGTGTTATTTGATCACCTGGAACCGGCCGGAGTCGGTTACGCGGCTGTTCTCATCTTTTAGCTGGAAGATATAGATGCCACGCGGCAGATCACTGAGCTGCACGGTGGTCTTATCGGAGACGTCCGGGATATCCTTTACTTTTCTGCCGAGGAAACTATAGATCTCTAAAGTGTAGATCTTATTGTCTTCTTTTGCGAGCTCAAAGATGATGTAGGAAACGCAGGGATTGGGATAGAATCGTATAACCTTGTGATCCGGTTCGGGCATAGGCCCCCTTACCTGGCAATTTGCCCGGAGGGAAGTCAGTAGGATCATGGATAACAATATGTAAAAAATCCTCATGCTTCAAGTTTACACGTAATCCAAAAACTCAGTTAACACGTAATCCCAAAATAGTTGATTCTATTCAAAGATACAAATAACCGGCCAGAAATGGAAGTAAAAAAATTAGCCGGCTGGAAGCCGGCTATGAAATTAATGGCTTGATGTCTAGTTAGTTAAGCCCTTTGAGTGTATTTTGGATAGCGGCAAAATCGGGCAGGTCAGTGGCGGTTTCCAGTACTTCGGCATATCGGACCACCCCATCTTTATCGATCACGAAAGCGGATCTTTTGGAGACGCCCTTCATGTCGAATACGAAATTGTCGTAGAGTGAGCCATATTCCGTGGAGGCGGTCTTGTTGAAATCGCTCAGAAGGGGGAAGTTGAGCTTCTGCTCCTCCTTGAATTTGGCCAGGGTAAAGAGGGAATCGACGCTGATCCCCAAGACCTGGGCATTAGCGCTGTTGTAGAGGGCAATGTTGTCGCGGGTGCTGCAAAGCTCTTTGGTGCAGGTGCTGGTGAAGGCCTGGGGGAAAAAGAGCAATAGAACATTCTTACCCTTATAATCGCTAAGCGTCACTTTTTTTTTGTCGGAGTCGTAGAGAGCGAATTCGGGAGCCTTTTGGCCTACCTGGATGCTTGACATAATTGATTTTTTTGCTGGTCCTAAAGGTAATTTAAAATCTGGGACACAGAACGCGGTACTTAGCATTTTCGCGGTCGAGGAAACCGGTATATGAGAGCGATAGTTCGAAGCCGCCATGGGAATCGCTCACTGTATTGAGGGCCGAGGTATTGACGTCATAGCTGAGGCCCATGGTAAAAGCATTCATCTCGAGCTTTATTACGGGGATAAAGGCGTCTTTCCAGCGGATGAGACCGCCGATGGTAAAGGTATATTGGTTCAGGTCCGTTTCTTCGCTCAACTTATACGAATACAGTACGCCGCCGATGGTCTCCTGATCAGGCCCCTGCCGTGACCAGTCCGCCTGAATGGTGAAGTAGCTGTAGTCGTTGATGATCGACTTTAAGCCAAAAGAGACTACCACTTTTGGGTCAAGTTCCACGGCGGGGTTATCGTAAAAAGAGTTCCTGGGGCGGTTGAGGTGATGATAGGCAAAGCCGACATACATCGAGTTTTGGTTATCGGGGCCATAAACGGTGTTGAAACTGATGCCGAGCGAGCCATCGAGGTAGTGAACGTTGGGGCTCAGGATGGTCTCGCCATTCGGCAGGGCTGGGTCATAGGCGGTACCGTTGAACTGGCTATTGGTCGTGACCTTGCTCATGTCGAGGCTTTTCTCCACGAGACCGCCCATGAAGCCTAGCGAGAGATACATGGGGCGATCGTTACTCAGCGATTTGTGATAATTGAGCGCTGGAAGCAGTTCCGTCGTTTCGAGCGCGGCGGTGCCGGCTTTATCGAAAAGCACCTCGAGGGCAGTGGTAAAATAGTCGCTCTGCCGGCCGATGGGCCATTTGTATTCTGCGTTCACGGAACCGGTGCGATAGGCGTCGGTGAAGCTGTTCCATTGATCGCGGTAGACGGTCTGTACGCGATAGTCGCCGGTGAAGATGCCGGCCAGTGAAGGGTTGCGCAGCAGCGGGGTCTCATAGAACTGGGAGAAATGGATATCCTGTGCCCTTACGCACAGGGTTAGGAACAGGAGCGGCAGGAACGGCAGGAGGATATGTAGGTTAAATTTTTTCATTTTTCATCGTATCAGCGTAACGTTGCCGCTAATGGTGATCACCTGCGCATTCTCGCAAATTACCTGCGCTATATATACATAGGCGTCTGTCGGGGCGGGTTTGCCGCCGAAGGTGCCGTCCCAGCCCAGGTTCTGCTGGTTGGCTGGGAAGTCCATACGTTGAAAGACCTGCTGGCCCCAGCGATTGAAGATGGTAAGCGATTGGATATTGTAGAGGCTGGTTCCGCGCGGATAGAAATAGTCGTTGATACCGTCACCGTTTGGCGAGAACGTATTGGGGAACCAGTAGTTCTTGTCGTTACATACCGTTTTGATCAGGATGGTATCGGTAGCGGTGCAGCTGTTGGCGTCGGTGACGGTGACGGCATAGGTCGTCGCGAGCGTCACAGTGGCTACCGGATTGGCGCAGTCGGTACAGCTTAGATTAGCCGTGGGCGTCCAGTTGTAGCTAACCACATCGGCACTATAGGTAAATGGAATGGTAACTGGGATGCCGAGTGGAACGGTGAGCTCGTTGGGGCCTTTGATCTCCGGTGAAGGATTGATGGTAACGGTGGATGACGTGCTATCGGCACAACCAAAGCGAATTGCTGCATCGAGCCGCACGGTAAAGGTGCCGGGCGGCATGAGAGGGCCGGGGTTCTGATCGTTCGAGGTAATGCCGTTGCCGAAATTCCAGCTCCAGAGGATGCTATCCGCCTGCGTAGGCGAGAGGCTGCCCTGGAATTGGATGGGGCCCGCGCAGAGGATGGAGGGGATGGTCATGACGGGATGTGGAGTCTCATAAACATGGACTGTATCGTGATAGGTCTCTGTGCATAGGTGGTTAGTCGAGACCTGCATAGATACGGTCCAGATACCAGGCTGGTTGAAATCGTGGCTGAGGTTGAAGCTGCCCGTTCCCGGGTTTTCCGTTTGCGATGGTGAACCATCGCCGAAGTTGTAGGTCTCGCTTGTGAGGCCGTCGTTGGATATCGTGTAGTCCGTCAAGGCGACGATAGCGCTATCGCAAAATGAGTGTTTGTTAATGGTAAAGAAAGGTGTGGACCCCAGTACAGTCACATTAGTGGTGGCGTTGATCCCGACTACACAACCCGTTTCGTCTGAGAGGAACATCTCGGGATGATAGCTGGCCGGGTTGCGGTACATATGGAAGGGGGTAAGATTTTGTGAAGAATCGGCCGCGTTGTCGCCGAAGTACAGCGTGAAAGTAGTATAGTCAGGTACCGTAAGGTTGAACCTCACGGGTACTGAATCGCAACTGGAAGCGGGGCTGAACGTCACGCTGGAGGTGTTGTTGGGATTGGTGATCAGGACGCGCCGGAAGGTGGAGTCGAGGCAGCCACCCGGACCCTGGACAAAGAGTTTTGCGGTGTCGATGCCGAAGTTGTTGTAGAAATGCGAGGTGCTATCCAACGTGGAGCTGGTGGTGTCGCCAAACTGCCAATAGAGGGAGTCGTAATATTGGCTATGCGCGGCGAAAATGGTTTGCAGCGGTGTACAGATGCCCGTGGTGTCATAAATATTGAAGGCGGCGATGGGCGACTGGATCTGTACGGGTCGTGTCTTCGTTCCGGGACAGTGGTTCTGGTCGGTGACGGTGAGGGTGACGTTGTAGGTCTGGCCGCTGTTGGCGAAGGTGTGCGCAGGCGCCGGCAGCGTAGACATATTGTTGGCGCCGCTGGCCGGGTCCCCGAATTGCCAGGCATAGGTTAGACCATATCCCTGCGAAGAGTCGGTAAAGTTCAGGGGCACTCCTGGGCAATAGAAGCTGTCGGCGCCGCCGAAGTTGACGAGGGGGTGGGTGATCTGGATGGTCTGTGAGGTGGTATCGATACAGCCCGCGTTGTCGGTGACGGTCAGAAGCGGCTGATAGTAGCCGGTGTCGGTGTAGGCGTGGGTTGGATTTTGCACGCCGTTGGCCAGCTGGCCGTCGCCGAAGTTCCAGGACCAGTTGACAATAGCGGCTGAGGCGGGGTCTGGGATAGTTTGGTCGGTAAACTGCACCGGTGCATTGTCACAGCCGCCGCCACTGGCAGGGATTGCGAATTTTGCGGTGGGTCCGGCGATCGTGATTTGGTTGGTAACCGGGGCAGAAGGGCAGTTGTTGAGATCATAGGCGATGAGGGTCACGGAGTGGGGGCCGTTTATCCTGAACGTGTCCAAGTAGGCCGCATTGGGGGATGGCGCGGTGGCCGGTTGAGCGTCTACCTGCCAGGAATAAGTGCTGATCAGCGATAAAGGTGTGCTGGTGGAGGTAAAAGTCACCGGCATATTGCGGCAGGCGGTGCCGGATGGAACCGAGTTGAACGAAGGGGTGATATTGCCGATAGTGACGGGCAGGGTGATCGAGTTGCTGCATGTGTTCGGGGCGCTCCCCTGGGTGACGGTGAGTGTCACGTTATAGACTGCCGGCGTGGCGGAGGGCGGTGGGTATTGGTGGCTGATGCTTGGAATGGGGCCGGTGACTGTGGTTTGACCGGACGCGGTCTGCCCATCGCCGAAGTCCCAGGACCAACTGACGGGCCCGTACGTGGGAACATCTCCCAGGTAAGAAGAGTCATTAAATTGGATCAGTGACCGGTTCGAGCAGCCGACGGCCGCGAGTGCATAGCCGAAATGCGCAAAGGGTGGAAGGACGTCGACCGTCTTGGAAAGCTGCTGGGGGCAGCCGTTGTTGGTAACGGTCAACGTTACTTGGTGGTTCCCGAAAAAGGTATAGGAATAGGTCGCGGTCGGACTGCCGGTGACCTCATTCCCGCTATGATCGCCAAACGTCCATAGATAGTTTTGAGGGGAACCTACCGTGGTCGATGTGAAAGTCAGTCGAGAATTGTTGCAGACAGTGGTAGCCGGGCTGATGGTAAACGCAGGTACCAACGGCGTGCCGATCTGGACGTTGGAAGTTGCCGAGGCGGTGCAGCCTCCTTTAGTATTGATAGTAACCGATAGCTTATAATTACCCGGATTGGCATAGCTGAAAGTGGGGGTTGGGGAGGTGGAGGTGAGCTCGTTGGACAATGGTGCACTCCAGTTTAAGGACGCGACGCCATCCGGTGCGGCGACGCTTAAGGTAGGCGCAATTGTATTGAAAGTTGCGGTTGATGCTACACATGCGTCGATCGTCCCGCCGATGTCGGCAACGGGTGCCTGGATGACAACGGCGCCGGTTTTTGTGACTATACTGGGACAATTGCCCTGGCCGGTGGCGGTAAGCGTCACGGTGAAGTTGCCCGCGCTCGTGTAGGTATGGGAGGGATTTTGAGCCGTCGAGGTCTGACCATCACCGAAATCCCACAGCCAACTGGTGGCGGTGGGTGTTGTATGATCGGTAAACTGCACGGTTAACGGCGCCTTGCAGCCCACGTTGTTGGAAGCTGTAAAGTTGGCTGCGAGCGCGTTCACCACATTGATGGTTTCCGTGTTGGACTGGGTGCAGGTGGCGTATTTGTTTACGAGGGTGATGGTAACGGGGCCCGTGACAGGAAATGTTTTTGAAACACTGTCCGTATTGAACGTGGATCCATCGCTGAATGTCCAG